>CAIWFK010000709.1 GCA_903911905.1 uncultured Myxococcales bacterium
AGCAGTTGGACAACGCCCAGGCGCAGCGTGACTCGACGGCGGCGGCGCTGCAGGCGGCGCAGGCGCAGGTGGCGGCGGCCGAGGAAGCGAAGCGCGCAGCCATCTCGCGGGTCGACGAAGCGAAGGGTCGGTTGGACCAGAGCAGCCCCATCGAGGCGCAGATTGCCGCGGCACACGCGGCGGCCGACCTGGCGCATGCGCGGGTGAAGTCGGCGCAGGCCGCGCAGGAACTGGCGCAGAACCAGTTGGCGTACACCAAGGTGCTGGCGCCGGCCGACGGCATCGTCTCGAAGCTGGGCGTGCACGAAGGGCAGTTGATTCAGCCCGGGCAGCCGCTGGCCTCGCTGGTGCCCGCGGGCACGTACCTGGTGGCGAACTTCAAGGAAACGCAGGTCGGTCGCATCGCCAAGGGGCAGAAGGTCGAGATCGTGCTCGACGCGTGGCCGGGCAAGTCGATCGAAGGCGTGGTCGAGAGCGTCTCGGGCGGCACGGGCTCGCGCTTCTCGTTGATGCCGCCCGACAACGCGTCGGGCAACTTCGTGAAGGTGGTGCAGCGCGTGCCGGTGCGCATCGCGTGGAAGTCGCCTCCGGCCGAGGTGGCGCTGCGAGCGGGCCTGTCGGCCGACGTCACCGTCTTCGTCAAGTGAGCGCAGCCATGAATCTGCTTCTGACGTTGGCGGTGTTGGCGCAGGCCCCGGTGACGAAAGCTCCCCGCACCATCTCGGTGGAGGACGGCGTGCACCTGGCGCTGGTGCACAGCCCCGGGTTGCACGCGGTGCAGTTGCGCGCGGACTCGGTGGAAGATCAGTCGCGCTCGGTGCGCGGTCGCATGTTGCCCGGCCTCTACGTGTCCGACGAGCACCAGCACTACAGCGAGGGCTTCAACATCGCCTTCGGCCCGCTGATGTTCACGGCGCGTGGTCAGAACGTGAACACCTTCGTGGCGGCCGCGAACCAGCCGGTGCTGGGGCTGTTGCACCTCTTCCAGGACAAGGCGGGGCTCGATGACCTGGCGCTGGCGGCGCACGAGGGTGAGCACATCACCGAAGACGCCATCACCGAGACCGTGCAGACCGGGTTCCTGCGGTACTTCGAGGCCAGGGCGTCGGAGGAGGTGGCGACGGCCTCCATCGGTCAGCTCGACGAACAGCGGCAGGTGATGGAAGCGCGGGTGAAGGCCGGCGCGGCGACCACTGCCGACCTGCTGCGGCTCGAGGTGGCGACCGCCAACGCGCGGCAGCAGCTCATCGTCAGCAAGACCCAGGAGCAGATTACCTATTCGGCCCTGCTCATCGCCATGGGCTTCTCGGCGGAGGACGGTGACGTCACCCTGCTCGAGCCGACCGCCCTCGAGGACAAGGTGATGCCGACGGTGACCGAGACCGAAGCGCAGCAGCGCGCGGCGGCAAACCGGCCAGAGGTCTTCAAGGCGCGCTACGAGCAGACCGCGGCCGAGCACCAGTCGACCTCGAAGCTGTTCCTGCTGCTGCCCGAGGCCAACCTCGAGGCAGGCTACGTGCACCTGTTCGGTCAGGCCTTCGCGCCGCCCGACTCGTATTACGTGGGGTTCAAGGCCAGCTGGAACATCTGGGAATGGGGCGCCTCGTGGTACCAGCGCCAGGCCGCGCAGCGCAGCGCCGAGGCGGCCGCCGACCTGCGGGAAGAGCAGGAGCGCCAGGTGAAGACCGAGGCCTCGGGCAAGCTGGCGACGTTCCGCTCGTCGCACTCGGCGGTCGAGGTGGCGCAGACGGCCATCGCGTCGGCCGAAGAGGCGTGGCGGGTGACGCAGGCGCTGGTGAAGGCCGGCACCGCGACCACCACCGACCTGCTCGATTCGCAGGCGGCGCTCACCCAGGCGAAGTTGAACCTGGTGCGTGCGCGGTACCAGGAGGCGGTGGCGAAGGTGGGCGTCGAGCGGGCGATGGGGCGACCGCACGGCGCCGCGCAGTAGGCGTCAGCGCCACTTTCGCGCGTCCAGCTTGCGCTGGGCTGCGAGCGACGCGTCGAACTCGCGGGCCTCGGCTTCAGACCAGGTGATGTACCTGCGCAGGCGCTGGCGCTTCCTTCCGAGCGCGGCCTCGAGGAGTTCGAGCACGAGGGTGTTGAGGCTCTTTCCGCTGTGCGCGCTGAGTTCCGCGAGCCTCTGGCCGATGAACTTCGAGACCTTGCGGATGGTGAGCTGGCGCATGACGTCCCAGTGTAGCGGAGCGTCTGAATGACCGCAGTTCGCACCGTCACTTCGTGCGTTGCACCGAATCGCGGGGCACGTCAGGCTTCAGCCATGGGGCCTGGAGTCGTGGTGTTCGGTGTGATGCTCGTCGCTTGCAGCGCTCCGAGGAACGCCGGCACCATCGACGTTCTGGTGAACGATCTTTCGTCGTCCACGGTCGTGACCGCGATCTTCCTCGAGTCCGGTAGCGCGGACGCTGGTTGTCAGCGCTCGACCTGGGGCGCGTGCTCGGTCGCGAAATGCGTACAGGATGTTGGGCTGCGTCTGTCGCCCTGGAGTGCCGGCGAAATCTTCGTCGCCGGCTCGCTGCTGGGCGGGGGGCTCTCGCTCGCGCCCGAGGAGGTCTCGGTCGTCGCATCAGCGCCCGCGTGGCGTGGCCCAGGTCAGCTGCTGACCGTGTCGGCGTCGGGAGCCGACGTGCCAGGGTTCTCGGGGCACTCCCTCGCGTCACCAGAGGCCTTGAAGTTCACCGGCCCCGTCGGAGACATCTCGCGTGCGGCCCCGCTCACCGTCACCTGGATGCCGGGTGCGGCCGACACCGACGCCGTCGTCGAGCTGTTCGACGGCGCAGTGTGGGTTTCGTGTCTCGCTCCAGCAGGCACCGGTGAGCTCTCGATTCCCGTCGGGGCCACAGCGAACCTCCCGACGACTGCTGGGCGCGACCTGGTGCTGTCCCTGTCGAGCCGACGTCACACCGACTTCGTCGTCGGAGACTGGTCGGTTCGCTTCTCGTTGATCGAGACCTCGGCGCAACTTGCGAGTGCGGTTCGCTGAACCGGTCAGGGTGCGAGCACGTACACCGGCGTGGTTCACCCTCCCCGGTTGAAAGACCGAGCCTACTTCAGCGTCGATGGGCGCGAGCCTGCTTCCTTCACGTGCACGCCCTTGAAGGTCTGGCCCGTCTTCGTCCAGATGAGCAAGTTGGTGTAGCCCTCGGCCTTGCCGGTCACCTTCACGCCGTCGGGCATCGGCGCGATGTCGGCCTTGGACGGGTCAGCCACCGCGATGCGCGTGACGCCGGGAATACGGAGCCCGACCGTGTGGCCAAGGCCCACCACCAGGGTGCCCGGTTGCTCCGGTGTGTCGCCGGTGCCCTTGCCATTCTCGGGAACGATGACGGTCTGCGCGTCGACGGGAGCCGGCGCTGGTGGCTCTGGTGGCCGAGGCGCGACGGGTCGTTCAGGCGCAGGCGTCATCGGCGGCGGCTTCGGCCGGGGACTCGGCAACACCAGCGGGGTGGCTTCGTGCGAGGCCAGCTTGGCCCCCGAGGAGTCGACG
The DNA here is from genome assembly GCA_903911905.1 of uncultured Myxococcales bacterium. Lineage (GTDB taxonomy): Bacteria > Myxococcota > Myxococcia > Myxococcales > Myxococcaceae > Xiheilimnobacterium > Xiheilimnobacterium phototrophicum. Next base: position 3,509 of record CAIWFK010000709.1, read on the forward strand.
CTCAGGTCGACGACCACCACCGCGAGCGCGAGCACCACCGCGCCAACGGTTCCCATCACCCACCTCGGCACTACCGGCGTCGTCGGCTCGGGCGTCTGCACGAGCGCAGCGATGACCTCGGCGGCGCTCGCTGGCCGTTGCTCGGGCGCCTTCTGCAGCATTCGTGAAATCAGCGCGCGCAGTGGCGCCGGCACCGAGCCAGGCAGCGGTGGGGCCGGGGCGTTGATCTGCTTGGTGACGGTCTCCATCGGCGTCGGCGCGCTGAAGGTCTGCTTGCCGGTGAGCAGCTCGTGGAGCATCAGCCCGAGCGAGTACAGGTCGGCCCGCGCGTCGACGGCGAGCCCCAGGGCCTGCTCGGGCGCCATGTAGAGCGGGGTGCCGACGATGGCGCCCACTGCGGTACCACCGGTCGAGCCGGCGCTCTTGCTGACCTTGGCCACGCCGAAGTCGAGCACCTTCACCACGTCGACCCGCCCGCCGCGCTCGATGAGCATCACGTTGTCGGGTTTCAAGTCGCGATGGATGCCCTGCGCGTGGGCCGCCTGCAGCGCCTCGGCCACCTGCGTGCCCAGCGCCACCACCCGCGTCACCGGCAACGTTCCTCGCTGCGCGAGCAACTCGGTCAGCGTCTGGCCTTCCAGGTATTCCATCGCGAAGTAGAAGCGGCCATCGGCGGTCTGCCCGAAGTCGAGCACGTCGACGATGTTCGGGTGACCGATACGACTGGCGGCGACCGCCTCGGCCTTGAAGCGGCTGGCGAAGTGCGGGTCTTGCGAGAGGTGCTCGAGCATCACCTTGATGGCGACCACGCGCTGCAGTTCGATGTGTTCGGCTTGGTACACCTCGCCCATGCCGCCCTGGGCGAGCCGAGAGATGATGCGGTAGCGACCAGCGACGACCTCGCCCGCGCGAAAGGCTTCGCCGCTTCGGCCGGCCCCAGCGTACCTGCCCGAGTTCATGGTGTCGCCCGAGCCGAGCTCCTCTTCGCTGAAGGCAGGGGTGTGGAGTGGGCGCTGCGCCGTCCCCTCGAGCTTCAGCTCGAGCTCGATGGTCGCCAGGCGCAGGACCGCGCCCACCTGCAACCGGCCGCGCGAGATGGCGACCCCGTCGATGGCGAGTTGGCCCCTCGAGAGGTCGTACACCTCGACCGCACCGTTCGGGTCGACCACCACTTCGGCGTGCTCGGCGGCGAGACCTTCGACCACCAGCCCGGCTCGGTCGTCGCTGCGATGACGAAACGGCTCGAAGGGAACGAGAGGCGTTCGAGGTTCCCACTCCGGCGACGGACGAACTCGTACATCACCCAAGCGTACACCAACGGTCGCCACCCAGTGCCGCGGTGCTATCACTCGTCGAATGACCGACTTCACCAGCCTGGTGAACCTGCTCGCCGAGCGCCTCGGCGGCGCTGCCATCGCCACCAACGACGACTTCTTCGCCGAGAAGGAGAACCTCATTCGCGACGTCGAGCCGGTGTGGAAGGAGCACGAGTACACCGACCGCGGCAAGTGGATGGACGGGTGGGAATCGCGTCGTCGCCGCACGCCGGGCTTCGACTGGTGCCTCGTGCGCCTGGGCGCGCCGGGCCTGGTGCGCGGGGTCGACGTGCACACCGCGTTCTTCCGCGGCAACTACCCCGAGTCCGCCTCCATCGAAGGGTGCTGGGCGCCGCCCGATGCCGACGAGGCGACGCTGAAGGCCGCGAGCTGGGTCGAGCTGCTGCCCCGCTCGCCGCTCAAGGGCGACAGCCACAACCTCTTCCCCGTCACCGTCGAGACCGCCGTCACCCACCTTCGGCTCAACATCTTCCCCGACGGCGGTGTGGCCCGGCTGCGCGTGTATGGAGAAGTCGTTCCTGATTTGAGGCGGTTGGGTGGAGGGGCCAACGAAATCGACCTGGGGGCCATCGAGAACGGAGCCGTTTCGGTGGCCTGCAGCGACATGTTCTTCGGCGTGCGACACAACCTCCTCATGCCCGGTCGGGCGAAGAACATGAGTGACGGCTGGGAAACCAGGCGGCGTCGCGGCCCGGGCTTCGACTGGCTGCTGGTGAAACTGGTCGGTGAGGGCACCATTCGCCGCGTCGAGTTGGACACCAACCACTTCAAGGGCAACTACCCCGACACTGCGTCCATCGAGGTCAGCGACGCGCCCGACGAGGCTGACCCGACCGCGTTGCTGGCCGATGCGACGCAGTGGAGGCCGCTGCTCGAGCGCACGAAGTTGCAAGCGCACACCAGGCACTTCTACACCGCCGAGCTCCACCAGACCGGCCCCGCCCGGTGGGCGCGGCTCAACGTGTTCCCCGATGGCGGCGTCAGTCGCCTGCGCCTGCACGGGGTGCTCACCGAGCGCGCCCGAGAGCAGATTGGCCTCGCGCGCTTGAACCGGCTGCCCGCAGCCGTGTCGGAGAAGGAGCTGCTGCAGTGCAACGGCTCGACGTCGTGGGTGAAGGGCGTGCTCGCGGCCCGGCCGTTCGCGTCGCTCTCGCAGCTCGAGGCGGTCGCCGACCAGGTATGGCGCAAGGCCACGAAAGAGGACCGGCTCGAGGCCTTTCGCGCGCACCCGCGCATCGGCGGCAAGAAGGCCGAGGCAGAGCAGTCGGCGGTGGCTGCGTCGTGGAGTTCGACCGAGCAGCAGACGGTGACGTCGGCCTCGGCTGACGTGCTGGCGAAGCTCGCTGCGCGCAACGACGACTACTTCGCGAAGTTCGGCTTCATCTTCATCGTCTTCGCCAGCGGCAAGTCGACCGAGGACATGCTCGCGCTGCTCGAGGCCCGCATCGGCAACCCGGCCGACCAGGAGCTCGAACTCGCGGCCGAGGAGCAGCGGAAGATCACCCGCCTGCGCCTGGGAAGGTGGGTCGCGCCATGAGCGGCATCACCACCCACGTGCTCGACACCGCGCGCGGTCGCCCCGCGGCCAACGTCGGCATCTGGCTCGAGCACCTGAGCCCCGCTGGCTGGAGCAAGGTCGGCGCGGGTTCGACCGACGCCGACGGCCGGCTGCGCACGCTCACCGGCACCACCATTCCTGCAGGTGAGTACCGACTGCACTTCGACACCCGCGGCTATTTCCAGGCGCAGGGCGCGAAGGCCTTCTACCCGGAGGCCGTCGTGCACTTCGAGATCACCGACCCTGCCGAGCACTTTCACGTGCCGCTGTTGCTGAGCCCCTGGAGCTTTTCCACCTATCGCGGGAGTTGATGTGCGCCACTCGCTGCTCGTCGCCGTGCTCGTCGTTTCAGGTTGCGCCGGAATCGTGGAAGTCGCCGATGCGGGAAGCGGCGGCGGTGCGGCGACGGGCGGTGGCACGGCCTCCACTGGCGGTGGGAGCGCGACCGGCGGTGGTACCAGCTCCACCGGCGGTGGGAGCGCAACCGGCGGTGGGAGCGCAACTGGCGGTGGGAGCGCAACCGGCGGTGGGAGCGCAACTGGCGGTGGGAGCGCAACCGGCGGTGGGAGCGCGACCGGAGGTGGGAGTGCGACCGGTGGTGGGACGGCCTCGGGCATGCCGGTGCTGGTGGTCGTCGGCTACGGTCAGCGCCGCTTGAGCACCCGCGATGGTACGACCTGGACCCTGCTCGAGAAGACCCCCAACGGCGGCGACGACAACGATCTCTTCCGCGGCGTCACCTTCGCCAACGGCCGCTTCGTCGCGGTCGGCGGCTCCTCTGTCTCGCTGACCATGGTCTCCACCGACGGCAGCACCTGGACCACCGGCGGCTCGGGCAACGCATGGCTCGGCGGCGCGGCGAACCTCGGCTCGCGCTTCGTCGCGGCTGGCGGCAACGGGCTGCGCGTCTATTCCGACGACGGCGCGATGACCTGGTCGGCTGGCGCGGGCTACCAGTCGGTGCACTACCGCGCGGTGGTCGGCAACGGCTCGACCGTGGTCGCGGTCGGCCACACCACCGACGGCACGAACCAGGGCATCATCGCCAGCACCACCGACGGTACGACCTGGACCGAGCGACGTCACACCGGCGCCGCGTTCGGCACCGTCGCGTACGGCAACGGCACCTTCGTCGCAGCCGGTGACAGCGGGCTCGTCGTGACCTCCTCCGATGGCGTGAGCTGGAATGAGAGCACCCTGGGCAGCGGCACCGGCACCGTCATCTTCGACGGCACCCGGTTCGTGCTCTCGCGCGGCGGCACCATCTGGACTTCGACCACCGCAGCGAGCTGGACCCAGGTCACCACCAACGGCCAGGACGTCAGCGCGGCCTTCGGCGGCGCGTACTTCTCGTTCGGCTGGCCGCTCTCGGTGAACCGGTCGACCAACTTCACCTCGTGGAGCAACGTCGACCAACCTGGTGGCTCGGGCGTCACGCAGGCGGTGGTCGGGTACGTGCCGTGAGCGCTCAGCACCACGCGCAGCCTGCGTCCAGCGACCAGCCTCCACCCGGCCCGTCGCGACCGATACGTGGTCGACCCCCCCCTCGCATCGGCGCTCGCACGTTGCGCCTGCTCCCGTGTCTCCGCAATGGGTTCGCCCGGCAACAGGCTGTAGCGCATCGCCTTGTCCGTCGCCGGTGGTGCCTTCGTCACCGTCGCGCTCGCTGGCAGCCGAATCCATTCGGTCGACACCGCCGCTCGACGGCGTGACCGACTGACTTGCGGGGCGGGCGCCATGCTCGTCGCGTCGTTGCCCCTCGACGCCAGGCGGCAGCGCACCGGGCTGGTGGACGTGCACGAACCGCCCACGGGTTGCGGCCATTGCGTGAAACTTCGTAGAAACCACCTCATGCTTCGACTCGCGCTCGTGGTCCTCGCACTCGCGTCGTCCTGCGCCGCTTCGCGCCTCGAGCTGGCCGAAGACGAGCGCCGCCTGGCGATGCCGTCGAGCATCGAGCCCATTCCTGCGCCCGTCGCGTTCAGTGAACAGGTCGTCGCCGCCGCCGAGCCCGAGCCGAAGCCCGAACACACCCGCCTCCACCGCGTCGGCTTGCGCCGGGTACACGGCAGTCGAGCGCGCCGCTGACGGTGTCGGGTTTGTGTATTTGCCAACTACGAGGTGCGTGGTTGGCAGATACACGAAGCGTCGGGTGACTGCGACCCCGTCCAGCGCCGTCAGAGCGCCCGGTAGTCTTCGGTCAGCAGGTACCCTTGACCGACGTTGGTCGCGCGAATCAACGCGAAGTAGTTCGAGAAGCGGTACTCGGCGCTCGCCTGGCGCAGGCTTCCACCCGACAAGAAGGCCGCTGACGGGTCGCCCTCACGCCGCGTGGCCGCGTTCCCGGCGCTGCCCAGCGAGGCGACGACCTCGGAAAACGCGCTGCTGATGACCTGCACCTGGGACGCCTTGCGCACGGTGGTCAGCCGGGCCAGCACCTCGCGCTCGTCGAACTCGAGCCACGTCGTGCTCTCGAGCAGCTCGGCGCCGACGAGCGCCGGCGAGGTCTCGGGCAGGTTGGTGCAGGTCAGCTGCGAGGGGTCGCGTTGGGGCACGCACGCGACGCCCGACGTCGCTGCCCAGGCGGCGACCTCGGCGCGGGTCGATTGGCCGACCTCGAGCCCCAACTGCCGTCGAGTCGGGGCGGGAACCGACCCTGCGTGCGAGGCGGAAAACGCCCGTCGGGCACGCGCCACCTGCTCGGGTGACGCGATGACGTCGTACCCGAAGGGGCAACTGTTCGTCAGGCCCAGCGCCGTTCCCAACGTGCGCATCGCGGGGCGGACTTCAGGGCGGTGGGCCAGCCCGATGAGCCCGATGCTGGCGACGCCGATGGCGGCCAGCCTCGCGACTCGGGAAAGGGTGCGCTGGTTCATGGGCGCTCGCCTTACTTGCCGACGATGGACGCCTTGAACGCCGCGTCGACGAGAATGGGCGCAAAGCAGCTCGACACGTCGTTGGGCGCGCTCGCCCCGCCAGCGCCCGCCGGCACGCCGTTGCTGGTGAGCGCGGGCACCACGATGTTGCTGACGAAGTAGTCGTACTGCGCGCTGGTGATGTTGAGGCCGACGTGGGCGCCGGTCATGTTCTGCGGACCGGTGTAGGTGACGTGGTCGGTATAGGTGATCGACGCGGGCCCGCCGTACGCGTACACGAGGAAGGCGGCCAGCTTGCCCTTGAAGGTCGCGGCGGAGTCGGCCGTCGAGGCCGGCGTGCCGCTGCCGATCTTGCTGAAGGAATTACCGAGATTGGTGGTGCCATGGGCCGTGCTCTCGGCGCCGACGTTGGCGAAGATGGCCTCGTTCACCGCCACGAAGGCGTTGACGCCGTAGGTGTCCCACGCGTTCTTGCCCGAGCTGTCGCACTTCAGGCTGGCGCCAGGCCCCAGCGGCGCGCCAGCGTCGACCCCCGCATCGGTGTCGGTCGTGCTCGCCCCACACCCCGAGCCCACCAACGCAACACTGCACAACACCGGCAACATTCCATGCTTCAGCGACATGTCGACCCCATGAAAGGCAACGAGAGAACACCATGACCAGAAAGGTCCGCGGGCTCTACGGGGCAGGGGGCCGGGTGGATTCGCGCCGCTGACTATTTCGCGATGATGGTCGCGAAGTTCCTCGTCTGCAGTTGCTGAAAGGTGAGCGCCGTCTCGGCGGTGACTTCGGCCTCGGTGAACGCCCCGCACGACAGGCCGCGCAGGAAGAAGTTGAGCAACCCCTGCCCGGTGGCTGCGTCGTCGAACTGCTCGCCGACCAGCGTGGCCTGCGCGGCGCGGGCGACGAACTGGCGCAACCTCGCCGCCGACGAGGCGCGGGCCTGCTCGAAGAAGTGGAAGAGCGTGGCGTGGCGAATCGGCACCTGGGCCGGGTGCAGGTCCCACCCCTGCCAGAACCCGCGCATCAGGGAATCGCGCACGTCGAGGTGCGAGCGCAGCCACGCCGCTTGCACGGCCGCGCAGTTCTCGTGGGTCTGCTCGATGGTGAGCGACGCGCCACGATGCGGGCCGATGGGCAGCTGGGTGGTGGCTCCGTCGGACAGGAACAGCCCGGTGCGCGCGAGGCAGACCTGCATCACGTGCCGCGCGAAGTCGGCCGCCGGGTGCGTCATGCGCTGCTCGTTGGCGGTGATGCCGACCGACGCGGTGTAGTCGTAGGTGCCGAAGTGCGCAGCGAACCCGCGGTCCTTCGTGGCTCGACGCAGGCGCGGCAGCAGCATGGTGCCGTCGGCACCGATGAGCGTCTGGCTCAGTTCGACCATGAACTCGACCTTCACCGAGTTGGGCGACAAGCCGTGCGCGCGCTCCAGGTGCTCGACTGCGTCGACCAGCACCGCCAGTTGCCCTTCGTGCTGCACCTTGGGCAGGGTGACCAGCAGCAGCGGTGGGGCCCGGGTCTTCGCCAGCGCCGACAGGAAAATCTCGAGCGTGCGCAGCGAGCGCACCTTCAGCTCCTCGGTCAGCGGCTTGACCCGAAGGCCGATGAAGGGCGGCAGCACGCTGGCGTCGCCGAGCGCCCGGGCCGCAGCCTCGGCGTGCGCGTCTTCTTCGGCGTCGGGGCGTGAGCCGTAGCCATCTTCGAAGTCGATGCGGAAGTCTTCGATGGGCTCGCGCTCGAGCTTGGCGACCAGCTTGGCGTAGAGCGCGTCGTGGAAGCGCACGCCCAGCACGTCGGACAGGGTCTTCGCGTCGGGCGCGTACTCGGCGAGCGCCTTGCGCGCGAGCGCGCCCAGCTTGCCCACGGTGTCCGCGGTGAATAGGTTGGCGCCGCCGTACACGGTATGCACGGGCTGGCGACCGGTGGGCTCGCCTGGAAAGTCCCGGGCGAAGGTCGCGTTGTCGCGAGCCAGGCGCTCCATCACGGTCGGCGGGAGCGAGGTCTTCATTCCAGCGACGCGCCCTGGTCGACCCACCGCCCGAGCAACTCGCGCTCGTCGTCGGTGATGCCGGTCTTGTTGGCCAGCGGCATGACCTTGGTGGTCACCACCTGCAGCTTGATCTTCTCGGCGTTGGCCTTCACCTGCGAGGGCGATTCGAACCTCACGCCCTTGGGCGCGACGGTGAACACGTCGTCGGTGGGCTTCGCGGCGTGGCAGGGCAGACAGCGGCGCTCGATGATGCCGGCCACCCTCACGAACGAGACGGCGTCGGTGGAAGACGGCGTGGCCGCGGCGCGGGGCAGGGTGAGCGCGACCAGCGCCCCGACCGAGAGCACCACGACGCCCGCCAGCGCCGGTCGCCAGGGCTTCCAGGTGAAGCGAATGTTCATCACGTAGCGCACGCCGGCGCCGCCCAGCATCAGCACCCACAGCACCACCCACCCCAGCTCGTTGCCGAAGGTCGAGGGGAAGTGGTTGCTGATCATGATGAACAGCAGCGGAAAGGTGAGCAGGTTGTTGTGAATGCTGCGCTGCTTGGCCCGCCACTGAATCGCGGGGTCCTGCGGCCGGCCCTCTTCGGTGGCGCGCACCAGTTCGCGCTGCGAGGGCATGATGTGGAAGAAGACGTTGCCTGACATGCAGGTGCCCAGCAGCACGCCCACGTGGATGTACGCGGCCCGGCCCGAGAGCTGGTGGGTGAGCACGAAGACCGCGCCCCCGAAGAGCGCGAGGGTGAGCGGCACGAGCACCGCCTCGACCTTCTTGAGCGGTGAGCGCCACAGCAGGTCGTAGGTGAAGAACCCGCCGACCACCGTGCCCAGGCCCAGCGCCGAGGCCTGCAGCAGGCTCAAGGGCGAGCTGGCTTCGACCATCATCGCGCGGCCACCCAGCTCGTAGACCACCACCAGCAGCGACGCGCCGGTGAGCCAGGTCGTGTACGACTGCCACTTGAACCAGTGCAGCATCGCCGGCATGCGCGCGGGCGGCTGCAGCAGCTTCTTGTCGACCTCGTAGAAGGCGCCGGAATGCAGCATCCAGATCTTGCCCTGCAGGCCGGGGTACTGCTTGTCGGGCTCGGGCTGGTACAGGTTGCGGTCGAGCCAGTTGAAGAGCATCGAATTGCCGACCCACATGATGCCGGCGATCAGGTGCACCCAGCGCAGCAGCAGGTCGAGCAGTTCACGAAGGAAGGGGGGCACGGTCACTTCTTGAGGGAGGGAGGTCGCTTCAGTTCCTCATCGAGCGGCGCGTCGAACTCCTCGTCGATCTTCGAGGCGGGGTGTTGCTTCTTCTCGTGAACCACCGGCGCGGGGACCGGCGTGCTCGGCGCCACGTGCTTCTTGCCGGTCGGGGTCTTCTCGAGCTTCTCGGGCGGGGCGACGGTGATTTCGGGCGGGCGGGTCTCACCGACGGCCGGCTTCTTCTCGTCCTTGTCCTTCTCGCGCTCCCGGTCCCTTTCCTTCACCGGCGGGGGCACCGGCTGCAGTTTCTGGCGCAACTGCACGCGGCCACTGCCGCCCGCGGTCACCCGCATCTCGAGGAAGCCGGGCTTGGTGAGCACCAGTTGCGCGCTGACGTTGCCACTCGAATCGGTGGGGCGCTCGACGTCGAGGGGCGTCTGCCCGAGCACCGTGCCTTCGAAGGTCACGGTCGCGCCGGCGGGCTCGGTCTCGACGTGAATGGTGGCGCTGGTCGGGCGCGGCGGCGGCGCGGGCACCGGCACCTCGACTCGAACGGGCGGCGCTGGCGTCTCGCGGTTCGAGCCGCGCACCACCAGCAGCGTGCCGCCGATGCCGACCACCAGCGCCAGCACGAAGCCCAGCACCAGGGTCGTGGGCCGGGAAGCGGCCGGAGCGGCGACGGGCACCACCGCCGAGGTCGACGCGACGGGAATCTCGGGGTCGCTGGCCGGCACGTCCATCGGGGTGGGAATGGGCGCGGAAATCTCGGCCATCGCGGCCAGCACCTCGTCCATGGCCTGAAACCGGTCCATCGGCGACTTGGCGAGGCACTTGTTCACCAGCCCCACCAGCAGGGCGGGCGGCGGTTCGAAGTTCGCGGGAGCGACCAGCGGCGGTACCGGCTGGTGCACGTGCTTCATGATGATTTCCAGCGCCGCGCCACCGGTGAAGGGGGGCTTGCCGGTGAGCGCCTCGAAGAGCACCACGCCCAGCGAATAGATGTCGCTGCGGGGGTCGGCGCGGTTGCGCTCTCCCTGCTCGGGCGCCATGTATGGCGGGCTGCCCATGAGCATGCCGGTCTGGGTGATGGCGCGGCCCTCGAGTTCGTGGCCGTCGACGAACGACTTCACCAGGCCGAAGTCGAGCACCTTCACGTGGTCGGTGTCGTCGTCGGCGTCGAGCAGCACCACGTTGCCGGGCTTGAGATCGCGGTGGACCACGCCCAGCGAGTGCGCCTCTTTCAGCGCGCGGGCGATCTGCTGACCCACGGTCAGGACCCGGCGCCACGGCAGCGCGCCGCGGGTCAGCACGCCCTCGAGCGTCTCGCCGTCCAGGTATTCCATGGCGAGGAAGAACAGGCCGTCGGGCGTGCTGCCGTAGTCGAGCACCCGCACGGTGTTGGGGTGCGAGAGCCGCGCGGTCATCGACGCTTCGACCAGGAAGCGCTGTTTGAAGCTCTCGTCGCGGCCCGCGCCGTAGCGGCTGTCGAGCACCTTGAGGGCCACGGCGCGGTTGAGCGGCAACTGCACCGCGCGGAAGACCTTGCCCATGGCCCCCTTGCCGATGACCTCGACGATGCGGAAGCGGCCGTCGAGCGTGCGGCCGACCAGCGGGTCCAGGCCTTCGGCCGAGACCTCGGCCGTGACGGACTCTTCGCTGGGTGGTTCTGCTTCGGACATACCTTTCGTCACACTAGCCCAAAACCGCGCCACCGGGCGCAGCTGGTCGTTAGTAGACGAACGGAATGATGCGCCACTTCACCCGCGTGACGTACTGCGACCAGAGCGGGCCGTACTTCTCGGCGCAGCGTTGATCATCGGCGATCTGCCGGGGCACCAGCAGCGCGACGTAATACAGCGGGTAGAGCCACGGCTGCCAGGCCAGGGGGTAGCCGAGGCTCAGCGCGATGCC
>CAIWFK010000710.1 GCA_903911905.1 uncultured Myxococcales bacterium
CTGCTGGCGGTTGGCGTGAATGACCTTGCGAATCAGTTCCTTGTCGAGCGAACCGACGACCATCGGTTCCGACGAGGTGATGCCGATGTCGACGTCCTTCTTGCCGCCGAGTACGCCCACGCCCGACCCGTAGCCGCCAGTGCCGCCGCCACGACCGCGGGTACCGATGCCGCCGATGCCGATGGTGTCACCGACACCGCCGCCGCCCGAACCCGAGCCGCGCAGGCCGAGGCCGCCAAGACCACCCGAGTCACCGGGCGCCGCGCCAAACATGTTGCCCATGGCGCTCTTGAGTTCGCCGCCGAGGCCCTGGTGGCCGAACACGGTCGAGATGCCGCCCGAGTTTCCGCCGAAGACCTTGGCCATCAGAATGCGGGCCTGGTCCTTGTTCGACGGGTCGCCCTTGGGGGCGGCGTGCGCCGACCGCTGCGGGGCGTCCTTCTTGCCCATCTTGCCTTCGTCGCCCTTGTGCTTCTGGGCGATTTCGCCGGAGTCCTTCTTCTTCTCGGCGCCGTTCTCGGGCTTCGGCGGATCGGGCGGCTTGATCAGCAGCTTGGCGATGCGCGCCTGGTTCGAGTTGAGATCGTCGTCGAACGCTTCGCCTTCGGCATCGCGGTTCGCCGCGCTGATCACGAAGAGCGCCGCGAGGAAGAAGCAGACCAGGAAGATGTTGAGGACCGTGAAGTCGACCGCCTCGGTGAAGGGCACGAACACGGCCTTCGGCGCGGGCTGGAAGAAGACCTCGACCACGATGCCGCCCAGGTCGATCCACGCGAAGTCGTCGTTGTTCAGGGTCAGCGCGTAGTGCTCGCCTTCGCTCTGCGCGAGGTTCTGCTTGCGCGCCTGCTCGAGCGTCAGCACTTCGTCGCCGAACTTGCGTTGCAGCTCGCCGTTCATCTTCGAGGTGAAGTGAACGACCGCGCCGCCCTTGCCGAAGTGCACCAAGGGGAAGTCGGGGCCGCTGAACCGGCTGTCACCCATTTCGAAGTCGACGCCGGCGCGGGTGCCGACCTTGAAGATCTTGGGGGTGTCCGGGTGGAGGAAGAATTCACCCACCATCTGATCGCCCCAGAGAAAGCGCAGCTCGAGGCCCAGCGGGCCCGAGCCCTTGCGGCGACGGGGGCGCGAACGCATCGAGGCGCCGGTCTGCTCGTCGCGAACCGGAGGCGCCGGAGCGCGCGGCGCAGGAGCGGGCACCGAAACCGGAGCCTGCACCGGCACGGGGAAGGCGACCATCTGCTGGGCCACCACGCCAGCCGAGGCGACCGCGACCGGCACGGTCACTGCGGCCATGGGCTGCGCGACGGGAGCAGCAGCCGCGGGCGCCACGACCACCGGCACGTCTTGCTGGGTCACCACCGGCGCGATGGTGGGGGCCACCGCTTCGACGGTCGGCGCGCCACCCCGTTCGAGCGTGATGCGGGTGTTGCCGACGGTGATCTCGTCACCGAAGGCCAGCGCGCCCTTGTTCACGCGCTTGCCGTTGACGAAGGTGCCCTCGACGCTGCCCATGTCGATGATCGACAGGCCGCCGTCGGGCGCCACTTCGATCACCGAGTGGATGCGCGAGACCTTCTCGTCATCGAGGCACAGGTGGGCGGAAGACAGACGGCCGATCTTGATGATGTCTCGGTCGTAGTCCTTCGAGGAGATCAGCTGATCTCCCTTGAAGACCTTGAGTGTCAGCGGAACAGCCACGAGCAACCTCCAAAGGTGATGCGGTCAACGAGATGAGACAACCGGCGCCAGGTTCGGTTCCGGGTCAGTTCAGAGCTCACCCACCGACTGCATGACCTTGTCTTTGAACTCTTCGCGAATCTTGATGAGGTTCGAGTGCTTCACCTTGCGCTTGGCCTCGATGTATTCGCCGTCGGGCTTGGTGAGATCGCCTTCGATGGTGTCGTCTTCGAAGCTGAACTCGGTCTGCTTCTTGTAGGTCACGTTGCCATCGCCCGCGTTTCGCTTCTGGGCGAACGCAGGCAGGGCGAACAGGGCAAGTGCAGCAACGGTCACGAACAGGGTCTTCATTCCGGCCTCCGAGACGTCATCCCCTTCGAACGACGGCGAACATGCTACCACTCCATACTTTTCCGCAAATGGCGGTCAGCGGTTTCTGACGTTTTCCACCACCAGGTCATGTAGGCCAAGGTGGGTCACTGACACGCCGGCTGAGGCCCGCCCGAGCAGCCGAAGAGCAGCGTGTCGGCCGCGCAGACGGCTTCGTTGAGCACGTGGTGTTCGACGAGGTCGGTGACCACCGGCAGCACCAGTTGGGCGTTCGACGGGTTGCCGGTGTTCGAAAAGAGCGTCTTGCAGACCAGGGCCGCCGAATCGACCGCGGTGTCGTCGGCGCGAATCGAGGTCGACAGCACGTTGGCGACGTAGACGAGCGAGCCGCGCGAATCGACCGTCTCGAGGCCCTGCAGGGTGTTGGTCAGCCGGGTGAGCCCGAACTCGGGGCACTGTTCGGCCACCGCCAGCCGGTAGACCATGCGGGCGATGTCGTATTTCGTGTCCTTCACGATGAGGCAGTTGAGGGCGCTGTGGGTCGGGTCGATGATCTCGGGGTGGTTCAGCACGTCGACCAGGTCGTCGATGATCGGCTGCAGGTCCATCTTCAGCGAGGCCGAGAGTGGCAGGTTGGCGAAGGTGCTCTTGAGCGACGCCGAGTCGGCGCTCTGGATGACGGGAATGAGCCCCTTCACCAGCGCCACCGCCTGGTCTTCCGACAGGTTCGAGGGCTTGAGCTGATCGATGAGCGACTGCTTGGTGGCCAGCACGTTGAGGTCGGCGACCAGCTTCTTGCCCGGCGTGGTCTGCACGTAGGCGGTCAGCCCGTCGACCAGGTCGAGCCCGTTGCCCAACTGGCAGTTCGCGTCTTGCGAGCACATGCGCGAGAAGAGCCCCGACACCTCGTAGTGATTCACGGTGCGCGGCTTGCCCTGGCAGTCGTTGCCGGTGCCGGTCAGGTAGTTGAGGAGAATGGTCAATTGGGGGTCGAGCAGGTTGATGGCGTCGACGCCCTTGCCGTCGTGCACCAGCACCGCGAGGGCCCGGCGCATCTCGCACAGCTTGTTGGCCTGAGCCAGCGGCGGAGGCGGGTCGGCGCAGTACTGCCCACTCCGCGCGCCGATCTCGGCGGGCGCCGACGCGTAGGTGGTCAGCGTGGTGAAGATCGCCCGCAGCACGTCGGCCACCGGCGGCGAGTCACCCTCGCGCAACGGCTTGAGCAATTGCTGTTCGACCACCACCTTCAGGTTCTGGGTGCGCCCCTGGTCGATGGCGGCCACGAAGTTCGGCATCAACTGATCGAAGCTGCGGCACTGCTGAATGTCGGCGGGCACGTCGGCCGCAGGCGCCTCGAGGTTGCCAGCGCCGCACGCGACGGCGAGCAACCCACCACCCAGCGCTGCGAGCGTGAAGCTGGTGATCTGTCGTCGCATGAGCGCGACAGTCTAGCCCTCACTTCACGCCACATTCACGTCGGATCTCGTCGGTGTGCTCGCCCAGGCCCGGCGGCGCGGTGATGGGGCGATCGCCCATGCGCAGGGGCGTACGCAGCCACACCACCCCACCCTCCTCGGCGAACAGGCCGTGGGCGCGCAACTGCGGGTCGTTCAGCACCTCGTCGCCCTCGAGCACTGGCTCGACGCACAGGTCCTTCTGCTCGAACGCGGCCACCCACTCCGCACGGGTCTTCGTCAGGAAGATCGCCTCGAGCTCGCGTCGCACCCGATTGGCCGGTTCCCCCAGCGAATAGGCGTCTTCGAGCAGCTCGGGGCGGCCCACCACGTCGCACACGCCCTTGAAGAACTTGGGCTCGAGCGCGCCGACCGCCAGGTAGCGATCGTCCTTGGTGCGGTACACGCCGTAGCAGGGGTACCCGCCGTTGAGCGGCTCGACGCCGCGCTGCAGCGGGCTCCCCTCGGTGCCCAATTGAAGACGACTCGCCAGGTGCATGTGCAGGAACGCCGTCGCGCCGTCGGTCAGGGACACGTCGACGAAGCGGCCCTTCCCCGTGGTCTTCGACTCGTGGAGCGCAGCCAGAATGCCCACCACCGCGAAGAGGCTGCCCCCGCCGATGTCGGCCACCTGCACGCCCGGCAAGGCCGGCGCCCCGCCCGCCAGGCCGCCGTACCCGAGCACGCCCGAGCGCGCGATGTAGGTCAGGTCATGGCCGGCCTTGAGGCGATCGGGCCCCGTCGAGCCGTAGCCCGAGATCGAGCAGTAGATGAGCTTCGGGTTGAGCTGCTCGAGCACCTCGTAGCCGCAGCCCAGCTTGTCCATGACCCCAGGGCGGAAGCTCTCGACGAGCACGTCGTACTGGGTGACCAGCTGCTTGAGGGTCG
The DNA here is from genome assembly GCA_903911905.1 of uncultured Myxococcales bacterium. GTDB lineage: Bacteria > Myxococcota > Myxococcia > Myxococcales > Myxococcaceae > Xiheilimnobacterium > Xiheilimnobacterium phototrophicum. The sequence continues at coordinate 4,350 of CAIWFK010000710.1, forward strand.
AGAGCCCCTCGGCCGATTTCAAGTCGATGGCGATCGACCGCTTGTTGCGGTTGAGCCCCAGGAAGAGGCCCGAGGTGTCGCCCTTCATCGGCGGCATGTGGCGCGCGTAGTCGCCGGTGCCCGGCTCTTCGACCTTGTCGACCTGCGCGCCCAGATCGGCGAGCACCAGGGTGGCGTAGGGCCCGGGCAGCAGGCGCGAGAGATCGAGGACCTTGAGACCTTGCAGCGGGAGCATGGGAAACCTCGTCGATACGAAAACGGCGCGGCTCGAAACAGGAGCGCGCGCCGTTCACGGTGAAACGAACTGGAGTGGACTTCAGCCCATCAGCTTGGCGAGCTTCATCGCCAGCGTCATGTCCATCGGCTTGAACTTCAGCTTGCCGCTCATCGCCGCCATCTGGGCGTTGAGCTGCTTGCTGACGATCTTCTCGAAGTCGGGCGCGGCACAGATGATCGTCATCTTGGACTCGCCGTTCTTGCCCGAAGCGATCCACCCTTCGGTCTTGGTCGCGTCGAGCGTCCACTGACCGCCACCGTCACCGGTGATGTCGAAGTGCACGACCGCGTTGATGTCCTTGGCGATCTCCGGCTTCGCCTTCAGACGGTTCGGGAGCTCGGTGTCGAAAATGTCCTTCACGGCCATGGGATGAGACCTCGTGTTGGTGTGGATACGGCGTTGATTTCAGAATCAACCCGGCGGACCGTATTCACGGCCCGCCGAGTCGTCAATGACTGGGAGGCAGCTTCGCTTCCTTCTCGAACAGCTCGAGGAACTGCTCGAAGGGCATGGCCTTCAAGTCCTCTCCGCCGTAGCGGCGCGGGGCGACCTGGTTGTTCTCGACCTCGCGATCGCCGATCACCAGCGTGAAGGGCACCTTGCCCACCTGGGCCTCGGCGATCTTCTTCTGCATCGAGAGGCCACGGTCATCGACCTCGACCCGGTAGCCCTTGTCGACCAGTTGCTGGCGAATCTTCTGGGCGTACTCGAGCTGGCGATCGGCGACGCAGATCACCGTCACCTGCACCGGGGCCAGCCAGGCGGGGAAGGCGCCGGCGAAGTGCTCGATCAGAATGGCGATGAAGCGCTCGAACGAGCCGTAGATCGCGCGGTGCAGCACCACCGGGCGGTGTTCCTTGTTGTCTTCGCCCACGTAGGTCAGGTCGAAGCGCTCGGGGGCGTTGTAGTCGAGCTGCACGGTGCCCAGCTGCCACTTGCGACCGATGGAGTCGCTGACGTCGAAGTCGATCTTCGGGCCGTAGAACGCGCCGTCGCCGGGCTTCAAGTCGTACTCGAGCTTGAGCGACTCGAGCGCCGTCTTGAGCGCGGCCTCGGCGCGGTCCCACAGGTCGTCGGTGCCGATGCGCTGCGGCGGCCGCGTCGAGAGCTTGGCCCGGTAGGTCAGCCCCACCGCCGCGTACACGCGATCGAGCAGCCCCACGAACTTCGCCACCTCGGACGGAATCTGATCTTCGCGGCAGTAGATGTGCGCGTCGTCCTGCGCGAACTGGCGCACGCGCGTCAGCCCGCCGAGCGCGCCCGCCGCCTCGTTGCGGTGGAGCACGTCTTGCGTGTGGTAGCGCAGCGGCAGGTCGCGGTACGAGTGCTTCTTGAACCCGTAGAACAGGTGGTGCGACGGGCAGTTCATCGGCTTGAGCGAGAAGTCGTGCTCCTTGGTGTCTGAATCTTCGACCAGGAACATGTTCTCCTTGTACTTGCCCCAGTGGCCGCTGATTTCCCACAAGCCCTTGTTGTAGAGCAGGGGCGTCTTGATCTCGACGTAGCCGTTGTTGAGCGCCAGCGAGCGCATCCAGTTGCTCAGGGCCTGGTAGATGGCCGTGCCCTTCTCGGTCCAGAACGCGGCGCCCGGCGAGAACGGGTGGAAGTGAAAGAGGTCGAGCTCGCGCCCCAGCCGGCGGTGATCGCGCTTGCTGGCCTCTTCACGCTGCTTGAGCCACGCCTCGAGCGCCTTCTTGTCGAAGAACGAGATGCCGTAGATGCGCTGCAACTGCTCCTTCGTGTGGTCGGCGCGCCAGTAGGCGCCCGAGCTGGACAGGAGCTTGATGACCCCGACCTTCGCCGTCGACGGGCCGTGGGGCCCCAGGCAGAAGTCGACCCAGTCACCGTGCGCGTACAGCGTCAGCGTCTTCGCGCCCTTGGCCACGATGTCGTGCACGATCTCGACCTTGAACTTCTCGCCCTTCTTCTCGAAGAGCTTCACCGCGTCGTCGGCCGACACTTCCGAGCGCGTGAAGGGCAGATCGGCCGCGATGATCTCGTTGGCCTTCTTCTCGATCTGCTCGAGTTCGGCGGGCGTGAAGGGCGCGGGCTTGCCGTCCTTCTCGCGGTAGAAGTCGTAATAGAAGCCCTCTTCGATCACCGGGCCGATGGTGACCTGCGTGCCGGGGAACAAGCGCTGCACGGCGTCGGCCACGATGTGCGCGGCGTCGTGGCGCGTGACCTCGAGCGCCTCGGGGTTCTTTGCCGTGAAGATCTGCAGCGCGGCGTCGTCGTCGAGCGTGCGCGAGAGATCGGCCTCGGCGCCGTTCACCCTGGCGAACACCGCGGCCTTGGCCAGGCCTGCGCCGATGGACTGTTTGACGAACTCGAGAACCGAAATGCCCTTCGGCGCGTCCTTCTTGTCGCCGTTGGGAAGCGTGATCGTGACCGTGGCACCCATGGTGGTCACCTCCTTACCGTTTTTGAGGGGAGAGCGAAAAAGAACCTGTCGACGAGCCGGCCCCGGTCCCCCGTGAAGAACGGAGGAGTCAGGCCGGCTGGCGAGTGCAGGTCGAGATCACGCCCCCACCGACGCCAACAAGGTGCGAAACCTGACTTTCATGATTTGAAGGCGGGAGCGTGGTCTTCGCCAGCCTCATCTTCCTCTACGCGTTCCTGCCCCTGAACCTGGTGCTGTATTACGCGTGGGCGAACCTCACCTGGCGCAACTGGCTGCTGATCGCCTTCTCGCTGTTCTTCTACGCCTGGGGCGAGCCGGTCTGGCTCTCGCTGTTGCTGGTCTCGACCACCGTCGACTGGACCGTGGGGCTGCTGGTCGAGCGGTGGCGAGGCACGCCGAAGGCGAAGGCCGCGGTGGTGGTCTCGCTGAGCGTCAACCTGGGGCTGCTGGCGGTCTTCAAGTACGCCGGCTTCGCGGTCGAGACCGTCAACGGGCGCTTCGGCACCAGCTTCAGCCCCCCGCCCTTTTCGCTGCCGCTGGGCATCTCGTTCTACACGTTCCAGACCATCAGCTACGTGCTCGACGTGTACCGCGGCGAGGTGAAGGCGCAGCGCTCGTACGCGAAGTTCCTGCTCTTCGTCAGCCTCTACCACCAGCTGGTGGCGGGGCCGATCGTGCGCTACCAGCAGATCGCCGAGGAAATCGAAGGGCGAAAGCACACGCTCGACGACTTCGCTTCGGGGGTGTGGCGGCTGGCCGTGGGGCTCTTCAAGAAGGTCGCGATCGCCAACGTGGCGGGCGAGCTGGTGCAGCAGACGCTGGGTGGCTCCATCGCCTCGCTCTCGGTGCTCGACGGCTGGTTCGGCCTGGCGATGTACACGCTGCAGATCTACTTCGACTTCTCGGGCTATTCCGACATGGCCATCGGCCTGGGCCGCATGTTCGGCTTCCACTACCTCGAGAACTTCGATCACCCGTACGTCGCGCGCTCGGTGGGCGACTTCTGGCGGCGGTGGCACATCTCGCTGTCCACCTTCTTCCGCGACTACGTCTACATTCCGCTGGGCGGCAACCAGCGCTGGGCGTACCGCAACCTGTTCATCGTCTGGGGGCTGACGGGCCTGTGGCACGGCGCCAGCTGGAACTTCGTGCTCTGGGGGCTCTATTACGGCGTGCTGATCGCGCTCGAGCGCCTGGTGCTCAAGCGGGTGATCGATGCCCTGCCCCGGCTGCTGCAGCACGCGCTGCTGCTCTTCGAGGTGATGATCGGTTGGGCGCTGTTCTACTTCACTGACTTCGCGCGGCTGCGGGCCTTCCTGGCGCTGGCCTTCGGCGCCACCAGCGCGCCGCTGGTCGGCGCCCAGACGGCCTCCCGCCTGCTCGAGCACGTCTGGTGGTTGGCGGTCGCCCTGCTGCTGTGCACGCCCATCGAGCGGCTGGCGTTGAAGCTCGACCTGCCTCGCCGCTCGCTCCTCGCCGTGGACCTGCTGCGCACCGTGGCGGTGGTCGCCATCACCCTGCTCGCCACCGCCATGCTGGTGGGCAAGAGCTACAACCCCTTCCTGTACTTCCGCTTCTGACCCATGCGACCGAGCCAACTGCTCAGCGTGCTGGTGCTGCCGGTGCTGCTCACCGCGCTGGGGGTGGCGTTCTTCGTGGTGCCCGCGCAGCAGGTGTCCGAGGTCGAAGCGCGCTCACTCGCGCCCTGGCCGGCGTGGTCGTTCAGCGCCCTGCGAGACGGCAGCTGGACCCGCGACGTCGAGCTGTACGTGGCCGATCACTTCCCGGCGCGCGAGGCGTTCGTGGGCTTCACCTTCGCGCTGCGAGCCAACTTCGGCGTGCACCGCGGCTCGACCGTGTACCAGGGCAAGGGTGGCGCGCTCGGCGGGTTCGACAACCCGCAGCTCGACGAGCGCCCAGCCAGCGCGGCCGACGCAGGGGAACGGTTCGACCCGTTCGCCGAGGATGCGGGTGAGGCCGATGCGGGGCAAGACGAGGACACTGACGCCGGCCTCGTCGATGACGCCCCGCTCGACGCCGGGCCGCCGCCCGCGGTGACGGTCGAGGGCGGCGTGTTGATCGTCGACGGCCGCGGCATGATGTTGTTGTCGGCGACCGACGAGACCGCGCGGGCGTTCGCGCAGGTGCTCAACCTGTACGGCGCGCGCCTCAAAGGGCCGCGCGTCTACGCGGTCATGGTCCCCGGCGCGGGCGCGTTCTACCTGCCGAAGACCGAGAAGACGCGGGGCGCCGACGAACTGCACAACCTCGAGGTGATGCGCGGAGCGCTCAGCGAGCGGGTCACCTGGGTCGACGTGGCAGGCGAGCTGGGGCGGCACACCGCCGAGAACCTGTACTACCGCACCGATCACCACTGGACGGGGCGCGGCGCGTATTACGGCTACCGTGCCATCGCGCAGGCGGCCGGGTTCATGCCCCTGGAGCTCGACGATCTCACCTGGCGCACCGCCGCCAAGCCGACCCTGGGCTCGCTCTTTCGCATCACCCAGGACCCGGTGCTCGAGCGCGCGCCCGACGTCACCGAGTACCCGGCCGCGCCGGTGCGCTACCAGTCGGTCTCGTACGTGGGCGAGCACTTCGAGACCCCGGTGCGCCGACCCTTCGTCGACGAGCACGGCAAGGGCTACCTGGTGTACCTGGGCGGCGACGTGGGCCTGATGGCCGCCAGGTCGACCTCGAAGAACGGCCGGCGCGCGCTGCTGGTGAAGAACTCGTTCGGCAACCCGCTGGCGCCGCTGTTGCTGCCGCACTTCGAGCAGGTGATCGTGGTCGACTACCGCATGTACTTCGAGACGGTGAAGGACCTGGTCGCGCGCTTCCGCATCACCGACGTCTTCGTGCAGAACGCTACCCTCACCGCCAACGACTGGCACCACCAGCGCCGCCTGCGCGAGGTGCTCGCCACGCCGGGCACCCCGCCCGACGCCGGCCACGCCGAAGGACCGACCGAATGATCACCGCTCTCGTGCTTTCCCTGGTCGTCACCGCTGCTCCCGCCGAGGCGGTGCTGCGCGACGGCGATCGCGTGGTCTTCCTGGGAGACAGCATCACCGTGCTGCACACGTACACCCGGCTGATCGAGGTCGCGGTGCGGCTGCGCCACCCCGAGTGGTCGCTGACCTTCATCAACGCCGGCGTGGGCGGCAACACGGTGAAGGACGGGCTCGAACGGTTGGACGTCGACGTGCTGGCTCACAAGCCGACGGTGGTCTTCGTCAACTTCGGCATGAACGACGCCTCGTACCCCGACGGCTCGAGCGACGCGGCGTTCGAGAAGAACATGGGCACCCTGCTCGACCGCCTGGCAAAGGCCAAGGTGCGCCAGGTGGTGTGGCTTGACCCGACACCGTACGACACCTCGGTCGGCCAGCCTTCCCCCTTCAACCGCCACCGCGTCACCCGTCTGGGGGAATTCGTCGAAGTGGCGAAGACGTTGGGGGCCGAGCGGAGCCTGCCGGTGGTGCCGCTGAACGACGCGGTGACCCGGGCCATCGCGTCATGGCGGGCCGCGAAGCGCGGCGAGAACCTCATGCCCGACCGCATTCACCCCGGCACCGTGCTGCACGGGGTGATGGCCTCGACGGTGCTCGAGACCCTCGGCGTCGACCTCACCACGCCGAAGGTGCAGGTCTCGCTGGCGGGGAACGAGTTGCGAGTCGCCGGCCAGGATGGAGGTGTCGCGTGGAGCGGCGATCGCCCAGTGACGGTCGAGCTGACCACCCGGGCCCCCCTGCCCTTCGTGACACAAGCCGACGCGAAGTTGCTCGACGACCCGACGCTGGTCGCGCAGGGCTCGCTGGTGGTCTCGTTCGCGGGGCTGCCGCCTCGCCAGCGCTTCGTGCTCAAGGCCGGCACGCTCGAGGTGGGTCATTTCACCGGGGCCCAGCTGGGCGCGGGGGTCGACGTGATGGCGACCGCGCCGGGGCGGGTGGCCCCGGGCCCCGAGCGCGCTGACCTGGCCGTGTGCGAGGCAGTCACTGGCAACCCATGGGCCAACGACGTGTCGTGCCTCTTCAACGTGCTCTATGGTCGCGACCAACTGCGCATCTCGATGCGGCACGAGAAAACCCGCGGGCTGCCCAACTCGGTCCCCGGCTTCCTCGAGCGGTACGCCACGCTTCAGGATGAATGGATGGAGGCCGTCGAGCACGACCTCGCTGCGCGGGTCAGGGGCATGGTGGTCAAGCCACACACCCTGTCGCTCGAGCCCGAGCACTGAGTCCAGCAGGTGACACGTCGGGGCGGTACTACCCGCCGACAGACGTCAACTGGTAGAAGAGAGGGCGAACATGGGCCGGCGGCGACTCCTTTTGATCGACGACAGCGCGACCGCGAGGGCGCTGCTGCGAATTCTGCTGATGAACGAACCGTTCGATCTCTTCGAAGAGTCGGACCCGCGCTCGGCGCTCGAGCGTCTCTCGCGAGAAGCCTTCGACGTGGTGATCGCCGACTTCACCATGCCCCACCTCACCGGCATCGAACTGGTGCAGATCATTCGGGCCTCGCCGAAGCCCGAGCTGTCGTGGCTGCCGATCATCTTGCTGACCGCCGAGTCGGAGGCCGAGCTCGAAGGTCAGGCGATGCGCGCTGGCGCGAACTGCTTCCTGCGCAAGCCGGTCAAGCCCGAGACCCTGCGCACCGCGCTCAAGCAGGTCGTGCCGGCGCTCGCGCGCTGACGATTCAGATTCACTTCGAGAGGTCGTGCCTGATGGTCAGGTTCACCACCACCTCGCGCCCGATCTGCGGCAGCGCGTTCACGCCGCTGTTGTAGGCGCTGACGAACTTGTAGTTCGCCCCGAAGATGTCGTGCATGCCCACCGACACGTCGAGCCCGTCGACCCCCAGGTTGCGGTACACGAGGAACAGGCTGCCCAGCACCGAGGGTGGGAACCGGGTGAGCACGGGGTTCGCCGGGTCGTCGGCGGTGGCCTCGAGCCCATAGCGCTCGGAATAGACGATCAGCGCCGGGTTGATCGAGAGGTGCGAGGTGATGGCGAAGCTCGCGTGCAAGGTGAACTTGTGGGCGGGAATGCCGAGGTGCAGCTGCGGGTGCCCCTCGACCGCCGACTCGACCACCGTGTCGTTGACCGCCGCGTAGTACGAGTACGCGAGGTTCGCGTAGCCCCAGGCACCGCGCCCGCGAATCTGCGCCTCGACGCCGCGCGTGCCGGTCTGGCCCGCGTTCAGGTAGATCTGGTTGACCGCGTCTTGCTGGTAGACGATCGCGTCGTAGACCCGGTTGTCGAAGCCGTTGACCCCGAAGTAGAGCCAGTTGCGCCACTGGTAGCCGGCCTCGAGCTCGATGACGGTGGTGGTCTCGGGCTTGATGGTCGGGTTGACGCTCAGGTTCTCGAAGGTGGGGCCGCGAAAGGCACGACCGAGCAGCGCCTTGGCGTGAAAGCCTCCGAACTCGCGGGTCAACGCCACGCGCGGCACGAAGGCCCCGCCGTACGAGTTCTGCCAGTCGAAGCGCGCGCCAGCGGTCACGTTGACGATCGGGTTGGTCCAGGTGCCTTCGGCGTAGCCGGCGACGCTGAAGTACGCGAGCGCGGGGACCGGATCTCCGTTCGGGCCGTAGTAGGTGTTCCCCGTGATGTCGGCAGGCGTGCTCGCCGGCACGAAGCTGCTGTCGCGCGCGAAGGAGACGCCCCCGATCAACCGCACGCTCTGGGTGGTGGTCGACAGCACCGTGCCCTGGGCGCTGACGCCGGCGCGGTACCGATCGATGGGCTTGTCGAAGTAATAGAACTGCGCGGCGGGGTCGAGCACCACGCCCTCGTTGGCCTGCCAGGGGTTCTGGCGCATGTAGCTGGCGAAGGCCGAGAGCTGGAACGCGTCGCTGAAGACCCAGTCGTAGCGCAGCGAGCCGAGGGCGGTGCGGTAGTGCACGGCCGCGGGGGCCACCGGGTTCTCGGTGATCTGCGTGTCCTGCGTGTAGTCGTCGTACAGGAAGCTGGCCTTGAGCCCCTTCCATTCGACGTTGGCGCTCACCGTCACCGGGCGCTGTGCCGAGGTCTTGCGCAGGTCGAACTCGGTGCCTTGCAGGTAGGGCTGATCGCCGAGCAGCGAGCGGCCCGAGAACCCCGAGACCCGCACCAGCACGTCGCCGATGGTGTTGTTGATGGCGAAGGCCCCGTTGAAGCGCGACAGCTCGTTCCAGAAGCCGGTCGAGAGCGCGCCGCGCACGCTCTGGCGGGTGTCGGTGTGGGTGATGACGTTGATCACCGCCAGCTCGGCGAACCCGCCGTAGATGGCCGAGCCAGGCCCGCGAATGATCTCGATGCGCTCGATGAGGGCGATGGCGTCGCGGCTGCCGAACACGATGTTGCCGTAGGCCAGATCGTTGAGCGGTTGGCCGTCGAGCAGGAAGAGCACTTTGCCCTCGTTGGCCCACAGGCCGCGCACGCTCAGGCCGATGGTGTTCTCGATGTCGTTGGAGAAGTCGAAGCCCGGCACGAAGCGGAGCACGTCGATCAGGTTGCGCGCGCCGAGGTTGGTGATCTCGTCGCGGGTGATCACCGTGATCACGCCGGGCGACTCGCTGTTCTTTTGAGACAGGCCGCTGGCTGAGGCCACCGAGGCGGAAGCAGAGAGGAGCTGTTCGTCGAGCGCCTCGAGGGCCTCCACGTCCTCAGCCCCTTCGCCCGCGCCGAGGACACCGGACAACAAGAGCAGCGACAACATGGGAACTCCTGGTCGGTCAGCGGAAGACGGTCTTGGCGCGATCGAGCATGGGGCCTGGCACGTCGAGGCCGAGCGCGCTGGCGGTCTTGACGTTCACGGTCAATCGGCCCTTCGAGTACCGCAGCGGGCCCACCGGCAGCCGCGACTTCTCGACCCGGTTCATGACTTCGTTGGCGTACTGGCCGGTGACCCACCCGATGTCGTTGTAGTCGGCCGCAATCGAGGCCAGCGCGCCCGACTGGGTGAAGTTGTCGAGAAAGCCCACCAGCGGCAGGTTTCGCTCGGCGGCGAAGCCCAGCAAGTACGAGCACAGCTCGCGGGAAAACAAGCGCGGGTCGGTCGGCAACCACAGCACGTCGATGCTCGACGCCATGGCGGCCACCGCATCACGAACCTGGTCAGGCGAAGACACGGCCTTCGGCACCAGGGTCAACCCCCGCTCGGAAGCCGCGCGCTGGGCCGTGTCGAGCAGCCCCGAACCACCCTTCGCGTCGTAGACCACCCCCACCCGCTTGAGCTTGCCTCCAAGCGAGCGCACGAACTCGAGCACCGCTGCGGGGTCGGCCTCGAGCGGGACGCCGCTGACGTTGCCGTTGACCAGGTCCGCTCCGGGAGAGAGCACCATGGTGAACACCACCGGCACCCCTGGCGCCAGCGTCTTGACCTTGTTGAGCGCCTTCTGCCCCACCGCCACCACGACCGGCGCTTGCTGCAGCAGCCCCGCGGTGACCGATTCAGGGTCGGCGTCGACCGCGCCCGGCAGCTTGCCCTTCGCCGCTTCAGCCGCCTCTTTGTACTGGGCGACCCGCGCTTCGTACACGACGACCGGAGAGCCACTGGCCCCGAGCACCACCGACAGCACCGCCACCAGGGAAAACACGCTCATCACCCTCACTTCACCAGGTCGTGCCGGAACGTCAGGGTCGCCAGCACTTCACGCCCCATTTGCGGCAGCGCGTTGACCCCGCTGTTGTAGGCGCTGACGAAGCGGTAGTTTGCCCCGAAAAGGTCGTGCACGCCAACCGCAACGTCGAGTCCGTCGAAGCCCAGGTTCCGGTAGACGAGGAACAGGCTGCCAAGCACCGACGGGGGGAAGCGCGTCAGCACCGCCGTGTCGGGGTCGGCCAGCGTCGACTCGAGGCCATAGCGCTCTGAATAGACGACCACCGCCGGGTTGATGGACAGGTGGCTGGTCACCTTGAAGCTGGCGTGCAGCGTGAGCGAGTGGGCTGGAATGCCGAGGTGGAGCGTGGGGTGCCCGTCGACCGCGTACTGCGCCACCGTGTCGCCCGACACCGTGTAGAACGCGTAGGCGAGGTTCGCGTACCCCCACGAGCCACGCGCCCGCACCTGCGCCTCGACGCCGCGAGTGCCGGTCTGCCCTGCGTTGAGGTACGACGACGACACGTCGGTCTGCTGGTAGACGATCGCGTCGTACACCCGGTTGTCGTACGCGTTGACGCCGACATAGAGCCAGTTGCGCCACTGGTAGCCGGCCTCCAGCTCGATCACCGTCGTGGTCTCGGGCTTGATGGTGGGCAGCAGGCTGATGTTCTCGAAGGTCGGCCCACGGAACGCGCGGCCCAGCAGCGCCTTGGCGTGGAAGCCGCCCAGCTCCTTCGTCAGCGCCACCCGAGGCACGAACGCCCCGCCGTAGCTGCTCTGCCAGTCGTAGCGCGCTCCGGCGGTGACGTTGACGATGGGGTTGAGCCAGGTGGCTTCGGCGAAGGCGGCGAAGCTGACGAAGGCCAGGTGGTTGGTGTTGGCACCGTCGCGGTCGTAGTAGACGTTGTAGATGGCCACCGCGGGGGTGTCTGCGTCGACGGTGCTGCTGTCGCTGGTGAACAGCGCGCCCGCCTGCACGCGCACGGTGTGATTCGAGGTCTGGAGCGGCGTGAACTGCCCCGACAGCCCGCCACGAATGCGATCGATCGGCTTGTCGAAGTAGTACCCCGACGCGGCCTCGGTGAGCACCAGCCCGTCGTCGGCCTGCCACGGGTTCTGGCGCAGGTAGCTGGCGAACGCCGAGAGCGTCACCGCGCTGCTGAGCACCAGGTCGTATCGGGCCGAGGCCATCAGGTTCTTGTTGTGCACCGTGAAGGGCGCCGACGGGTCTTCGCGCGCTTCCGAGTCGGCGGCGAAGTCGTCGTAGAGGAACTGGACCTTCAGGCCCTTCCATTCGAGCGAGGCGCTCACGCTGAGCGGGCGAATCTTCGAATAGTCCCGCAGGTTGAACACGCTGCCCTGCAGGTATGATTGATCGCTGCGAATGGCGCTGCCCGAGAACACCGAGGCCCGCAGGGTGACGTCACCGAAGGTCTTGTTGGCAGCCAGGGCCCCGGTCACGCGCGCCACGTTCGACCAGAACCCGGTGGACAGCGAGCCGCGCACCTCGTCCTTCGCGTCGGAGCGGGTGATGACGTTGATCACCCCCAGCTCGGCGAAGCCGCCGTAGATCGCCGAGCCCGGCCCACGAATGACCTCGATGCGCTCGATGAGTGAGATGGCCTCGCGGCTGCCGAAGAGCATGTTGCCGTAGGAGAGGTCGTTGAGCGGCTGCCCGTCGAGCATGAACAGCACCTTGCCCTCGAGCGCCGAGATGCCGCGAATCGACAAGCCGACCGTGTTCTCGACGTCGTTGGTGAAGTTGAACCCCGGCACGAACCGCAGCACGTCGATCAGGTCGCGCGCGCCCAGGTTCTCGATTTCCTCGCGGGTGATCACCGAGACCACGCCGGGTGATTCGCTGTTCTTCTGGGCGATGCCGCTGGCCGAGGCCACCACCACGGGCGCGGTGAGCAACTGCTCATCGAGCGCGTCGAGCGCCTCGACGTCTGAGGTCTCGATTCCCGCATCGAGCGCGCCCACCACCGCCAGCACCAACGCAAACAGGTTCATGAAGTCATTATGACCTCATTCGCGCCGACCTCGAATTTTGGCGCTGTCGACGTGAAACCTCAGGGTGTCAGGGGAGCAGCCGAAACCTGATACTGCCGCACCAGGTCTCCCATGTTGTCCGACAGCTGTTTCATGTTCTTGGCCGCCGTCTCGAGCTGCCGAATGTTGGCGGCCGTCTCGTTGACCGAGCGGTCGATCTCGCGCATCGCCTGCCAGATCTGATCGACCCCGACCGCCTGCTGTCTGGTCGAGGCGGCGATCTGCTTGGCGGCGGTCGACGATTCCGAGATCGCCCCGTCGAGCAAGGCGATCGCCGACCCGGCGCGCAGCGACAGCTCGGACCCCGACTGCGCCTTGCGCGAGCCCTCGTCGATCACCACCAGCGCCTCGCGGCTGGCCTTCTCGATGTCCTGCAGAATGGCGCGCACCTGGCTGGTCGAGTCCTTCGAGCGCTCAGCCAGGCTGCGCACCTCGCGCGCCACCACCGCGAAGCCCTTACCCTGCTCGCCCGCCTTGGCCGCTTCGATGGCCGCGTTGAGCGCCAGCACGTTCGACTGCTCGGCCAGGTCGTTGACCGCGTCGATGATCGAGGCGATCTGCCCGGTGCGATCGACCAGGCCCACCATCGTGCGAGAGATGGCGTGCACCTGGTCGCGAATCTGTTCCATGCCCTTGACGCTCTCTTCGACCGAGCCGCGGCCCGAGAGCGTGGCGTCTTCGGACTTCTTGGCCAGGTCGATCACCTTCTGGGCCCGCTCGGAGGCCTGGCTGAACGCCTCGCGCAGCTGGGCCACGGTCGCGCCGGTCTCGGTCACCGACGCCGCCTGCTTGGTGGCCGACTGGTTCTGCTGCGTCGCCGACGAGAGCACCTCGTTCGAGACCACCGCCAGCGACTGCGCGGCGTGCTGCAGCCGACCGATGATGTTGCCGGTCAGCCGCGTCATCTGCGCCAGGGCCGCCGCCAGCCGGCCGATCTCGTCGGACCCCGAGTCTTCGGGCAGCACTCGCAGGTCGCCTGACGCGACCTTGAGCGAGAAGGCCACCAGGCGCCGCAGCCGCGCCGAGAGCCGGCTGAAGAAGAGCGCGGCGATCGCCACCACGATGCCCGCGGTCAGGGCGATGGTCTGGTAGGTCAGATTCGAGATCTGACTGCGCACGGCGTCAGGTGACAGCCCGAGGTAGATGACGCCGAGCTTGGCCTGCTTGGCCGGCGCGTCGTCGAGCGGGAAATCACCACCCGCCGCAGCTTCTTGCCGGGTCACGTCGAGCGTGAAGCGCAGCACCCCGTCGCCAGCCGCGCCCTTGTGGCGCTCGACCAGGTCCTTGAGGTTGGCGCCACCCGACGCGCTGCCAGCCAGCAGCTTGTCGCTGCCGTCGAGGAAGGCGATGTAGCGCATGTCGCTGTCGCCCTTGAGCAGCTCCTCGGCCAGCTGCTCGGCCTTCTTGTCCTGCTTGAGCGCGAGCGCCAGCCGCAGGTCCTGGTGCTGGGCCAGCAGGTGGGTCAGCGAGTCACCCCGCTTCTGCAGTTCGGCGGTGAAGGTCGACTCGAAGCCGGGCAGGAAGACCAGGCGCGAGACCACCAACGCCAGGCCCATGCCCGCCAACAGCCAGAGCACGGCGCGCCCCACCAGCCGGTTGAAGAACGGAATCGACACGTCGTCCACGGTCTACCTCCCTTGTCACCTGCAGCACTGCACCCCACACCTCAGCTACTGGCCCCGGCGAGCTCGATCACCCGCCGCGCCAACCCCTGCAGCGGCAGCACCTCGGCCGCCGCGTTGCGCTCGATCGCCGCCCGCGGCATGCCGAAGACCAGGCTGCTGGCCTCGTCTTGCGCGATGGTCGCGGCCCCGACTGCCCGCAGGTCGAGCAACCCCTGCGCGCCATCGGTGCCCATGCCGGTGAGCAACAGCGCGATCACCCCGCCCCGGTACGAGCGCGCCGAGGCGAACAACCGGTCGACCGAGGGCGTGAGCCCGCCCGCCTCGCCCCGCACCGGCGTCACCGCCGAGCCGTCGATCTCGATGTGGTGGCCGTCGTCGGCCAGGTACACCCCGCGCTTGAGCGCCAGGCGGCGGTCGACCACCTGCACCGGCAGGCGGGTGGTCTGCTGCAGCCACCGCTGCAGCCCGACCGCGAAGCCGTTGGCCAGGTGCTGCGCGACCACGATCGGCAACGGGAATTCGGGCGGCAGGCCGCGCACCAGCACCTCGAGCGCCGGGGGCCCACCGGTCGAAGCGCCGATCACCACCAGCTTCGGCGCCGCCTCGGCCGGGGTGCGCCGCCGCACGACCTTGATGCTGGCCATCGACCGCAGCGTGTCGCAGAACCGCGCGCGCACCGCAGGGTCGTTGAGCCCGCTGGGCTTGGCAAGCACCTCGACCGCGCCCGCCCGCAGCGCTTCGAAGACCAGGCCCTGGTGGTCTTCCTGCGGGCCGCTCGAGATCACCACCACCGCGCAGGGCGCTTCGGACATCAACCGCCGCGTCGCGGTCAGCCCGTCCATACCGGGCATCACCACGTCCATCACCACCAGGGTCGGCCGGGCGCGCACCGCGCGCGAGAGCGCCTCGGCACCGTCGCCCGCCTCGCCGACGATCTCGAAGCCCGCCTCGGGGGTGAGCACCGAGCGCAGCGTCGCGCGGTAGGTCTCGCTGTCGTCGACGATCAGGGTTCGAATCATGCATCCACCAGGGAACGGACCGTGGCCAGCAGCACACCCTTCTCGTATTCCTGCTTGGTCACGTAGGCCGAGGCGCCGGCGTCGGTGGCGCGCCGACGGTCGTCGTCGGAGTCGAGGCTCGAGACCAGCACCACCGGCAGGCCGCGCAGCTGCGCGTCGCCCCGCACCGCGCGCGTCAACCCCAGGCCGTCGAGGCGGGGCATGCGCACGTCGGACACCAGCAGGTCGGCGCCGCGGGCCTTGAGCAACCGCAGGGCCTCGGCACCATCGAACGCGGTCTCGACCTCGAAGCCCGCCGCCTCGAGCGACTGGCGGTGGATCATGCGGGTGGTGATCGAATCGTCGGCCACCACCACCCGGCGGCGACGGCGGGCGGCCTGCACCAGCGGCACGGTCTCAGCGGCGGCCGCCAGGGCCCGTGGGCTCAGCACGAAGGCCAGCCGGCCATCGCCCAGCGAGGCGGCGCTCGAGAGGTACCTCAGGCCCGCCAGCTCGGGCGGCAACGGCCGAATGAGCGCGTCACGCTCGCCGAACACCCGGTCGACCGACACGCACAGCAGCCGATCAGCGTGCCGCAGCACGATCACCGTCGAGGCCGAGGTACCCGACTCGGCCCCCAGGCCCACCAGCCCGGCCAGCGGTCTGACCTGCAGCAGCTGGCCGTTCCAGTCGATGCGCTCGACGCCCTCGGGCCGATAGAGCGCGCCCGCCACCGCCACCAGCGGCAGCGCCAGGGTGTGATCGGCGGTCTCGAGCAGCAGCACCTGCACGGTGGCCAGGGTCAGCGGCAGCTCGAGCTGCACGCGAGTGCCCAGCCCCCACACCGAGGTCATGGTCACCCGCCCACCCAGCTGCGAGGCGCTCTCGCGCACCACGTCGAGCCCCACCCCGCGACCGCTGGTGGTGGTCAGCTGGGCGGCCGTCGAGAACCCGGGCGTGAAGAGCAGCTCGTGCGCCTGTTCGGCGGTGGGGGCCGGCGCGCCCGGGGGCAGCAGGCCCCGTTCCCTGGCGCGCGCGGTGACGGCGGCCAGGTCGACGCCGCGCCCATCGTCTTCGGCCAGCACCACCACCTCGCGCCCGCGGTGCTCGAAGACCAGGTGGAGCTCGCCCTCTTCGCGCTTGTTGGCGGCGCGCCGGGCTGCGGGCGCTTCGATGCCGTGATCGATGGCGTTGCGCACCACGTGGGTCAGCGCGCCCTTGAGCTCTTCGAGCAGCCGGCGGTCGAGCGCCACCCCCGCCCCCGTGACCCGCAGGCGCACCTTCTTCCCGACCGCCGTGGCGTGCTCCCACACCGAGCGATCGAGCGCGGGCACGATCGAGTCCACCGGGAGCGTGCGCAGGGTGCGCAGCTCGTCTTCGGCCTCGGTCAGTCGGCCGGCCAGCTCGGTGACGTCGGCGGCGAGCCCGCGATGCAGGCCTTCGGCCAGAGCGCGCAGCGACGAGAGCGCGGCAGGGTCAGCGCTGGCGGTGGTGGCCTCGAGCGCGGCGCGCAGCCGTCGGGCCTCGGCTGCCCGCCGTTCCAGCGTGACCCGCACTTCCTTGAGCTCTTCGACCTTGGCGTCGAGCGCGGCCAGTGGCGCCAGGCCGACCCGAATGGTCTGGCCGCCCGCCTGGCCGTCACCCACCGCACCGACGAGCCCCTCGCCGCTCGACGGCTCGCCCGCGGCAGCGACGCCCTCTTCGGGGAAGACGCCCTTGCGCGCGATGGTGGCCTTCACCAGCGCGATGCCGGCGTCGAGGCGGGTGAGCACCTTCTGCACCAGCGGCTCGGGCACCGCGCGCTGGCCCTGGCGAAACGGGGCCAGGTCGGTCTCGAGGCCATGGAATTCTTCTTCGAGCTGCTTGAAGCCCAGGCCGCCGCTGTTGCCCTTGGCGGTGTGCAGGTGCCGCAGCACGGTGGCCAACAGCTTTTTGCGCTGCTCGGGCTCGGCGACCCGCCCCGACTCGACCAGTGAGGCGCCCACGCTCTGGGCCTGCTCGGCGAGCTCTTCGGCGAACGCGCCCAGGGCTGGCAACAGCTCGGGAGGAATCACGGGGCGTCCCCCAACCCCCGCGCCTGGAAGACGCGCCTGGCGGTGAGCACCAGCACATGATCGGCCCCCAGCCGCGCCACCTCGATCACGCCGGGCCGGTCGGTACCTTCGAAGGGCACCAGGGTGGTCTCGATTTCCTGGAAGCCGAGCAGCTCTTCCGACAGCACGCCCAGGCGCAGCGGACCCGAGGCGACGACGACGTAGCTGGTCTGATCGGCCACGCCCCGGCGCGGCGCCGACCACACCCGGTTGAGGTCGACCAGGCTGAGCACCCGGCCCCGAGACTGCACCACTCCGGTCAGCCAGGCCGGGCCGCCGGGTACCGGCGCCAGCTCGCGAACCCGCCCCGCCCCCTCGACCTCGGAGGCGCGAAAGGCGGCGAGTTGCCCGCCGACGCGGAAGACGACCAGCTCGGTGACGACGACCTGCGTGAGGCCATCGGTGACGGCCAGCACCTCGGCGCGCCGCTTCAGGATCTGTTCGCTGGCGTCGGTCACGCGTCAGAGCCCCTGTACCAGTCGACGAACGTAACCCGCGGTCACACCCTCGTCATCGAGCTTCGCGTCATCGGGCGCCTGGCCCAGCGCAGCCTCGAGCCCCGCGCGCTCCAGTTCGATCGCCGCCACGTCGCGACGCCCCACCGCGGCCAGCAGCAACTGCAAGCGGGCCAGCACGTGCTGGCGGTCGAGGCTCAGCACCTGGCGGAAGGTGGCCTCGGCCACCATTGGCTCGGCGCGCTCGAGCAGCACACAGCCCCGCAAGTAGAGCACCGAGGGGTCGGTCGACGCAGGGTCGAGCGAGGCGAGGGCCTCGGCCAGCCGCCCTTCATTGGCCAGGCGCCGAGCGCGCTTGACCACCTCGCGCGGGTCGACCGGGCGGGTGACGGGCGGCAGGGTGATGGCCCGCACCCGCACCGGCGCCGTGGTGCGACGGACCCAGGCGTTCGAGAAGGGGAAGTTCACCCGCTCGAAGCCAGGCAGTTCGCCGTGTGGCCCCTCGAGCACGCCCAGCACCAGCAGCCCTTGCTCGGCGACCAGCCCGGCCAGGTGGGCGACCGCTGCCTCGGCCACGGCCGGCTCGAGATAGAGCAGCAGGTTGCGGCAGAAGATCACGTCGGGCGCGGCGCCCAGCCGGGTCGGCACCGCCGGTCGCGCCGCGGCGTTGGCTACCGAGAACGAGACGTTGCCCCGCAGCAAGGCAGCGACCTGCCAGCCGTCATCGGCCTGCGCCAGCCAGGTCAGCTCGTGGTGCGAGCGCACGCTGCCCCGGCCGTAGCGCCCGAACCGGGCCCTCGCGAGGGAGCGCGGGTTGATGTCGCTGCCCACCACGTGAACGGTCGGCGAAATGGGCGCGAGCACCCCCGCCAGCGACCACGCTTCCTCGCCGGTCGCGCACCCCAGGCTCCAGACCCGCAGCACCGGGGTGCCGCTCGCGGCGCGACGCTCGGCATGCTCCTGCACGGTGGCGAAGTCTTCGGGGTGCCGCAGGAAATAGGTCTCGCAGACGGTCAGCGAGTCGGCCACCACGCCGAGCGCCTCGTCGTCGCCACCCACCGCGCGATCGATCAACTGATCGAGGGTGGTCTCGAGCCGCGCAGCGTGTTGCGCGAGCGACTCGAGCGCTTGCGCCGAAGGGGCCTGCTTGAGGCCAAGCAAGGTGGTAACCCGGTTGACCGCCCTCACGTCACCGCCACCGCGTCGAGCGAGCGCTGCAGCAGTCGACTCCGCACCGCCGAGACGAGCCGGGTCGGGTCGAGCACGAGCGCACGGCGATTTCCCAGCGCACAGGTACCCACGATGGGGGTCGAGGCCAACGCGGCCTCGAGCGCACTCATAGGGACACGTGGGTCGATGTCGCAGACGTCGAGCACCTGATCGACCACCAGGGCCACCGTGCGGCGCAGTGACACCACCAACACCATGCGGCCGATGAGGTAGTCGCCCAGCGCTTCGGGGCGCGCCAGGCCCTCGAGCGAGAGCAGCGCGCCGAGCCGAACCAGTGGAACCAATTGGCCGCGCACGTCGATCGCGCCCAGGCAGCCCGAGGGCGCACGAGGTAGGCGCAGCGGCCACACCGGGCGCACCACTTCGGTGATCACCTCGACCGGGAGGGCCAGGGCCTGCTCATGGAGGGTGAAGACCAGCGCGTTGGGCAAGGCGACCTTTCGCTTGGCCACGAAGGTTATCAGCGTTGATGACGAATGCGAGCAGAGTGACTAGATTGATCATCACGTGACCGCTCCGCAGCGCCTTGGCCGATACGAGTTGCTCACTCGCCTCACCGTGGGGGGCATGGCCGAGTTGTTCCTTGGCTACGCGCCCGGGCCCGGCGGTTTCCGCAAGTTCGTGGTGATCAAGCGCATTCTGCCCACGCTGCGCGAAGAAGAAGAGTTCATCGCCATGTTCCTCGACGAGGCGCGCATCAGCGCCTCGCTCTCGCATTCGAACATCGTGCAGGTGTTCGACCTGGCCGAAGAGAAGAACGAGTTGTTCATCGCGATGGAGTTCATCGCCGGGCTCGACCTGAACATGATGCTGCGGTGGTCGCGCCAACGCGACCTGACGCTGCCGGTGGGGCTGGTGGGCATGATCGTGCGCGACGCGGCGAACGCGCTGCACTACGCGCACACCTTCACCAGCCCCTCGGGTCGCGCGCTGCCGGTGATTCACCGTGACGTGTCGCTCAAGAACATCATGCTCACCTTCTCAGGCACCACGAAGGTGATCGACTTCGGCATCGCCAAGGCGATGGGCAGCATGTCGAACACCAAGGCCGGCACGGTGAAGGGCAGCATCGGGTACGTCTCGCCCGAGCAGATTCGCGGCGAAGAGGTCACTGGCCGGTCCGACCTCTTCAGCCTGGCGGTGGTGCTCTACGAGGCGCTCACCGCCGAGCGCCCCTTTGCGATGCAGGACGACACCGCCACCATCTACCGCATTCTCAACCACGAGCCGCCCCGCCCCAGCCCGCTGCTGGTGCCCGAGGCCCTGGCCGAGGTGCTGATGAAGAGCCTCTCGAAGGACCCGGCGGCCCGCTTCGCTGACGGGCGGGCGCTGGCGAAGGCCATCGAGGCGGCGCTGGGCAGCGAACTGTACGACGAAGAGCGCGCCAGCCGCTGGGTGGTGCAGCACTTCGCCGACTCGGTCGAGAAGACGCGCGACATGCTGGCGCTGGCCGGCGAGGCCGACCGGTCCCAGGTCGAGCGCGCGGCGGCGGTGGTGCGCGAGCAGTTCGAAGCGCAGAACCACACCCCCTCGAAGACCACCCACAGCGCCGCCAACGAGCGCACCAGCGCCGAGCTGCCGCGCTTCGCGCGCACCGCAACGGTGATGGTGGTCGACGATTCCCGCGTCGGGCGCATGCTGGTCGAGCGGGTGCTGACCGAAGAGGGGCACCGGGTGGTGAGCGCGGTGTCGGGTGAAGAGGCGCTCGAGTCGCTGGCCGAGCTGCGCCCCGACCTGATCATTCTCGACGTGAAGATGCCCGGCCTCGACGGCTTCGAGGTGTGCGCCCGCGTGCGGTCGAACCCGTCGCTGGCCAGCACGCCGGTGGTCTTCTTGTCGTCGTCGTGTTCGCTCGACGAGCGGCAACAGGGACTGCAGGTGGGCGGCGACGACTTCCTGCGCAAGCCGTTCTCACCGACCGAGCTCGCCGAGCGGGTACGGCATCACCTGCAGCGCATGACGGTGCAGTTGCTGGCGGGCAGCGCGCCGAGCTGAGGTTCCCTGAAACGACCAGCGGGAGGTCAGCCTTTTGGGCCAACCTCCCGCCGTTCGTGTGGGTCCTGATGGTTTCGAACCAACGACCCCCACCGTGTCAAGGTGGTGCTCTACCACTGAGCTAAGGACCCGTTTCGACCGCGCTCTTCTATCGATCGCTGTTCATCACTGTCAAGAACACAGTACGAGCCACGACGCGCCATGAGTCTGCTGCCTGACAACGCCACGTTCCACGAGCAGGTCGAGGCCTGCTTCGTGGCCTACCGTGGGCGAGGGGTCAGCCTCTCGGCGGTCGACGTCGAGCTGGTCGACGGCTGGGCGGCGCGCGAGGTGCCCTTCGAGGTGATTGCCCGGGGCATTCGCAAGGCGGCCGAGGCGGCGCTGGTCGACGCGCCGGCGGGCGAAGGGGCCCTGCGCTCGCTCAAGTCGGCCCGGCGGGCGGTGGAGAGCGAGATCACCAAGTACCTGAAGGTCTCGGCGGGCCGAACCGCGACCGACTCCGCCGCAGCCGCCACCGACGTCGAGCCCTTTCACCTGGCCCGGCACCGCCGGCTGGTCAAGGCGCTGGCCACGCTGGCCCGTGAACAGCCCGCGCTCGAGCCGGTGGCGCAGGCGATCGCCGCCCTGCCCTTCCCCGCCGACTTCCAGCAGGCCAACCGCCACGAAGATCTGGCCCTGGCCCTGGTGCTTCGCCGCACGAACGAGCGAACGTCGATCTTGCGTGAGGCCCGCCGACTGGTGGAGAACGCCAGCCCGGCTTCGGCCGCAGCGCGCCTCGAGTCGCTGCGGTTCCACCGGGCGGCGCTGGTCCGCCAGCGGTGGTCGATTTCGGCGTTCTGGTGAAAGGCTTCATTCGTGACGGTCAGTGCCACGGGGTGTGAGACGTCGGGCTTCACCGTCGACCGGGCGGGCGACTACGCCCATGCCCAGTTGGCCAACCCCATGTCGGCCTGCATGCTGTGCGGCGGCACGGGCCTGGTGCGCACCACCGTCACCGACAACGGCCGCACCTACGACACCGTGACTTCGTGCGCCCGCGCGCGCCTGGGGCGCCGAAGCGAGGCCTTCAATGCGGCGCACCTGCCCGCGGTGCATGCCGCCTCGACCTTCGAGAACTGGCGACCGGGCAACGCCGAACAGGCTCGCGCCCACGGCCTGGTGAAGGACTTCGCGCTGCGCTGGCCCCAGGGCCGCCCCTTCATCGTGAGCGGCCCGGTCGGCACCGGGAAGACGCACCTGCTGGTGGCGGCGCTGCGGCACCTGACGCTCGAGCTGGGCGTGCGCGCCGGCTACGTCGAAATCAGCCTGCTGTACGCGCAGATTCGCCGCGGTTTTCAAGACGGCAAGTCGGGCGGAGAAATCATCGGCCCGCTCTCGCAGCTCGACGTGCTGGCCATCGACGAGCTGGGCAAGGGCCGGGGCAGCGTCTTCGAGCTCGAAACGCTCGATGAGCTGATCGCGCGGCGCTACAACGCCAACAAGGTCACGCTCTTCGCCACCAACTACTCGGTGCGCGCGCCGGAAGATCGGGCCCAGCGCGGGCTCATCGACACCGCCGAGCTGGTCGCCGCCGGCAAGGAATCGAAGCTCCTGGTCGACCGGGTGGGCGACCGCATCTACAGCCGCCTGTGCGAGATGTGCGAGTTCGTGGAATTCCCCTCGAACACGCCCGACGCGCGCCGGTCGCCGAACCTGCGCGCCCGGCGCTGAAGGCTGGCGTCGGCTACTTCTTCTTCTTCGAGGGGTCGATCTCGTCTTCGGGGCGCACCGAGTCGGTCGCGCCCTTCCAGGTCTCGCCCGCGCCCAGTTTCCAGGCCGCGGGCACGTCGAGCTTCCAGGTGTAGCTGGCCAGCACGTCGCCGCCGGTCGGCGCGCGGGCCGAGATGGTGAAGTTGATCTCGGCGCTCTTCACGTTGTTGGGCAGCTTCTCGATGTCGTAGTGCCCCAGCAGCGCCATGGGGGGGAAGAACTTCACGTAGCGCTCGGGCCAGTCGACGCGCGAGTCGGGGCCGCCGTCACCGGGAATTTCGGCGACCAGCTTGTTCTTCTCGTCGTAGAGCTTCCAGTTGAAGCGGAAGCTGGCGTTCGAGGTCACGCGGTGGATGTTGTGATCGTCGACCCGTTCGTCGCGCGGCAGACCCCAGACCACGATCGGCATGTGGATCTTCTCTTCACCACCCACGTTCATGGTGTCGGCCGAGAGCAGGTCGAAGCGAATGCCCTTGTCGCTCGCGGTCCAGTAGGGCGCGTAGTTCTTGCTCTTGAGCAGGTCGAAGATCTTGCGGGTGTACTCGTAGACCGCCTTCTTCTCTTCCAGCTTGTCCTTGCCCCCGCCGCCACCCTCGTCGAACTTCGAGCTGCCCTTCTTGCCGCGGGTGTCGAGTTCGACCAGGTAGTCGTCGAAGTTGCGGTTGCCCTGGTACTTGTTCAGGTGATCGGTGACCTCCTTGAAGTACCAGGTCATCAGGTTGCCGATTTCGTCGCGGTACGACTTGTCGTCGGGGTTGCTGCGCGCGAACGTGGCCCGCTCGAGGTACTCGACCTTGATGCGCAGCTCGTTCTTGTCGCGATCGGCCTCGGCGGTCTTGGTCTCGAACTTCTTCATCGCCCAGACGATGCCGACCACCACCATGACGAGTGCGACGATGATTCCGAAGTAGCGCTTCATGTGAACGAGCTCCGAAAAGCGGAAGGAAGACGTGGGGTTCTAATGTGAGTTCGGGTGCGACCTCAATTGGCGAAATGCGCCGGGCGTCTTTTCCCACCAACGCCTTTTCCGTTTCGGCCCGCCAGCGTGTCCAGGTCGGTGAACCCGTTGTTGCTTGACCGAAAGGGAACCGCCCATGTCCACCCCGTCGTTCGCTGCCCGTCTGCTGGTCGCCGTCAGCCTCGTGCTCACTGCCTGTGGCGTCGACCAGGCCGCCAGCTTCAGGGACGGCGTGCCGCGAAAGAGTACGGTGGCGATGACCGTGCCCAGCCGCTCGTCGACCACCCAGCCGCTGACCGGGAGCACGACCCGCCAGCACCAGGGGCTGCTGGGCCAGACCGCCAGGTTCTACCGCTTCACCCACGACACCACCGATCTGGTCAACGGCGGC
>CAIWFK010000711.1 GCA_903911905.1 uncultured Myxococcales bacterium
GGCGTGAATGGCGACGTCGATCTCGGTGCGGGCCAGGGCCTCGGCCTTGTTCTCTTCGGCCCTGGCGTGGGCCTGGGCGATGCGCACTTCGGCTTCCTTGTTGGCGTTGATCTTGTCGATTTCGGCTTGCTGCAGGGCCAGCTCGTGCTCGGCCTTCTTGGCCCGCAGCGCGGCCTCGCTGGCCACCTTCTGCTGTTCGGCCTTGATGCGTTCGAGGTTGGCGCTGGTCTCGATCTCGAGCTGCCGACGCTTCATCTCGTTCTCGGCGGCGAGGCGCTTTTCCTCGGCGGCGATCTCGATCTCCCGCTTCTTCCGTGCGCCCTCGGTCTCCATCATGGCCTTCTGACGGGCCGCGTCCTGCTCACCGACCAGCCGCGCGCGCACCGCGTTGACGATTTCCGGTGCATAGCTGACCGACTCGAGCAGCACCGACTCGACGGCCACGTGCTTGCCTTCGACCCGGCGGCGCAGCTCGACCTCGATCTCGTCTTCCAGCTTCTCGTTGCGGGCCTGCAGGTCGAGGTAGCTGTTTCGGGCGAACACCCCGCGCGCCGCGCTGCGGAACTCGGGGCCGATCACCTCGTCGTAGAAGTTGGGGCCGATCTCGGTGTCCAGCAGGTACAGCTCGGACACGATGGGGCGGTAGACCAGGGTCAGCTTCAGGTCGAGCACCAGCCCTTCCTTCGAGTTGGTCTGAATGTGCTCGAGCTGCCGGGTGTAGGTCACGTCGAAGTCGTCCACCCGCGGGCAGGCGCGCGAGAAGATCGGGCAGGGCGTCGGGTAGTACCCTGGCTGCAACACGTCGTGCTGCACGCCACCCTTGATGGGGTCGAAGAGCAGGGCGCGATGCCCCGGCTGCACGATGGTGCCGGCACAGCTCAACAGGGACAGCGAGATCGACAGCGGCAACCAGGCTCGGGTCATGGGGTCCTCGGGGGAAGGGGAATGGAACGGGTCAGCCAGGACTCGAGGTCCCGGGTGAGCTGGGCGAGGCAGTCGGCGACCACCGCCGTGCCGTGGCCCGGGTCGATCGCGTCGGACGCGCTGCAGACCTGCTGGCTCTGGGCGAGGTAGGTGTTGTCGGCGCGCAGGCGAAGGGTGGCGCGGGTGGTCAGCCGCACGCTCAAGCGGCCTTCCGTGGAGTCGGCGCGCGCGTCGGTGATTTCCAGCGAGAGACGGTAGGGCGCGAACCGGGGTTGTCTGGCCGACGCCGTCAAGGCGTCTCGCAGCGCGAGGTCGAGATCGTCGTAGGCCACGTCGCTGCCTCGAACCGCGAAGGGCTCTGGCACCGAGGTGCTCACGTTGACCACCTCGAGCGCGCTGCGATTGCTCGGGGCGCGCGGCCCGTCGACCAGCCGAATGACGTGCGAGGTGCTCGAGGTACAGGCGGCGAGGGTGAGCGAGACGATCAGGCGGGCGCGCGAATTCACCTTGAAGCGACCGAGCAACGAGCGTGCCGGGCGAAGTCGCCCTGTGTGGCGCAGCGCGAAGAAGCGATCACCCTGCGTCGCAAAGCCCCAGCGCCGAACCAGAAGGAGGCGGCTCGCCCCGGGTCGACCCGGCGTGAATCGCCGCGTGAATAAGCGCGCGCCCACGCCGTCACGAGGCTTCGAGAGACGGGTGATCGCCGGCGCGTTGGCGCACGCCCCCGGTGTGTCAGTCGGCCAGTCGTTCGATCAGCGAGCTCAAGCGGTCGCGCGCCGCGCGGAAGCGGGCCAACAGCTCCTCTCGGGGCAGGGGCGTCTTGCTCGCCGGGTCGGGCAGGGGCCAGTGCAGCCGGGTCGCCTTGCCCAGGAAGACCGGGCAGACCTCTTCGGCGCAGAGGGTGATGACCGTGTCCACCGAGGCCGGGTCGATGGTGTCGACCGACTTCGAGTGATGGGTCGACAAGTCGACGCCGACCTCGCGCATCACCTCGACGGCGTACGGGTTGACCTGCGAAGGCTCGCTGCCCGCGCTCTGCACCCGCATGGTGTCGCCGAAGCGCTTCCGGGCCAGACCTTCGGCCATCTGGCTGCGGGCGGAATTGGCGACACAGAGGAACAGCACGCTCCCTGGCTTGCTCACGAGGCGACTCCTGCGGTCGGCGAGAAGAAACGGCGGTGCGCCCAGCGCGCCACGTTGACCAGGCCGATCAACGCCGGCACTTCGACCAGGGGGCCGATGACCGCGGCGAAGGCCGCACCGCTCTGGAGTCCGAAGCTGGCCACCGCCACCGCGATCGCCAGCTCGAAGTTGTTCGAGGCGGCGGTGAACGAGAGCGTGGCCGACTGCTCGTAGTTTGCTCCCAGTTGCTTGCTCATCACGAACGAGGCACCGAACATGATCGCGAAATAGAAGAGCAGCGGCACGGCGATGCGCACCACGTCGAAGGGCAACTGCACCATCATCTCGCCCTTGAGCGAGAACATCACCACGATGGTGAAGAGCAGGGCCACCAGCGTCAGCGGGCTGATGCGCGGCACGAAGCGCTGCTCGTACCAGTCGCGCCCCTTCGCGCCCACCAGAACCCTGCGGGTGACGAAGCCCGCCAGGAAGGGCAGGCCCAGGTAGAGCGCCACGCTCTTCGCGATCTCGATGATGCTGATGTCGACCACCGCGCCCTGCAGCCCCAGCCAGCGCGGCAGCGCCGTCGCGAACACCCACGCGTAGACGGGGAAGAAGAGCACCTGGAAGATGGAATTGAAGGCGACCAGCCCCGCGCAGTACTCGCTGTCGCCGCCGGCCAGTTCGTTCCAGACGATCACCATGGCGATGCAGCGCGCCAGGCCGATCAGAATCAGCCCCAGCATGTACTCGGGTTTGTCCCGCAGGAAGATCACCGCGAGGCCGAACATCAAGGTCGGGCCCACCACCCAGTTCTGCACCAGCGAAAGCACCAACACGCGCGGGTTGCGGAAGACCTTGCCCAGTTCCTCGTAGCGGACCTTGGCCAGCGGCGCGTACATCATCAGCACCAGGCCCACCGCGATGGGTACCGAGGTCGTGCCGACGCTCATCGCGCCAAGCGCCTTCGGCAGGCCAGGCGCGAGCACGCCCAGGGCCACGCCCAGCGCCATGGCCGCGAAGATCCACAACGTGAGGTAGCGATCGAGGAACGAGAGCTGCCGGGTGACCGAGGTCATCTCAGAGGCTCCCCGTCAGCGCCTTGAAGCGCCGCAACGCCCGGGGCTCGACGCAGTAGCAGGTGCGTGGCCCGTCGATCTCTCCGCGAATCAGCCCCGCGTCCTTGAGCACCTTGAGGTGCTGCGAGACGGTCGACTGGGCCAGCGGCAGCTCGTCGACGATGTCTCCGCACACGCAGCCCTCGCGCCGCACCAGCAAGCGCATGATCTGTACGCGCGCGGGGTGACCCAGCGCCCGGGCGAAGCTCGCCAGCTCTTCGTCGGCCTGGGGGCCTTCGACTGGGCGCAGATCGGGCGTCTCTTCGGCGGGAAGCGGGGGCGCGCAGGTGCGCTGCTCGGTCGCGGCGAGTCTCATGGGGCCGCCACATATCGTCGAATGACGATGGGGACTGTGACTTCTTCGTCTCGGCGAGGCTTCCAGTCATCGGTTGGAACCGGTTACGCTCGCTGGTGTCGAGCAACTTCAGGAGGCTGCACCCACGAGTGAGTTCTTTTCTGAAGGTGGCTGGACCATGTTTCCCACCGCGTTCTTCGGGGCCCTGGCGGTGCTCTGCTCGATGCTGATCGCCTCGAAGCCCGAGCGGCGCTTCGTGCCGCTCTTCCTGTCCCTCAACGCGCTGACCCTGATGGCCGGGTTCGTCGGCACCATGGTGGGCGTGTCGGGCGTGGTGCGGGCGACGGCCAACGCCGACGCGGCCGACCTGAAGATGATCGTCACCGCCTGCGCGATTCAGGCGCTCAACAGCCTGACCCTGGCCTCGGCGCTGGTGGTGCTGGCGTTGCTGGGCGCGACTGCCGGCGCGGTGCGCGTGGCGCGGCGCACCACCTCGCCAGTCGCGGCGTGAGGTGGGTCACAGCCCCACGTTGAGCAGCTCGATCTCGAAGATCAGCCGGGCGTGCGGCGGCACCAGGCCAACCTGCTTGCTGCCGTAGGCCAGCCACTCGGGGATGATCAGCTTGCGCCGGCCGCCCACGCGCATGCCGACCAGCCCGCGGTCCCAGCCCTTGATCACCCGCCGCGCCCCGAGCTCGAAGGTCAGCGGACCGCGATCGCGCGAGCCATCGAAGCGGGTGCCGTCGACCAGGTAGCCCTCGTAGTGCACCGTCAGGTGCATGCCTGGTTTCGCCGCCTCGCCGGTGCCGACCTTCAGGTCTTCGATCTGCAGGTCGTCGGCGTACTGATCGACGACGTCTTCTTTCGGGTCACTCGAGGCCGAGGTGGTCTTGCAGGCCAGCAGCAGGAAGGTGAGGAGCGGAAGCGCGCGCACGGCCGGGTTTCGCCACTTCACGGCGAAATGTTCAAGGCCCACGAACGACTGCGCCCAGCTCGAACGTCGCGAGCGGGGCGCAGGGCCCGACGAACCTGGAGCGTGGGGCCTACTGCAGCGTGGCCGACATGGTGACGCGGCCCGCGCTCGACGAATAGGCCTTGAGAATCACGTAGTAGTGCCCGCTCGCGTTGGGCACCGTCAACGTCTCGGCCGTGCCGCTCGCACCCTGATCGGCGCAATCGAGCTCGATGCCGGCGTCGCTGTCGCACTTGCCGGTGCGCGCGATGAGCACGGGGTCCGTCGAGGCATTGGGGGTCGCGGTGACGACCAACGTCTTGCCGATACCCGCTCCGGCGACCTCGATGTCGTAGGCCACGTCAGGCCCGCTGGGGCTCGACCCGAACGCGCACATGCTGGTGCTGGTGTCGATGTTCGAAGTCGCGGCGCCCAGGTTGACCAGGTCGGTCTGGGTGGTGCCGGCTGCGGTCAGGCTCCAGACGGTCGCGGTCGCGCAGGTGTCGTTGGTGGGCGCGGGCAGCGGCGTCGAGGTGGCCAGGTTGAGCGCGAAGGTGCCC
>CAIWFK010000712.1 GCA_903911905.1 uncultured Myxococcales bacterium
CACCGGCCGCACCACCAGCTTCACGTCGCGCGCGCCGATCTTCAGCTCTTCCAGGAAGGCCTTCTGGCCGCCGTATTCCCAGCCGCGCACCATCTCGAAGGGGCTGAACCCCAGGGTCGCGGTGAGCACGTCGAGCGTCGGTTCCTGCTCGCCCAGGCCCAGCAGCGAGCGCGCCGCGGCGTTGACCACCACCACCGCGCCCTTCTCGTCGGCCAGCACCACCCCGTCGCCCATCGAATCGACCATCTGCTCGATGCGCAGGCGCGCGTCGCGTTCGACCGCGCGCACGTTGCCGATGGCGTCGGTGGTCTGGTTGACCAGCAGGTCGAGTAGCTCGCCGTCTTCGGTGCTGTAGGCGTCGGCTCGCGCCGAAAAGAGCGCCAGCGCGCCGACCGCCACGCCCCCTGAAATCAGCGGCACCGAGAGCGCGCTGGCGAAGGTCGCCAACCCCTCGGCCGTGGCGTGACCGATGACGTTGGTCATCACCCGCTCTTCGGGCAGCACCACCTGGGCCTGCTTGCGGTGCGAGGCCAACACCGAGTCCTTCACGTGCAGCAGCGCGCCGTCGGTCACTGGCGCATACGAGCGAATGCGCAGCACCGCGCGGGTCAGGTCGGGTTGGTCGAGCAGCACCGCGCTCACGTCGTGCGGCAGCACCCGGCCCACCGTCGAGAGCAGCCGGTCGACGATCGCCTCGAGCGAGGGCGCGTGCGCGCTCTGCCGGCTGACCTCGTACATCACGCTGAGCGCCTCGATGCGCTTGTGCAGCGACCCCATCAACCGCTCGCGGTCCTTGCGCACGGCCACGTAGGCCAGGGCGTTGCGCACGGTCATCGAGAGGTCCGACAGTTCCCAGGGCTTGGTGACGTAGCGGAAGACCCGACCCTCGTTGATGGCGGCGATCAGGTCGACCGGGTTGGTGTACGCGGTCAGCAGAATGGTGGTGACGTCGAAGCCTTCGGCGCGCGCGGCCGCCACCAGTTCGATGCCGGTCATGTCGGGCATCTTCTGGTCGGTGATCAACAGGTCGACGGTGCGGCTGCGCAGCACCTTGAGGGCGTCGGGGCCGGAGCGCGCGGTGAACACCGTCGCGATGCGCACGAACATGCGGGCCAACACGTCGAGCACGTTCTGCTCGTCATCGACACAGAGAATCGTCGGGAGGGGTGCCACTGAGCACCGAGTGTAGGGGTCGGCCGACGCGCCGCCAATCACCACCTCGAGCGCGCACGAAGGGACCCCTTTCCCCACCTGGCGTCGAAGAAGTTGACTCTGAATGGGCGTTCAGGGACCATACTGAACACAGATCCAGCCTCGAGGGAGCCGAAACCGATGGACGACTTGACCGACCGCCAGAAGGAAATTCTCCAGTTCATCCTCCGCACGTCCGAAGAACGTGGGTTTCCGCCCACCATTCGCGAGATCGGCGAGGAAATGGACATCAGCTCGACCAACGGGGTCAACGATCACCTCAAGGCGCTCGAGCGCAAGGGCTTCCTGACGCGCGGCGAACAGCAGAGCCGCTCGCTGGTGGCCACCAAGCGCGCGCGGCTGGTGCTGGGCCTGGGCGCGAAGAAGACCGACCCCTCGATGATCGACGTGCCGGTGCTCGGCCGCGTCGCCGCCGGCGCCCCCATTCTGGCGCAGGAAAACATCGAAGACACGGTGCGCATCGACAGCTTCCTGCTGGGCGGCAATGGGCGCGAGGTCTTCGCCCTGCGCATCAAGGGCAACTCGATGATCGACGACGGCATTCACGACGGCGACTTCATCTTCGTCAAGAAGACCCCCTCGGCCACGCCCGGCGAGATCGTGGTCGCGCTCATCGAAGACGAGGCCACCTGCAAGCGCTTCTTCCCCGAGGGCGACCGCGTTCGCTTCCAGCCCGCGTACAAGGACATGCAGCCCATCTACGTGCAGAAGGC
>CAIWFK010000713.1 GCA_903911905.1 uncultured Myxococcales bacterium
GTGGGACCTCACGGCCGCCTGGCAGGGCCGACAGGTCCTCGCGCGCGGGCTGGTGGTCACGGCCGACGAGCGCCGGACCCACTCGTTCGTCTTCCCGCTGCTCGCGGACCTCACCGGAAAGGTCGTGCACCTGGACGGCGGTGCGTTTCCCAACGCGGTCGTCGCGGTGGGGGCCGACTTCGACCGCTACCCCGATCACCTGCCGCACACGCGCAGCGCCGCCGACGGCAGCTTCCGGCTCGCCCACCTCGCGCCTGGACTGCTGTACGTCGGCGCCTGGGCCGACGGCCACTCGACCATCGCCGAGACCTCCGTCGAGGCCAGCAAGCGCAGCGGGGTCGTGCTCACCCTGGGAGACGCCCAGGGCACCATCGAGGGTTCGGTCTTGCCCGCGCCCGGGCGAGTCGCCACCATTCAGGCCTGGCTCGAGAACGGCAATCGCCTGGCGCGGACCTTCACCGACACCGACGGCCACTTCCGCCTCGCGGTCGACGAGGAGGAATGGACCATCAGTTCCCTGAACCCGCATTCGCGCAGCCAGACGGTGACCGTTCGAGCGGGTACCACCACCCACGTCGACCTCGAGACTGCCGGCAACCTCAAGATCACTGTCCTCGAACCCGACGGCACGCCCGCGCGCGGCGCCTGGGTCACGCTGCGCACGAATACCGGAGGCTTCTCGAGCCCGACCGACGAGTTCGGGGTGGCCTGGGCCACCGACCAGGAACGGCTGGCGAAGGTCACGCACCTCGAGGCGCACTGTGAGCGACGCAGCGGCACGAGTCCCCTGCCCCCGGGCGCTCGCGAGGTGACGGTCCGGTGCACGCCGGCGGCCACGCTGACCGGCGAGGTGCGGCGCGCAGGCCCGGCGATCACGGCCTTCACCGTGAAGTGGTTCACGGGGCTCTCGGCGGTCGAGCTGCACTTCAGCGGGTCGACCTTCGCGATCGACGAGGTGCCCACCGAGGGACTGTTGCTCGAGGTCAGCACCGACGATGGGTGGGAAGGCACGGCAGCGGTGTCCCTGAAGTCTGGAGAGGCCGGCAAGACCGTGGTGACGCTCGAACCGGCGAAGCCCAAACCAGCCGACCCCACGCTGCGCGAACCCTGAGGTTCCTGGCGAGCAGGGGACTAGGCTGGCCCTGATGAAGCGCCGAGCGATTGGGGTTGCGGGGGTCGTGGCAGGCCTGGTGGTGATCTGGGCGTGGGCCCGCAATGCACCCGAGCACCACCCCACCGTCGCCGACCCCACCAGCTCGCCGACGCAGCCCACGAGGTCCTGGTCGGCCTCCCCGGCACCGACGTCCGACCTCCGCCACGCCGACGCCCAGCTGACCATCACGGTCACTGCAGCGGGCGCACCGATCCGCGCGCACGTCGAGCTGCTTCGGAACGACCTCGCGAACCTGTCCGGCTCGAGCCCAGCGTGGGAACCGGTGACGGCCGTCGAGGTCGACGGCCAGCTCGCCGTCGGCGTAGCGGCAGGGCAATGGCTCGTCGTCGCGTCACGCGGCCAGCTCGCTCGGGTCAGCACCACCGTGAGCGTCGCGGCCGGTCAGCCGGCCCACGTCGAGCTCGCCCTGGCCCCGGGTCATCGCGTCGACGGCATCGTCAGGGTCGGACGTGGCGCGGAACCGGTGGGGAACGCCGAGCTTCGCTTGTCGACGGCCAACGCCGGGCCCACCCGACGCAACCTGCCGCCTCCCGAGCCCCTGACCTGGCACACCAGCAGCGCCGCCGACGGCACCTTCTCGTTCGTCGAGGTGGGTTCGGGGCTGTACGAGCTCGAGGCCATCGCGCCTGGCTACGGTCGCGCACGGGTCGAGCACGTCGCAGTCCCCAGTCGGCCCCTCACCGTCACGCTCTTCGCGTCATCCTTCGTACAGGGACACGTGCTGCTCGCCGACGGCAGCCCTGCGGCGGGAGCGACGGTGCGCGCCGGCGGCGGAGACGAGGTGGTCTCGACCGACACCTCGAGCACCGGAGCCTTC
This sequence comes from uncultured Myxococcales bacterium, assembly GCA_903911905.1. Classification (GTDB taxonomy): domain Bacteria; phylum Myxococcota; class Myxococcia; order Myxococcales; family Myxococcaceae; genus Xiheilimnobacterium; species Xiheilimnobacterium phototrophicum. The sequence goes on from CAIWFK010000713.1 coordinate 1,992, forward strand.
GCGCTCGAGGTCGAACCAGGCGCCTTCTTCCTCACCGCACAACAAGGGGCCCTCTCGGCGCGCAGCGCCAGCCGCCTCACCGTCGCGGCCGGCCAGACGCTCGCGGACGTGGTGCTCACCCTGCGCCACGGGGCGACCATCAGCGGCGTGGTGAAAAACGCCGCGACCGACGCGGGCGTGGCCGGCGCGACCCTGTCGCTGAGCAACGCGCTGAACACCGTGATCCCCAACGAGGCGATCTTCAGCACGGCGTTTCGCTCGCGCTCCGAGCTGGCCCTCACCCGTACCGACGCGACCGGCCACTACGTGCTCGAGGGCCTCGCCCCCGGCGCCTGGGACCTGATCGCGACCTGGGAAGGCCGCCAGGCCAGTGCCCGTGGCCTGGTGGTGATGGCCGACGAGCAGCGCAGCCAATCGTTCAGCTTCGCCCCGCTCTCGGACCTGAGCGGCCGCGTCGTGCACCAGGACGGCGGTGCGTTCGCCAACGCCACCGTCGCGGTCGGGGCCTCCTCGGACCTCTACCCGCCACATCTTCCGCATACCCGCAGCGCCGCCGATGGAACCTTCCGCTTCGAGCGCCTGGCGCCGGGCGGTGCGTACATCGGGGCCTGGGCCGATGGCAGCTCGACCTTCGCCACGACCTGGGTCGACCCCGAGCGCCCCCCGGTCACGCTGACGCTCGGCGACGCGCAGGGCACCGTGACCGGCACCGTGGTGCCCGCACCGACGAAAGCCACCCGGGTGGTGGCGTGGCTGAAGAACGACGGCCGCCTGGCGCGCACCTTCACCGACGCCGTCGGGCACTTCCACCTCTCGCTCGACGAGGGCACCTGGGCGTTCGAGACGATGGAGCCCTCGTCGCCCACCGTCGAGGTCGACGTGCACGCGGGCGCGACCCGTGAGATCGAGCTGCGGGTCGACCGGTTGCTCGAGGCCACTGCGCTCGAGCCCGACGGCACGTTGGCGCGTGGTGCGTGGGTGCGCTTCGACGACCTGGGCGTCACCGCCCCTGCCGACGAGCTGGGCGTCGCCTCGATCACCGACGAGCACCTGGCCCAGCTCACGAAGGTCAGGGCCTTCTGCGAGCGCCGGCAAGGCGTGGCGGCCTGGCCAGCGGGAGCGCGCGAGGTCACCGTCCGGTGCGAGCCCGCCGCGAGCCTGAGCGGGGAGGTGCGCCGCGCCGGCCCAGCGGTGACGGCATTCACCGTGCGCTGGTTCTCGGGCGCTTCGGCCGTCGAGCTGCACTTCGCCGGGTCGCAGTTCGCCATCGACGAATTCCCCACCGGCGGGCTGTCCTTCGACGTCACCACCGACGACGGGTGGGAAGGCACCGGCAGCGCCACCCTCGAGTCAGGAGCGCACGGGAACCTGGTGGTGACGCTCATGCCCGCGAAGGCGACGAAGCCCTGAGCTCCCCAGCGCTGCTCGCGCTTCGATTCAGCCCGCCAGGCCCAGCACCGTCGGCCCCTTCGGACCGAACAGCCGCCGCGCCAGCGACCCCAACCACTGCGAGGCCGCGTCGCCCTTCACCGTCAACGAGCCCTGCCGAATCGCCTGCTGCAGCGCCACCACTTCGGCGCAGGGGTTTCGCAGCGTGGCCAGGGTCACCAGCATCACCGCGTCGTCGATGGTGGTGCCCGCGCGCTGCGACCACGCCATCACCTCGGCGGCGAGGCGGGCATCACCGGGCAGCGGCGTCTCGCTGGCCAGCGGCGGGCCCAGCGCATTGAGCGCCGCGAGCACCACGTCCTTGCGGTCCTTGAGCGGCAACTTCTCGAGCGCCTCGGGCATCAGCGCCGCGCCGACCCAGTAGTCCTGGCGGCCGAAGTCGACCGGAAAGTCGAGCCGCGTGTCGACCGGCTGCACTGGCAACCCGCCCACGAAACGCACCGGCACGATGGGCACGCGGGTGGCGAGGGCCAGCTCGATGAAGGCGCTGCTCACCTGCTTCACCGGGGTGCGCGCCGCCAGCGACCGGGTGCCGTCGACGTGCACCATCACGCTCTTGCCCGCCTTCATCGACTCGGCCAGCGCCTTGACGATCTCGAGCAGCGAGCCCTGATCTTCGCGCTCGAAGAACGCGATGACGCCGGGGTCGACCACGCCGGGGTAGCTGAAGTTGTGGGCGATGAGCGTGCCCAGCCAGCTCGCCTTGTGCTCGGCCTTGGCCAGCGTCAGCGTGGGCGCGCGGCTGAGCGCAGAAATCACGGTGGTGAAGAGCAGCGACTCGATGCCCACCTGGTGGTTCGCCAGGTACAGGCAGCTCTTGCCTTCGAGCGCCGCGAAGCCTGCAGGGTCGGCCAACACCACGTCGCCCACGAACCGCTCGATGAGCCCGCAGTACAAATCTTCCACCGGCCACTGCCCCACGCCGAACTTCTGACGCCAGTACGAGCGCACCTGGCTCAGGTCCTGCTCGGGCGGCGCCGCGTCGGCCACCAGCACGTCGTCGGCCAGGGTCGTCACCTTGAGCGGGTGCAGTCGCAACGGCCGCATCGCCGCGCGCGCCCCACCCGACTCGACCTTCACCGTCGCGGGGTGCACGAAGGCCCGCCGCGCCACGTGCTCCTTCTGCGCGACCTGCGAGACCAGTTCGCCGCGCTTGTCGGCCGGCACGTCGTAGATGGTCGCCACGTTCCCCGGCAGCCAGTCGCTCTGCTTGAGTACGGTGGCGCTCAGGCCCGTGGTCGTTCCATCGAAGCTCGAGAGCGCCACCCCCGGCACGAAGGCGCGATCGCGCAGGAACCGGCGACGCTCTTCCCGCGGCGCGGTGCCGATGGGCCCGCGCGGCAACAGCACCTCGACCAACTGAAAGTCGACCAGCACCTTCTCGCCGGCAATCACCTGCACGTCGAGCCGGGGGAAGCGCGCCTCGTCGTCACCGTCGAACCCGGCGAACCGAGCCTCGACCCGCACCTCACCGCTGGTCGGCAACGGCGCGAACACCCTCAACTGCTTGAGCCGGTACGGGTAGCCCACCACGTCGTTGGGAATGCGCGCGCTCCAGCGGGACATCGCGTCGTGCGGCAGCCCGTGCGTCGCGGCGTCGAGCAACCCCTGGTTCCACGTGCCGTGCGGCACCGTGCCCTTCTCGGCGCGCAGCACGGCGCTCGAGCCCGTCGCGCCAAACCGCAGCGAGGTCAGGTACTGGAACGCCGGCCCGTGGAAGAGCGCACCCGAGACGTACGGGTCGGGCTCGGTGGTCAGGCCGGTGAGCGCGGCGAACGGCGCCGGAGCCGCACCGACCGCGCCGGTGTGCACCCGCCCCGAAGCCACCGGCTCGAAGCGCGAGAGCGCCGGGTTGCTCGCTTCACGCCAGGCCAGCAGCGTCACCACGTCGTCCTTCACCTCGGTCTTCAGCCGCACCGCGCCGTCGCCGAAGGGCAACCAGCGATGCACCTGCACCTCGGTCAGCGAGGTCGCGCCCGGCACGGCACCCGCCAGGCGATCGACCATCGACATCATCGGCAGGGCCGGCAACGTCCACGTCGGCCGGTGATCGGCGAGCCAGGTGTCCTTCGCGGGGTCCAGCGTCTCCTCGCGGTCCTTCGGCGCGCCGGGCGTGGGCTGCGGCGAGCCCTCGACGATGCGCATGCCCAGGTTCTTCGTCGAATAGATTCGCTTGCCGTCGACCCACAGCCAGCCGTCGCACAGCACGTAGCGGCCGCGTTCGTCTTCGCCGACCTTCGTCAGCTCGATCTCCGAGCTGATGACCTTGTTCTTCGGCACCACCTACCCGCGGTACTTCCAGGTCACCGGCTGCTCGACCATGATCGGCTCGAAGCGCGGGTTCTTCATTCCCTCGCCCAGGCCCTTCTCGAGCATCGCGAACTGCAGCAACTGACAGAGCGCCTCGACCCCCAGCGAGCCCGGCTGCACCGGGTCCTGGAAGAAGTGGGCCTTGAAGAACCACTCGTCGACGTCGACCGTCTTCTCGCCGCGCAGGTAGCCCAGGCCCTTGGCACCGCCGGTCGGGGAAATTTCAGTCACCCGGTCGAGCATCAGCAGCATGTCGCCGGGCAGCCGCAGCGCACCGCCGCAGTACTTCGCGGGGCGTTGGGTCAGGTCCACCGTGCTCGAGGCCGCGGGCGCGGTCAGCCGCGTGCGCTCGTCGGGCGTGACCGGCAACCCGACCTGGTTCTCGAACGCTTCCTTCGGGAAGAAGCCGAACACCGTCTTCATCGAGAAGACCTTCGTCTCGCCGACGAAGCACTCGACGTCGAAGTTCTCGATGATCATGCCCGCGCTCTGCGAGAGCGAGAGCATCGTCACCTTGGTGCGGAAGATGCCCGCGGTGGGGAAGATTTCCTGGTGGAGCGTGCCGGTGCCGTCGAGGTTGCGGAACAGCAGGTCGGTCTCGGTGGTCAGCGCGCTGCCCACGTACGA
>CAIWFK010000714.1 GCA_903911905.1 uncultured Myxococcales bacterium
ACGACCTGGTGCGCGACACCTTGAAGCTGCCGGGCACGCGGCTGGTCACCTTCCACAACCTGCTCAAGTACGCGGCGATGCCGTTGGCCCCGGCGCTCGAGCAGTTGCTGGCGCTCTTCACGACGGGCCTGGGCGGCGCGGTCGAAGTGGAGTTCGCGCTCGACGCGGGTGATTGGGGCAACCTGAACCCGCCGCCCGAGCCCGAGCAGCCCACGCTCTACGTGTTGCAAGTTCGCCCGCAGGCCACGCAGTTGCTGTCGACCGACGTCGAGACCAGCGGGTTTCCCGAGAGCGAAGTCATCTGCGCCAGCGATCGCGCCATGGGCCATGGGCTCATCGATGACCTCACCGACATCGTCTGGGTACCGCGCACCGACCTGAGCCCACTCGAGACGCCGGCGGTGGCCCGGCAGGTCGGTGAGGTGAACGCGCGGTTGGTGGCCGAGAAGCGGCCCTACCTGCTGGTGGGGCCCGGGCGCTGGGGCTCGTCGGACTCGCGGCTGGGCATTCCCGTCACCTGGGCCAACATCTCGGGGGTGAAGGTCATCGTCGAGACCAACTTCGCCGACCGCGAGGTCGAGCCTTCACAGGGCACGCACTTCTTCCACAACCTGACCTCTGCGCGCATCGGCTACCTGCCGCTCTCGAACGTGGACCGGCAGGAGACCTCTGAGCGCCGTCGCCTCGACGCGGCGTGGCTCGAGGCACAGCCCACGCACTTCACGACGGGAGAGGTACGGCACCTGCGGCTCGAGCGGCCGCTGCGCATTCACCTCGACGGGCGCACCAGCACCGGCGTCATTCGCAAGCCCGCGACGCCTGAAGAGGAGGCGCTGGGGAACGTGTACGAGTGAAGACGTGTGGCCTCAACGGCCGAAGCCTCTCAGGTGCTTGCGATTGGTGGCGAGATCTCCTGGACCGCCGCTGATGCTGCCGACCACCTTGCGCACCTCGAAGCGACGGCCTCCGCTTGGGTCCTGCGTAGACCTTGATGAAGGGCTTGCGCGGAGGCGGCGCGTTTCCTCGAGGTGCCAGCGCCGCCGCCTGCTCGATGAGCTTCACCAACACCGGGTCGTCGAGGTCAGCGAGGTTGGCCAGCCGCACGTGCCGAACCTGGTTGCCCTCGCCACGCAGCCGCTTCTTCGGGTCCTTCAGCTTCACGCCCCAGGGGAAGACGAGCGTGACGTGGTCCGCGTACGCCGCCAGGTTCACCACGTTGTCGCGCGGGTTGCCGGTGTACGAGAACCCCGCGCCCACCGCGCTGGTCGCGTCGTAGATGAGGTCGGTGGCCGGCCCGAGCAGCTCGAGCAGCCGGCGTCGTCCCGCGAGCATCAGCGCGCGGACCTCGGCAGGGTAGGGCACGAGGAAGGTGCGCAGCGCGGCAACGGCAGTCGTCGGCGTTCCCATGCCGGCGACCGTACTCTTCACCCTTCCATCACGACCAGCACGTGGCCGGCGGTCACCTGGTCGCCTTCGCGCACCAGCACCTGTTTCACCACGCCATCGACCGGGCTGACGGTGGTCTGCTCCATCTTCATCGCCTCGAGCACCAGCAGGGTCTGACCGCGCTTGACCGACTCGCCGTCCTTCACCGCCACCTTCACCACCTTGCCCGGCATGGGCGCGATGAGCCCGCCCTTCACCTGGGCCGAAGCGGCCTGGGGGAAGCGCGGCTTCTCGGTCAGCGTCACCTGGCCGCGCGCGCCGTGCACCCACCATCGGCCCGCGCCTTCGACCACGCGCACGTGCTGTCGAACGCCGTGGGCATCCTCCACCGTGAGCACCACGTCCTCGCAGCCCACCACCCGCCAGGGACCCGCCGTGTTGCCACAGCGCACTTCGAAGCGGGCGTCGGCCAGCGCGCGGTAGGACACGGTGAGGCCGCCTTCGAACTCCATCGTCTGGTCGGCGAACCGGTTGTTGCGCCAGCCGCTGGGCACGTGGGGCAGGTGGTGGTTGGCGGCGCGGCGGCGCTCGTGCATCGCGAGGGCAGCGGCGATGGCGGCGAACTCGTCGCGCGCGGGGTCGACGGGCTCGGTGGCGAGGGCCGGGTGCTCGGCGATGAAGCCCGTGTGAATCTTCCCCGCGAGGTAGTCGGGGTCGCGCAGCAGGCGGGTGAGGAAGCGGCGGTTGGTGGTGACGCCCAGCACGCTCAAGCCCTCGAGCGCGCGCGCCATCTTCGCGGTGGCGTCGGCCCGGTCCCGGCCGTGGGTGATGACCTTGGCGATCATCGGGTCGTAGTGCATCGACACCTCTGCGCCCGACTCCACGCCCGAGTCGACCAGCAGGCCGCCGAGCGAGGGCGCGTGAAAGTCGAACACCGGCCCCACCGCGGGCAGAAAACCATTCGCCGGGTCCTCGGCGTAAAGCCGGCACTGCACGGAGTGGCCCTGCTGTCGAAGGTCGTTCTGGGTGAAGGGCAGCCGCTCGCCCATCGCCACCCGCAGTTGCAGCTCGACCAGGTCCACCCCCACCACCTGCTCGGTGACGCGGTGCTCGACCTGCAGGCGCGTGTTCATCTCGCTGAAATAGAACTGGCCCGCCTGGTCCATGATGAACTCGACGGTGCCGGCGTTGGTGTAGCCGATGGCCCTCGCCACCTCGACCGCGGCCTGCCCCATCTTCGCGCGGGTGTGCGCGTCGAGCGCCAGCGAGGGCGTCTCTTCGATGACCTTCTGGTGGCGGCGCTGAATCGAGCACTCGCGCTCGAAGAGGTGCACCAGGTTGCCGTGGTGGTCGCCCAGCACCTGAATCTCGAGGTGACGGGGCCGCTCGAGGTACTTCTCGATGATGAGCGTGGGGTCGCCGAACGCGCTGGTCGCTTCGCGCCGGCATGATTCGATGGCTTCACGCAGCTCGCCCGCTGCGCGCGCGATGCGCATGCCCTTGCCGCCGCCGCCCGCCGACGGCTTGAAGATGACCGGGAGCCCGACTTCGAGCGCCTTCTGCTCGAGCAGCGCCGTCGACTGGTCGCCGCCATCGAAGCCCGGCACCAGGGGCACGCCGCGCGCGCCGACCAGCGCCTTGGCTTCCCGCTTGAGTCCCATGGCGCGAATGGCCTCACTGGTGGGGCCCACGAAGGTCAGCCCCGCGTCGACCACCGCGCGCGCGAAGTCGGGGTTCTCGGACAGGAAGCCGTAGCCGGGGTGAATGGCGTCGGCGCCGGTGAGCGAGGCCGCGTTCAAGATGGCCGCGACGTTCAGGTACGAGTCACGACTCGGCGCGGGCCCCAGGCGCACGGCCCGGTCGGCGAAGCGCACGTGCGGTGCGTTGGCGTCGGCGTCCGAATGCACGGCGACCGTCGAAAGGCCCATCGCGCGCGCGGTCTGCATCACGCGCAGGGCGATTTCGCCGCGGTTGGCGACCAGCAGGGTGTTCAGCGTCTTCACAGGAGTGGTCATGGCGCGTTTCTTCAGTGGCGGAAGACGCCCCAACTGGTGGTGCCCTCGACGGGGCGCGAGTAGGCGGCCGACAAGGCGATGGCCACCACGGTGCGCGTGTCGCGCGGGTCGATGATGCCGTCGTCCCACAGACGCGCCGAGCTGTAGAGCGCGGTCGACTGCTGGTCGATCTGGTACTCGATCAGCTGCTTCATGCCGCTCAGGGTCTCTTCGTCGACCGCTTCGCCGCGCTTGGTGGCCGCGTTGCGCTGAATGATGTCGAGCACGCCGGCCATCTGCTTGCCGCCCATCACGGCGATGCGGTGCATGGGCCAGGTGAAGAGGAAGCGGGGCTCGTAGGCCCGCCCCATCATCGCGTAGTTCCCTGCGCCGTAGCTGGCGCCCATCATGATGGTGATGGCCGGCACCGTGCTGTTCGACACTGCGTTGATCAGCTTCGCGCCGTTCTTGATGATGCCGCCCTGCTCGTAGCGCTTGCCCACCATGAAGCCGGTGATGTTCTGCAGGAAGAGCAGCGGAATGTTCGACTGGTTGCAGAGCGCAATGAACTGCGCGCCCTTGTTGGCCGACTCGCTGAAGAGAATGCCGTGGTTGGCGAGGATGCCGATGGGGAAGCCGTGCAGGTGCGCCCAGCCGCAGACCAGCGTGTTGCCGTAGAGCGGCTTGAATTCAGAGAAGCGCGAACCATCGACCAGGCGGGCGAGGACTTCTCGCGGGTCGTACGGCACGCGCGGGTCGGGGGTCACGATGCCCAGCAATTCTTCCGCGTCGAACTTCGGCGGTTCCACCACCCGGGGCAGTGCGTGGCCTTGCTTGCGCCAGTCGAGGTGGGCGATGACTTCGCGGGCCAGTCGCAGCGCGTCTCGCTCGTCTTCAGCCAGGTAGTCCGACACGCCCGAGACGGTGCTGTGCATGGTCGCGCCGCCCAGTGATTCGTCGTCGACCTCTTCACCAGTGGCCATCTTCACCAGCGGTGGACCGCCCAGGTACACCGTGGCCTGGTTCTTCACGAAGATGGCGTAGTCGCTCATGCCGGGCACGTACGCACCGCCAGCGGTCGAGCTGCCGAAGACCACCGTCACCGTGGGCATGCGCTGTTCGCTCGAGCGGGTCAGGTCGCGAAAGCCCGCGCCCCCGGGCACGAAGATCTTGTCCTGGTTGGGCAGGTCGGCGCCGCCCGACTCGGTCAGGTTGATGGTCGGCAGCCGGTTGCTCATGCCGATTTCGGCCAGCCGTCGCGACTTCACCACCGACAGCTCGCTCATCGAGCCGCCCTTCACCGTCGACTCGTTGGCGATGATGAGGCATTCGACGCCGCTGACCAGGCCGATGCCGCCGATGACCGCCGCACCGGTGGTGTGGTGGTCGACCTCGTGACCGGCGAAGGGCGCCAGCTCGAGGAAGTACGAATCGCGGTCGAGCAGCAGTTCGATGCGCTCGCGGGGCAACAGCTTGCCGCGCCCACGGTGCCGGTCGTTGTACTTGGGGCCGCCGCCGGCCCGGGCCTTCTCGAGCGCCGCCGTCACCGGCTCGAGCAGCTTCAGGTTCGCCGCGCGGTTAGCCTCGAAGGTCGGCCCCCGGGTGTCGAGGAGAGAGCTCAGCTGCGGGTACGCCTGCTCGTTCGCACGCATGGCGGCGAGTCAATTCGGGGCCGCGGTGGGACGCAATGGAAATTGATTCAAGAATCAATTTCTCGTGAGCGCCCGCCGTCGTTGGGTGCCCACCGCGACCAGGGCTCCGGCGATGGCCACCGGCCCCTGTCCGTGCACTCCGTCGATGCGCTGCTGCGCTTGGCTCCGAATGCCGCGCAGGGCCTCACCGACCTGCCCGCATGGTCTTCACCCGCCCTCCGCCGGTGAAGGTGGAGTAGACCGCTCGTCGAGATGAGCGACAGCCCGTACGCCTTCGTCGCCGTCGGTCGCCCGGTGCGGGGCGAATTCACCTACCGCGTGCCCGAGGCCCTGCGCGGCGTGCTGCTGCCCGGCCACCGCATCAAGGTGCCCTTCGGGCGAGGCACGGCGTTGGGCTTCTACCTGGCCCCAGCTCCCGAGCCGTCGGCCGAGGTGCTCGGCAAGCTGCGCCCCATCGTCGAGGTGCTCGAGAAGGAGCCCGCGCTCTCGGCCGACATCGTCGAACTGGTGCGCTTCGCAGCCGCGCACTACCGCTACCCGCTGGGCGAAGCGCTGCGCGCGACCCTGCCGCCAGGCATGACCAAGGCCGACGACGCCGAGCGCGACGCGAAGGTCGACCTGCTCTGGTGGGCCTCGGCGGTGCCGGGCGCGGCGGTCGATTCCCTCGCGCGGGCCCCCGCGCAGCACGCCACGCTCAGTTACCTGCTGGCGGTCGGCGGCCGCGCCCTGGTCACCGAGGTGGCGCACGCCATTCCCGGCGCGAAAGAGAACCTGAAGAAGCTGGCCGCGCGCGGCTTCGTCACGCTCGAATCGCAGGAAATCGTCAAGGGCGTGCATGCGGGCCTCGAGCAGGAGCGACCCCGCGCGCTCACGCCAGAGCAGGAGGTCGCCGTCGCCAAGCTGTGCGCGGCCGTCGACACGCGGGCCTTCGCGCCGCACCTGCTCCACGGCGTCACCGGCAGCGGCAAGACCGAGGTCTACCTGCGGGTGGTCGAGCACGCGCGCAGCCTGGGCCTGGGCGCGTTGGTCATCGTTCCCGAAATCGCGCTCACGCCGCAATTGGTGGGGCGCTTCCAGAGCCGGTTCGGTGGCGAGGTGGCGCTGCTCCACTCGGCGCTCAAGGACCGCGAGCGCCTGCGGGCCTGGCAGCAGCTTCGCCGCGGCGAGAAGCGCATCGCGGTGGGGGTGCGCAGCGCCATCTGGGCGCCGGTGCCCGACCTGGGCGTGGTGGTGGTCGACGAGGAGCACGACCCCTCGTTCAAGCAGGAAGAGAAGCTGCGCTACCACGCGCGCGACCTGGCGGTGGTGCGGGGCCAGCGCGCGAAGTGCCTGGTGGTGCTGGGCAGCGCCACGCCTTCGCTCGAGACGCTCGAGAACGCGCGCAAGGGCCGCTACGAGACCTGCACGCTCGAGCACCGCGTCGACGATCGGCCCATGCCCACCGTGGCTCTGGTCGACCTGCGCGTCGAGCGGCCGCGCACGCAAGAGAACCACAACACCGAGCCGCCGGTGCTCTCGGCGTCGATGCGCGAGGCCATCGCCGGCACGCTCGACCGGGGGCAGCAGGTCATCCTCTTCCTCAACCGGCGCGGGCACGCCACGTTCCTGACCTGCGAGGTGTGTGGCGAGAGTCGGCGCTGCACCGAATGCGACGTGTGCCTGACGCATCACCTGTCGAGCCGGCGGCTGCAGTGTCATTACTGCGGCCGCACCGAGCCGGTGCCCGACGTGTGCCCGGCGTGTCAAGGGCCGTTGCTCAAGCTGGGGGTGGGCACCGAGCGGCTCGAGGCCGAGGTGGCCGACGCCTTTCCGCACGCGCGCGTGGCCCGGCTGGATCGCGACGCCGCCACCAACGCCGAGACGCTGACCGACCTGTTGGCCCGCTTCGCTCGGCGCGAGCTCGACGTGCTGGTCGGCACGCAGATGGTGGCGAAGGGTCACGACTTTCCCGGCGTGACGCTGGTGTGCGTGGTGCTGGCCGACGCGTCGCTGGCGTTGCCGGACTTCCGCGCGGCCGAGCGCACCTTCCACCTGTTGACCCAGGTCGCGGGGCGAGCAGGGCGCGGCAAGGACGCGGGGCGGGTGCTGGTGCAGAGCTACAACCCCGAGGTGCCGTCGGTGGCGTGCATGCTGCGTAACGACTACGCCGGTTTCTCGGCAGGCGAGCTGGCGCGGCGCAAGTCGCTGGCGTGGCCGCCGTACACGCGGCTGGTGGCGCTGCGCATCGAGGGAGACGAGCGCCACACCGCACGGGTGGCGCAGCAGGTGGGGAAGGTGATGGCGCGGCACCTGCCTCCCAGCTCGCACGGCGTGCGGTTGCTGGGGCCGGCACCTGCGCCCATCACCCGCATCAAGGGCAAGACGCGGTGGCAGTTGGTGCTCAAGGGGCCCAGTCACGCGGCGATGGCGAGGGTGCTGGACGCGGTCGAGGCCTGGCTGCCCGAGGTGCCGTCGTCGGTGAAGGTGGTCATCGACGTGGACCCGGTGGCGATGTTGTAGCAGCCAGGCGGCTGGGGCTGTTACGCCTCGGTCGCATGAAGCTCGTCATCGTCGGTGCCTCGGGGGGAGTGGGTCAGCAGTTGGTGTCGCTCGCCGCGAAGCAGGGCCACGCGGTGACGGCGGTGGTGCGTTCTGGTTCGTGGGCCGCGCCGGCGGGCGTCGAGACCAGGGTGGGCTCGCTGACCGACGTCGACTTCCTCGCGAAGGCCTTCGAGGGCCACGAGGTGGTGCTCTCGGGCCTGGGGTTGCGGCTGAAGTCCATCGCGCCGTGGGCGAAGCCCGAGGTGGCCGACTTCCTGTCGACCTCGACGCCCGCCATCATCGCGGCGATGAAGCGCGCCAAGGTCGAGCGGGTCATCGCAGTGAGTGCGGGCGGGGTGGGTGACACGGCCGACAAGGTGCCGGGCGCGTTTCGTACCTTCATTCGCTTCTCGGCGCTGCGGCACGCGTACGCAGAGCTCGAGGTGATGGAACGGCTGTACCGGAGCAGTGGGTTGCAGGTGTGTCTGCCGAGGCCGACGGGGCTGACCGACGGTCCGGTGACCGAGCAGGTGAAGGTGTGCGAGTCGTTCGAGGGCCGCGCGACCATCTCGCGGGGCGACGTCGCCTGGTGGATGCTGAAGGAGGCCGTCACGCCCCGCTTCACGGGTCAGGCGCCGATGATCACCGTCACTGGAGCCTGAACGCACCAGGTGCG
>CAIWFK010000715.1 GCA_903911905.1 uncultured Myxococcales bacterium
GCCGGTAGCCCTCGATCGTCCGGGGCTGCAGCCCTCGCTCCGAGTTGAGCGACGAGCAGAAATCGTCGAGCAGACTCGGCGAACGGGATGGTTGCGCACGCCAGAGGCCGCGCGCCCGAAGATGCTCGAGCAGCAAGTCGAGCACGTGACCAACTGCGGGGGAGCGAGTGGCCTCCGGCCGGCCCCGGAGCTCGCGCTGCATGTGGATGAACGCCCCGACATGCTCCCGGGTGACTTGACCGACCTCCGTGACACCACACTGCGCGAGGTGCTCCCCGAATCTTGTGATGAGGAACACGTTGCGTCGGAGCACGCCGCGAGGGTGACCGACGAGCGACAACGCTTCGAGATGGTCATCGAGATGAGCGCCGAACACCGTCGATCGGTGCCGCGCCAAAGCGAACTGCTTCTGAAAAAGATCATCCAACACGGTCGGTCCTCCTTGATGACCCGCGGGAATCGCGGGTCGAGGATCCGAGGTTGTCCTGCACTTGCCGTCGTTATGTGCAGTGGGGAGGGCTCCTTCCCTCAAGAAAACGCGTCAGGGAGAGGAGGCTCAACAGAATGTCCGCACTCACAGAATCGGTGAAATCTGGAGCGCCACAGTACACCGACAAGGACTTCGACTCGCTCCGGGCGCGGCTCATCGCCCTGGTGAAGAGCGTCTTCCCCGACTGGACGGACTTCGACGTCGCGAGCTTCGGCAACCTGCTGCTCGAGATGTTCGCCTTCGTCGGCGACGTGCTGACCTTCTACCAGGACAACCTCGCCCGGGAGTCGCGCCTCGTCACCTCCACCCAGCGCAAGAACGTCATGGCCCTGGCGAAGATGCTCGGCTACCGGCTCAGCGGCGCGCAGCCGGCGACGGCGCAGGTGGAACTACGCCTGTCACGCCCGGCGCAGGCGCCAGTCACCATCCCCGCGAGCACGATCATTCGCACGCAGGAGGTGACCGAGCCGGTGCGCTTCCAACTCCTCGATCCGGTCGTCTTCCCAGCCGGCGTGACGCTCGCGGTCGGCACGGCTGAACACTCCAGGACGCAGACCCAACTCTTCGACGCACGCGGCCTGGCCGACCTCTCGGTGCCGCTCGACTTCGGCCCGTACCTCGACGGCTCGGCGGTCGTGACAACGCCGCAGGGGACCTTCACCGAGGTCGAGAGCTTCCTCAACTCCGGCCTGAATGACCGGCACTTCATCGCCGCGGTCGACCAGAACGAGCTCGCGACGCTGCGCTTCGGGAGGGGCGCCAACGGCCTCCCTCCGACGGGCACCATCTCGGCCACCTACAAGACCGGAGGCGGCTCCACCGGCAACGTCGACGCCGACCGCCTGGTCGTCATCGAGGGGAACTTCAAGGACGCCCGCGGCGCGCTCGTGCAGGTGTCGGCGCGCAACCCGCTCGCTGCGTCCGGTGGCGCAGACCGGCAGACCATCGCCTCAGCGAAGCTGCTGGCCCCCGAGAGCCTGCGCGCCCTCACGCGAACGGTGGCCCGCGAAGACTTCGAAATCAACGCCCGCCGCCTGCCCGGAGTCGCGCGCGCGCTGATGCTCACCTCCAACGAAGACCTCTCCATCGGGGAGAACACCGGCATCCTCTACGTCGTGCCGCAGGGCGGAGGGCTGCCGACGCCAGGGCTCAAGGCCCAGGTGCTCCGCCAGGTGACCGAGGCCTACCCGTGCACACTGACGTTCCAGGTGGCGGTGCAGGACCCGGTTTACCGGCGCCTCGACGTCACCGCGCGCGTCTTCTTCCGCCAGGGCGCGACGCCATCGGTGGTGCGTGACGCCATCCGCACCAACCTCGCGGCGTGGTTTCGGGTCAGCGAGCCCGATGGCACTCCCAACTCGAACGTCGACTTCGGTTTCAACATCAAGGACGTCGACGGCAACCCGGTCGGCGAGGTGGCGTGGAGCGACGTCTTCAACGTCATCCGCGACACGCCGGGCGTGCGGAAGATGGGCGACGCGCGGCTCGACCTCACGCTCAACGGGCTCCCCGCCGACGTGAAGCTGCACGTGCGCGAATTCCCCGTGTTGGGCACGGTGACGCTGCGCAACGGTGACACCGGGGAGTTGCTCTGATGGCGCTCCTCAACCCGCGCTTCGTCGACGCCGGCGCCAACCCGGGCGAGGCCGCCCACTGGACGCTCACGGCCTTCACCAGCCTCGAGGTGCTCGCGGCCTTCGAAGGCGCGGCGCGGGAAGACTTCGAGCGCTGGACCCCAGTCCTCGACGAGCTCACGCAGAGCATCCGTTTCTTCTTCGGCAACGACGGCTTCGAGGAGTTCGAGAAGGCCTGGGCGAACTCGGCGTTCCTGTTCGACCTCCCGACGGGCCGAGTGGTGGCGTGCATGTTCGACGGCC
>CAIWFK010000716.1 GCA_903911905.1 uncultured Myxococcales bacterium
CACTCAGCTCCCAGGATGAGGTCGGCGCGCGCCCGCAGCTCGGCGGCCCAGGCCCGGCGCCACCCCAGCCGCTGCATCGCGCGCATGATGTGGACTGCGAAGAGTCTCGGCGCCGAGACCAGCTCGAGCGGCAGGTAGAGGGCGTTCAGGCTGAGCAGTCGCACCCGGTGCGCTGCGCTGGCACGGCGCCAGTAGACCGGGAACGACTCGAACCCGCGGCCGGTGAGCGCGGGAGGCACCGGCTCGACCGAGTGGCTGACGTTCTGGGCTGCGGCCAGCACCGCGAGCATCGCCAGTGCCTGCCAGGTCGTCGCTCCGTGGGCCGAGGCCTCCAGCGCGAGGAAGGTCAGCAGCACGACCTGGGCTCCTGCGACCAGTCCGACCAGCACGTTGAGCCGGAGGTACCAGCCGGTCAGGACCGCAGCGAGGAGCAGCGGCGCGGGGACTGGCCCCACGTGAAGTCCCGCGAGGGACAGCAGGAAGGCGAAGACGATGAGCTGCGTGCCTACGTAGTGCGTCCAGCGGGTGAGCCCCGTGCGGTGGAAGACCTCGAACTGCTCGGCCTGGTAGTCGAGCGAGAAGATGCGCCAGTAGACGCCGGGTTCGATGAGGACGAGGTCGAGAGCGGTTGAAGGGGCTCTCAGGAAACCGCCGGGAAGACTGAGGATTCTGGCGCTGACATTTGCCAGTGATAGCACGCCCGGCGCCTGAAGGGCGGGCAGCGACTGAGGGCCCTGCTTCCTTGCTCGCTGCGCCGACCAGCCCCTCTGAACGACACGCTCTGGTGGTGTGCTGTCACGAACGGTCGTGGGCCACGGTCTCGGGGGACCGGCGCGCTGAAACCACCTCGACCTCGCGGCCCAAGGTCATTCTGTGTGCTGTCCATCACGAACGGTCGTGGGCCACGGTCCACAGAACGAGGTCAGCCGGTCGGAATGGGGTCGTGCGTGAGGATCTTCGTGCGCATGGCCGAGAGGCTGGTGGTGCTCGACTCAGGGGACCGGCGCGCTGAAACGAGCGCCCACCCTCGAGGCCTGGGCGCTCGGGCGCGCAGGGCCTGCCCTCGAGGCTGCAGCCATCGCGACCTACGACTCCAGCACCCGCACCGGCAGCACCATCGCATTCAGCCCCGCGAACTGGAGCTGGCGCTGCAACTGCACCGCGCTCTCGTTGTGCAACAGCCGCTGCCACAACCCCTCGCGCTCGAAGATCAGCTTGCCGGCGAAGAAGAGGCTGCGCGGAAACTCCTTCGCGGTCTCGGCGCACAGCCGCTCGGCCTCGGGCAACAGCTCGGTGCCCACCGCCATCTTCGAGGTCGACGCCAGCCCCAGGCGCTTCGCCAGCGCCACGTACTGCTCCAACGCCGCCCGGGTGCGCTGCTCGACCTCGTCGACCTCCTGCACGTTCTTGAAGGTCGCCGAGTCGACCACCCCGACCGAAATGAACACCACGTTCTTGTACAGGTTGGGGAACAGCCGCAGCACCGAGAGCAGCGAGTGCACGCCCAGACCCGCGTACGAGCCGACCATCAGCACCGCCGTCTGCGCCGTGGGCTGCAGCACCGGCTCGGCGTCACGGGGCGCGGTGGGCAGCTGCTCGAGCACGCTGTCCAGCCGCGACAGGTTCTTTCGCACCTTCTCGTAGTGCCGGCGAATGACGAAGAAGAGCACCACCAGCGCGGCGGTGACCGAGATGGTGACCTTGCCGCCCTCGTCGATCTTCTCGACGATGTTCACCACCAGAATGGTGCCGCACAGCGCGAGCCCCACCAGGTGCAACAGCAGGCCCTGCACCCACCCGGCCTCGGCCTTGCGCTGCCACCAGTACCGCACCATCGCCGCCTGGCTCAGCGAGAAGGTGAGGAACACGTTGATGGAATACATCGACACCAGGGTGGTGACGTCGCCGCGGGTGAAGAGCAGCGCACCCAGCGACACGCCGCCCATCAACAGCACCCCGTTCTGCATGGTGAGCCGGCTCGAGAGCTGCGCAAAGCGGTGCGGCGCCCACGAGTCGCTGGCCATGTTCGCCAGCACGCGCGGGCCGTCGATGAAGCCCGCCTGCGCGGCCACGAAGAGCAGCAGCGCCTCGGCGATCAGCGTCAGCCAGATGAAGAGCTGCCCGCCATGCCCCCAGCCCGCGGCGTCGACGAACCGCTCGACCAGCACCGCGTTCATCGTCTTGCCTTCCACGTGCTCGACGTGAAGGAGCAGGTAACACAGCGTCACGCCCGCCGCGGTCAACGCCAGCGAGGCGCCCATCAGCCCCATGGTGCGCTTGCCGGTCACCACCCGCGGCTCGCGCATGATGGAAAGGCCGTTCGAGACCGCCTCGATGCCGGTGTAGGTGCCGGCGCCCATCGAGTACGCGCGCAGGAAGAGCGCGAGCATGCCGAACCCGCCCAGCGTCGCCGCGCCGTGGCTGAAGCCGCTGCTCACCTGGCTGGCCATCGCCGGCAGCTCGCTGCCCTTGACCACGAAGCCGCCGCCCAGCAGCACCACGTGCGTCACCAGGAAGGTGAGGAAGATGGGCGTCAGCACCGCCACCGACTCCTTCACCCCGCGCAGGTTGAGCAGCACCAGCGCGCCGATGGCGGTGGCCTCGATCGCCAGGCGCCACGGCAGGTACTCGGCCGGCAGGAAGCTGAAGATGGCGTCGACGCCGGCGGCGATCGAGGTGCTGATGGTCAGCACGTAGTCCACCATCAGCGCCGCGCCTGACACCACGCCCGCGCGCGGGCCGAGCAGCTTGCTGGCCACCACGTACCCGCCGCCGCCGAAGGGGAAGCGGTCGATGATGCGCGAATAGGTCAACGAGATGATGAAGACCGTCACCGCCGTGGCCGCGGCGAGGGCCACCGCCATCCACGTGTTGGCGCCCAGCGCGCGGAACATCTCTTCCGGGCCGTACGCCGACGACGACAACCCGTCGGCGCCCAGGCCCACCCAGGCAAAGAACGCCACCAGCGAGAGCGAGTGGAAGGTCGAGGGGTCGCGCAGGTCTTTCGGGCGACCGAGCACGGTGTTCGCCACGCGGTTGGCGAGCGAGGGCGGCTCTGGGGCTTGTGGCGTCATGCAACGAAGGTAGGGCGTCGCGCATCAACGGCGCGTCAAGGTGGGCAGAACGGCCATCAAGGAACCATCAAGACGCCCGTGGCGACGGCGGGTTGCGCGCGAGCCCCCGGGACTTTGACGGTTTCTTGAACCCTCTGGCACGTACGGTTGGTGCACGAGGTGGCGCATGGACGAACCCGGCACGGCAGGCGACTGGTGGCTGTTGATTGCGTTCGCTTCGGCGGGCGGGCTGCGCTTCGTGCAGGCCCTGGTGCGCGCCGAGCCGTGGAGCTGGGAGGCGTCGGTGGGGCTGCTGATGTTGCTCTTCGCCCTGGCGGCGATGGGGCACGAGCTGATTCGGGCGGTCGGCTCACGCCCGTGACAGACTGCCGCGCGACCGATGAGTGACGCAGAGCGCATCGTGGTGTGCGTGGGGCCGGCACCCCGCTCGGCGGGGTTGGTGGTCGCCACGGCGCGTCTGGCGCAGCGGTTGAATGCCAGCTGGGCTGCGGTCTCGGTGACCGACACCTCGCTCGACGCCGACGACCTCGCGCGGCTCGACGCGCATCACCGGCTGACCGAGTCGCTGGGCGGCGAGGTGGTGCGGGTGACGGGCGAGCGCACCAGCGAGGCGGTGCTCGACTACGCCCAGGCCCACCACGTGACCCGCATCGTGGTCGGCAAGCCCACCCACCCGCGCTGGAAGGACCTGGTGCGCGGCTCGTTCATCGACGAGCTGATTCGCGGCAGCGGGCGCATCGAGGTTCAGGTGCTCGAGGGCGACGAGGCGCCCGAGGTGGTCGCGCCCACCGTGCCCCTCACCCCTCGCGCGTTTCGCGCTGGTGACTTCGTCTGGGCCATCGTGCTGGTGGTGCTGGCGACCGGGGCCGCGTGGACCTGGCGGGCCCTGCTCGCGCCCGCCGACGTGGTGGTGGTGTACCTGGCGGTGATCATGCTGGCGGCGATTCGCTTCGGGCGCGCGCCCTCGGTGCTCGCCGCGGCGCTCTCGGTCGCGGCCTACGACTTCTTCTTCGTGCCGCCGTTCTTCACCTTCGCGGTGTCCGACGCGCGCAACGTGTTCACCTTCGCGATGATGTTCGTGGTCGGCCTGCTGCTCAGCGGGCTCACCGCCCGGGTGCGGCGGCAGGAACTGCAGGCGCGCAGTCGCGAGCGGCGCACCGCGGCGCTCTACGCGGTGACGCGCGAGCTGGCCGAGGCGCTCGACCCCGCCGCGGTGGCGACCATCGCCGCGCGGCACCTGAGCGACGTCTTCGACGCCGACGCGGCGGTGTTCGCGGCCAGCGGCGACGAGCCGGTGCAGGTCGCGGGCGGCCGCGCGCAGGGGCCCGGCGCGGGCCAGCTGGCCTCGAAGGTGCGGGCGAGCGGGGCCGCGGTCGACGACCCGGGCGTGGGCGCCCGCGGCGTGCCGTTGGGAGCGCA
>CAIWFK010000717.1 GCA_903911905.1 uncultured Myxococcales bacterium
CGCGTGAAGACCCAGTTCGGCTGCCAGCTCGAGTTCATCTCGCGCGAGCAGGCGAGCCAGGTCATCAAGAGTCTCGACGCGCAGCTGAACGGTACGGCGCCCGCCGAGCCAACTGAGGGTATGGCGTCATGAATGCGGCTGTCGTCCCCGACACGCTGCACTTCAGCGTGACGCAGATGAAGACTTGGCTGATGTGCCCGGCCAAGTTCTCGTACCGCTACATCACCGGCGCTGAGCCCGAGTTCGTTCCGATGCCACTCGCGTTCGGCTCGGCCTTCCACCTGGCCCTGGCCCACCACTACCAGTGGCTGATGAGGGGTGAGCCTGCGCCCGCCGAGGAAGTGAAGCAGCGGTTCGTCGACGCCATGATGTTGGCGAAGAACGGACCGGTGCCGCTCCAGGAAGACGACGACGGCACCGGCTTCGACGTGGCCCTCGCGAAAGGCCTGTCGATGCTCGACGTGACGCTCGGGCACCCCTCCGCCACTCCGGCGAAGGTGCTTGGCGTCGAGGTGCCCTTCACCGTCGACCTGTACAACGCGAGCACAGGCGAGCTGCTCGATGAGAAGTTGAAGGGCGTCATCGACCTCATCGTCGAGGAAGACGGCCACCGGGTGCTGGTCGAGCACAAGACGAGCGCCAAGAAGTACTCGCTCGACCAACTCGTCTACGACACCCAGCTCAGCGGGTACGCGTTCGCCGCTGAGCAGCTGAAGTGGGGCGAGGTCGGGCTGCGCTTCAGCGTCACCACCAAGACCAAGGTGCCCGCTATGCAGGTCGAGGACGTCCGCCGTGATGACGGCGACATGTCGGACTTCCTCAAGACGGCGCTGGGCGTGCTGACCGCCATCGACGCCGGGGTCTCGTTCCCGGTGCGGGGCTGGGCCTGCAAGGGCTGCCCCTACCGGGCCCGCTGCGAATCGGAGCGCTGACCATGCGGCCCAAGAGCATCAGCCTCGCCCATGAGCTCGCCGAACTCGTGCATGTCATCGAGTCGGCGCAGCTCTTCGCCGAGCTGCTGGTCACCGGCGGGCTCCCCGATGACGACGCAGTCAAACGGGCCCCGAAGCTGCTGGAGGCCGTGCTCGCCCTCGCCGCAGGCCGGGTGCGCCTCCTGCGCAAGGTCGTCGTTGGCGCCGCCGATGTGGCGCTCATCGAGGACCGCAACAACAGGGCGCTCCCCCGAGTCCAGGGGGACGACCCTGACGTCGTGCTGCCGACCCCGCGCCGTCGTCGGAAGTAAACCCGCCGGTCCCCTGCCAGCCGCGTTGCGCGGTGGGTGGGCCGGCCCTTTCCGCATCACCACCCCGAACAAGGAGAGCCCCATGGGTCTCGACTGGATGCTGCACGCCCACAAGGCGAAGCCTGACCAAGAAGCGCAGTACCTCACCATCAGAAGGAAGCTCGACGCCCTCGACGTCGACAAGAGCATCACGAAACAGCAGCGCACCGTGCTTCGACGCGACCTCGAAGCCGCGCTCGAGCAGGTGTCGGTCTCGCCGTACGCCGTCATCGGCGCGCCCCGCGTTGGCATCGACGAGACGGCTACGAGGTGGTTCCGGATGAACGTCTTCACGCCCGCGCAGGTACAGGTCGCGGAGGAGCAGCAGAAGCCGAAGGCCCCGACCACCGGCGCCTGGGATGACCGCAACCAGGCGTTCATCGACTACTGGGCGCGGCCCTTCGAGCAGGTGCTCGCCCACGAGCGCGGCAAGTACGTGGTGGAGCTCGCGACCGAGCAGGCCGGCGCCGCGGCCATCACCGGCATGCTGTGCGGCTCGCTCGACTTCCGCGGGAAGGTCGTCGCATCGGCGGAGTGCCTGAGTGACGACCTGACGAACGAAGCCTTCGACGACCACACCGCGGAGCAGGCCATCGACTACGCCGACCGTCTCGATGATGCGCTCATCGCGGTGCGCGACGAGCAGCTCGAGGAACTTCCGGACCTGCGAGCGGCGGTGAGGTGGCTGAGGTACTGGGGCGAGCGCGGATTCGGGTTCTCGGCGTGGTACTGAAGGGTGCCCCAATGAAGCTCAAGGACCACATCGCTCAGCTTGAAGCGCAACGCGCTGCGTTCATCGAGAAGCTGCAGGCACCCGACCTCACCGCCGAGCGGCGTACCGAACTCGAAGACGAGCTCGAGTACCTGCTCATAGACATGCAGGTGCTTGCAGAGGCCATGGCCAGTGACCCGCTCGGCTACCTCGCCTGGCAGGTGAGTGACGAGAATTCAGCCGAGCAAGCGAGGCTCAGGCGGTGGCGCCAGTGACCCGGCTATCGAGTAAATCGGGGAATCATCGAGTACGTAAAGTGAGGAGGATCTACA
>CAIWFK010000718.1 GCA_903911905.1 uncultured Myxococcales bacterium
CCGTGCCGCTGGCCACGCCGACCCCGGCACGCTTCGTGGCGCTGACCGCCGCCGAGCTCGACCAACTCCACCTCGTGTTCGACGCGCTGACCGCGACCGTCAAACGCAGCACCGAGCCCTGAGCGCCGGCCCGCCCAGACGTTCCCACGGCAGCGTGATCAGCGCACCACTGCCGCCAATTCGCGCGCCAGCAACCCTTCGAGCTCGCGAATCGATCGGTACACCAGGCACCGGTGCCCCTTCACGTCGAAGCGCAGCTCGTTCAGGTCGCGCACGCACAGAATCACCGGCCGCTGCCGCCCCCACGCGTAGCCCACCTCGAGGTACACGTTGGGGTTCGAATACGACAGGTCGGCGATCACCACCCGCGCGGTCTCGATGCGCTCGCGAATGCGCTCGATGATCAGCCCGTCGAACACCGCCTGATCGACCCGCTCGCACAACAGCCCCGCCTGCTTCACCGGGGTGGCGATGGCGTAGTGGAACACGTCTTCCAGCTCGGGCACGAAGGGCATGGCCACGAAGGCGTGCGGCTTGGTCGACGACGAGGTGCCCGCGCTCGCCAGCGCCGCTGCGGGCAGGAAGCCCTGCTGCCGCTGCACCAGGAACCCGCCCCCCGGCTGCGCCGTCACGCCCGCGGTGTCGCCCAGCCCGTCACGCAGCGCGACCTGCATTCGCCGGGCGCGCCCTTCCCGCTTCTCGACCACCGTGATGCGCTCGAGTGACGAGGGCCCCGCGCCGCGCTGAAACGCTTCGACCAGCCCGCCCACCAGGGCGAGCACGCTCTCGTCTTCGTCCAGCCCGAAGCCCACGCCGTGGGTGGTGCAGGCCACGTGACGCAGCCCCGGCCGGTCCTCGAGCGCCTTGAGCAGGCGCACCGCCAGTTGGCGAATCTCGTGGTACCCCAGCTTCGAGAGCGGCACCGTTCCCAGGAAGAGCGCCAGCGGGCTCTTGAGCGTGCCGCGCGTCTCGACCCAGGCCGCCGCGCCAGCGGGCACCTCGAGCGACTGCCAGGTCAGCCCCAGGGTCACCAGCCGCTCGGCCACCGCGCCGTCGGCGGCATAGAAGCCCTGCGCGTGCTTGAGCACCACCACGTCGCAGTCGAACGTCAGCAGATCGGCGTGGACCACTCCGAGGTGAAGGGCGCTCATGAGCGGTGCCAGCGTAACGCCTTCCAACCCCGGTCCAGCGTGGTAATCGACCGGGGCATGCCCCCGCCTCGCCCCATTCCGCTGCCGGTGCTGCTCGTGGCGGCGCTGACGGGCTGCGCCACCACCTGGCATGGGCCAGTCAGCGATCACTTCGACGGCGCCCACTTCAGGACCCCAGGCGCTCCCCAGCTCCAGTCCGGCCTGCTCACGTGGGTCACCGATCGCCACCCGGGAACCTGGAAGGCGTACCGCGACGAGCCCACCGGCCCCCGACCGCCGGCGCGCGTGGCCAGCGGTGGCATGCGGGTCACGTTCATCAACCACGCCACCACGCTGGTGCAGCTCGACGGCGTCAACGTGCTCACCGACCCCATCTTCAGCGAGCGCTGCAGCCCGGTGGCCTTCGCAGGCCCCAAGCGGGTGCGGCCCCCCGGGTTGAGCCTGACCCAATTGCCCCGCATCGACGCGGTGGTCCTCAGCCACAACCACTACGATCACCTCGACCTGCCCACCCTGCGCGCCGTGCAGGACCTCTTCCCGAACGTGCGCATCTTCGCGGGCGCTGGCAATCGCGCGCTGCTCGAACACGCGGGGCTGCGCAACGTCACCGAGCTCGACTGGTGGGACGCGCGCCAGGTGCTGGGCATCACCGTGCGCAGCGTGCCCAACCAGCACTTCGCCAACCGCGGCCTCTTCGACGCCGCCACCACGCTCTGGAGCGCCTGGGTGCTCGAGGGCAGCGCCGGGCGCGCGTACTTCGCCGGCGACACCGCGTATGGGCCCCACTTCGCGCAGGCCGCCGAGCGGCTGGGGCCGATGCGGCTCGCGGTGCTCCCCATCGGGGCGTACAAGCCCGAGTGGTTCATGTCGCCGGTGCACCTGTCTCCGGTCGAAGCCGTTCGTGCGGCGCACGACCTGAAGGCCACCCTCGCGGTGCCGATGCACTTCGGCACCTTCGAGCTGGCCGACGATGGAGAGACCGAGGCGGCCGAGCTGGTTCGTGGGCAGGCACCGTTCGCGGTGCTCGACTTCGGTGAAGGGCGCGACGTCCCGTTGGAAGGAGCAGCTCGATGACCCGACATTCCTGGCTGGTGGTGCTGGTGCTCGCGGCCGCGTGCTCGAAGCCGCCCGAAGCCGCCTTGCGCGTGGTGGTGCACGTGCCCCCAGGCTCGCGCTCGAAGTACGTCGAGCTCACCGTGGCCGACCAGCACAGCGGGTGCGCCGACGTGAAGAGCGACACCCTGTACTTCGGCGTCTCGCAGGGCCGCTTTGCCAACGACGTCACGGTACGGGCCGACGGCTACCTCGATTCGGCCTGCAGTCAGCCGACCTCGCCCACCGAGTCGGGCAGCCAACTGGCGACCTTCCTCACCGGCAAGGTGGTGGCGGTGGAGTTCACGCTCGAACCGGCCGTGCCGCGCGTCGAGACCGCTTGCGCCGACGGGGTGGACAACGACGATGACGGGCTCGTCGACTGTGCCGACCCCGACTGCGAGGCGAAGGCCTGCTTCAGCGGCAACGTGTGCGTCGAGAATCAGGTCTGCGCGCAGGGCCAGTGCGTGGGTGGCAACACCGTGCAGTGCATGACGCCGCCCACCTGCTTCAAGACGGGTGGCAACTGCGTGCTCGACGCCGGGTGCCGCTATCAGCCCGACCCGGGCATCGCGTGCGACGATCTCGACGTGTGCACCACAGGCGACCTCTGCTCGGCCACCGGCCAGTGCGTGGGCACCCCGAAGACCTGCCCGCCTCCGCCGCGTCAGTGCCTCAAGAACGTCGGCTGCGATCGCGACGCGGGCTGCCAGTACGGCCCGGCGCCGGGCGACTCGTGCTCCGACGGAGATTCGTGCACGGTGGGCGATCAGTGCGACGGCGATGGAGGCTGTGCGGGCACCCGCGTGACCTGCACGCCGACCCAGTGCCAGGTGCCGCGCTCAACCTGTCTGGACGACGGTGGCTGCCAGTTCGACTCGCTCGACGCGGGCACCACCTGCGGAGACGCGGGCGTGTGCAACGACCAGGGCGGCTGCATCGAGCCGCTGGCGTTCGCGCCCTCGAACGTGCCGACGACCGCGATTCCCACCTTCCCGGCGACGGGCACGGTGGTCGGCTGCCTGCTGACCATCGACACCGGCGCGGGCGATGCGGGGCCGAGCCTCCTGGGCGCCTGCGCGGGTTCCGTGGCCTACGGCTGGAACGTGGTGGCGCAGGACGGCGGGGTGCCGGCGCTGGTGCTCTCGTTCGCCAGCCTCGACGTGACGGCGGACGGCGGTCTCAGCTTCGTGGGCACCCGCCCGCCCATCATCATCTCGAAGGGGCATCTGACCGTGCTCGGCTCGATCACCTCGTCGGCCGGGGCGCTGCCCTGCGTAGGCGCGGGAGCCGGTGGCGACGCGGCGCCAGGCAACGGCGGCGGCGGTGGTGGCGCGTTCGGCACCGCAGGTGGTCACGGCGGCACGGGCAACGCGTTCCTCGCCAACGATGCCCCGGGAGCCGCGGGGGCCATCAATGGTGACCCGACGCTGTCTCCACTGCGCGGCGGGTGCCCGGGTGGTCGCGGCAGCGGCCGGGCGGGCGTGGGAGGAGGCGCCTTGCAGCTCTCGGCGGGTGGCGACCTCACCATCACCGGCGTGGTGTCGGCTCCGGGCCATGGCGGCCCCGGCGGCTCGGCGTTCGGCGCGGGGAACGGCGCCGGCAGCGGCGGCGGCGTGCTCATCGAAGGCCTCACGATCACCCTCTCGGGCACTGGCGCCATCACCGCGAACGGCGGCGGCGGCGGTCAGGGCGGCGGTCTGGTGGGCGGGCAGGACGGGTTCGATGGAACCTTCAGCGCAACTGCGGCGGCTGGCGGCACGAGTGTGCCCCTGCTGCCCCCGGGTGGTGCGGGCGGGGTTCTTTCGGCGGACGGCACGGCCGGCAGCGACGCCGCCGCAGGAGCTGCAGGCGCTGGCGGCGGCGGCG
>CAIWFK010000719.1 GCA_903911905.1 uncultured Myxococcales bacterium
CTCTGCCCACCTACCCCGCTGATTCTGGTCGGGATTTCTCTCGATTCTCCGTCCCGCGGGGAGACCCTTGTCGTCAGTGGCCTCCCACAGCTGGCCGCTCCGACCGCCGCCCGCCATCGCGCGGACGACGAAGCCCTTGATGACCATTCCTCGCATGGTCATCTGCGGGTCACCGAGGTCATGACTACGGACACGTCCATGGAGCGAGCGAAGTCGCAGCATTCCCTGTGTTCGCTGGGTCATGCTGGTGACGCGGCCATGGCGCCGCACCGTCAAGCCCGGGGGAATCGACGATGAGCGCGTAGACGGTGGTCGTGTTGCTCTTCGTCGCGGCGATGTACAGCGCGCCAAGAGTGCACGCGGTGGGCGCGTCGCGATCGACGTCGAGATTCAATTGAGACAGCGCGCCGTTCGTGGGGAGCATGCCGTCATTCCATGACCATTCCTCGCTGAGGGCAGACGACGTCAACGAACGAACGACGCCGTCGCGGCCGACGACGTACACGTGGCCCCCCTTGCCAAGGACCGGGGCGAATTTCCCAAACTGCGTGGTTCCGGTCCCCAGCGCCATCGACGTCACGGTTGCTCCAGTAAACATGGGCACGAGCGACATCGGCACTGAACGAATCACCTGCGCGTTGTCTCCGTAGGTGACGACAGGTGCGACCGAAGTGCCGCCAACGACCGCTGGCCCGCCCGGCGACGTGCCCGGCGTCGCGTTGACCGTCGACGCCGGAAGCGACGACGAATCGAGAAAGGCAAAGGCGCCACCGACCGTCGGCCCTCCTCCTCCTCCTACAATTAGCGTGCCGGGCATGCCGATCGTGAACAGGTTCGCCGGAAAGAGAGTCGTGGTCGATGTCGAGCCAGCGGCCGCGGGGGCGCTCTCTGCTGAAGTGAATCGCCAGACAGGTGCGCTCCCGTCGCCAGCCACGAAGGCCGTCGAGCCGCTCGCCACAGTCGTTGGGCGGCCGCTCGGCGGCCCCCCACCGGAAAACGACGCAAAGTGACAGAGGGAATCTGAGATGGCGAGGACGCCATCGCTTCGCGCCGCGGCGATCACTTCTCCAGACCCGGGAGCGACGAGCGATAGGTCTCCATCGTAGGTCGCGGTATTCGACGTGCATTTGAGGGACGGCGACTTGACGAGACTCGCGTTGGTGCCGTCGCTCTGCGCGTAATAGACATCGCCCAGCGCCCCGATGACGGGTCCCGCGGTCAACGTGATCGTCGCAGAGGAGGTCAGGTTTGAAAGTCCCCCATCCGGCGTGACGGTCGAAAGTGACATGCCAACACCAACCTTCGCTCCGGCAACAACAGTTCCATCAGCCTTCAAGGCAATGGCCGTGGGCGCCGTCGACCCAGTCGCCGCCAACACCCTCGCCCACTTGAACCGGGTCGCGCTGATGGTCGTCGTCCCCGCATCAGACGTGTTTCCCGCGCCATCGCTGATGGGGCCCACGGTGACGAATCCGTTGCCCCGAAACCCCATCATCGGCATGCCGGCCAGGTCCACGCCGAAGCACGAACACCCAACCGAGGCCGCACAACACTGAGCAGTCGCAGCCTTCGACACCACCGAGCCACCCCAGGGGACGTGGACATCGGTCGCGCGCACCACCGCGCTCACGTCATCCACCACGACTTCGATCAGCGCCAGCTCGTCCTTCTTCCAGGCCGTCGGTGTGGTGGGGTCGGCGTCACCCGCGTCCCGAAGCACCGTGCGCACCGACGTCACCACCGGCGCCACGGTGTCGACCATCACTGCCACCGAAGCGTTGAGAGCATAGCCAGCGTCAAAGGCGATGTTGGCGACGATGTTCTGGGTGCCGCCCGCTGAAGGCGCAAGCGCGAGTGTGCCTGTGAATTGATTGCCTGTTCGGATCAGAGTCGTCGTTCCGCCAAGGGCGAGCGGGAGGACCCCTCCTCCGTCGGCCCCAAGAGCATCCCGCAACGTCACTGCCACGGGCACGCTGTTGTAGTTCCCGCCGTCGAACACCTGGCCCACCGTTGGGCTGGTGAAGTCGATGCCAACCCACCGAGGACGACAGTCGTGGCCGCTCGCCGTGTCGACGCAGAAGGTGCTCGCTTCGTCGCACGGTGAAGGCGCGCACTGGCCAGCGTCGAGAACGGTTCCACCGCCCCCACCGGTCGAACCACCGCCGCCGGTCGAACCGCCACCCGTCGAACCGCCGCCGCCGCCCGTCGTCGAACCACCGCCCGTCGCGCCGCCACCGCCGGTGACCGCTCCGCCACCCGCACCACTGTCGCGAGTGACGCAGATACCCACCTGGGCATTGCACTCGCCTCCAGTGGGGCACTGGTCCGACGAGGTACACGGAATCGCGCTCACGCACCCAGAGAGCGCAGCGAGTGTGGCCAGCCAGAGCCTGGTTTTCATCAGAACGCCCCTCCCACCACGACGGCCGCGCCACCGGACGTGGGCACGACCGCGGTCTTCACCTCATGCCCCGGCGAGAGCAGCGCCCAGGTCGTACCGGCGGCAGCGAGCACCGCGCCACCGATCATCAAGCCGACGCCCGCCCCTTGCTGCGTCTGGGTCTGCTTGAAGTTCGCCGCGTCTGCCGCGAAGACGTTTCCGTTCGCGTCCTTGCGAATGGCCGGTGCTATCGCGAACACGATTGCGCCCGCGATCAACGCCGCGCCACCGACCCCGGTGAGCGTCCAACCGATGACACGACCGGTGTCCGACTTCGGCTCCAACGGCTGCACCACGATGGGCGGCGGCATTGGGGGCGGCTCGTGCTTCTCAGGTACCACTTCGGGTGGCTTCACCGCGACGGGCTTCACTTCGCGAAACGGCGGCAACTGCCGAACCTTCAACGCATCGAGCAACTGCACCAACGCGACGCGCGCGATCGAGACGAACGAGTCTTTCCCCTTCGGAATCGTAATGGTCTTCAGCTCGCCAATGACCTGCCCGTCATCACGCACCACCCGCCCCGTCGCCACGACGCTCTTCGTCACGTCGTAGTCGACCGACGCGTAGAGCGCGTAGAGCGTCTGCGCCTTCTCGGCCAACTGCTGCAAGCACGCGTTCTCGCGGTCACAGTCCTGGCGCTTCAGTCCGGCAAGCGCAGAATCCATCGCGCCGGCGTTCGGCACCATCGCACCCGAGTTCCGGACGACGCGACGAAACTCGGCCTGGAGCTCCTCGCGCTCCTTCGCGCTGAACCCCGACGGCGTGCGCTTCATCTCGAGGGGAAATGGCGCGACGGTCGGCTGGGGTTCTTGCGCAGCCACGGGCCGCGCAACACCGACCAGGACCACCACAAGCAGCGGCAAAATTCGATTCACAGAAGTCCTCGCCATTCTCTACTTCTTCAGTACCCGTTCGCTGAGCGCGTCCAATGCTTCCGTGACTTTCACGCAGTCGCTGCTGGACTGCGCCTCGGAGATCGATTTCTGCAGCTCGCGTTCAGCCTTCTCCATCGCTACCGCGCTCACAGAGCGATTCTTGTCGTTCAACGCGGAAAGTTCGTTGAGGTCCTGGCCCCTGCCCCTCCTCCACTGGTCATCGACAACGCAGTCCTTCTCGGTGATGACGATTCGCTTCACCACTGGCGCTGGTTTGACCGGCTTCGGGGTCGTCGGACTCAACGGAGAAAGCTGGTCATCGACGGGCTTCGGAGCCACCACCGCAGCAACCGGCTCGTGCGTTTCATCCTTCGGCGCTGGTTTGACAACCTCGACTGGCACCGGCGTCTCCACCGGCACTTGTGGCATCGGAGCCCCTCTCGGCCAGAAGAACAGCACGAGCGCGAGCGCCACGACGAACGTCACCGCCATCAGCGTGCGGTTGCGTGACTTCCGGCGCCCGGCTTCCACTTCGCTCGCGAGCTGCGCCGACGTCGGCCCATCCCTCGTGACGCGAATCGTCTCCGACGCCTTCCTGTCGGGAAGCCGGTTTGTCGGCCCGGCCGGAGCCCGCTGCATCAACGTGCCCTCGCGAGCGAGCTTCGCTTCGAGCCGCAGCAACTCCGTCGCCACCCACTTCGCCGAGTCCGGCCTGTCCTTGATGCTGACGGCCATCAACTTCTCGACCAGGTCATCGATGTCGGGAAGCCCCGACTGAACCCTCGGTCGCGGCGCGCTCAGGTGCGCCTTCATCATCGATTCGGTGGTTCCCTCGAAAGGGCGACGGCCGCTCACCAGTTCGAAGAGCAGGCACCCCAGCGAATAGAGGTCCGTTCCCTCGCCGATGACGCCGCCCACCCCACCCTCGTTGCTCTCGAGCGTCTCAGGGGCCACGTAGTCCGGGGTTCCTTCACGCGAGGCCATCACCCCCGAGCGCGCCGACAGCCCGAAGTCGATCAGCTTGAGCCAGTCGATGGTGCCCTTGGACTCCTTGAGCATCAGGTTCGCGGGCTTGAGATCGCGGTGGATATAACCGACGGAGTGCACCGCGCTCAGCGCCCCAGCGATGGCGCTGCCAATGCGAAGCGCGAGCGGCACGGGGATGGGCCCATGGTGCTCCGCCATCCACCCCTCGACGAACTTCTCGAGGGTCACGCCCTGAAGGAACTCCGTCACCATGAACATCGACGAGTCGACTTCCCCCAGGTCCGTCACCGCGACGACGCGGGGGTCGTGCAGCGAGGCAAGCAACTCGACCTCGGCCATCAGCCGTGCGCGGGCTTCGGCGTTTTGCTCATGCAGCACCTTGACCGCGACCTTGCGATGGAGCCGGAGATCTTCGGCGGCATAGACACTGCCCATGCCGCCTTCGCCGAGCTTCTCGATGACCCGATAGCGACCCTCCCCGATGGTCGCGCCCGACTGGACGCCAATGCCAAGCGCCGACACATCAACAGTGGGCTGCGTGTCAGGCATGGCGATGAGACTCCTGCTGTGCAACCATTGATTGGTACACGAGTTTCGCCATGAGCAACGACCCGGATCGCCCCAGGCCGAAGCATCCAGGTGATGTCGCGATCGATCCGTCCACTGGAGGTGGGACTTACCACCCCGGATCTGCCCGCCAAAACTTCTTCCGACAGCTTCTGCCGAGGCGCCGGCCGGTGCTGAGCCTCGAGCCGCTGGCGTCGTCGCCCGAGCAGAATCCCGCAGCGCAGGTTCGACTCTCGGCTACCGGGGATTCGGTCGAGGTCGAGTGGCTTGGGGCCTGGACGCCGGAGTGTGATCTCAGGTTCGACCTCGACCACCTGGTCCTGAGCCCAAGGTCAGCGCGAACCTCGATGAAGTTGAACGGCGTCACGCTGCCGGGGCCGACGAGGGTCGAGCACGGCGATTTGATCGACTGGTTCGGAGACGCCTTCCGAATCGCGATCGCCGGCAGCGAACCAAAGCCCGACTCCCTGGTCTCGAGCGCCGAACTCCTCGCAGCCGAAGCTCGAGTTGGCTTGCTGACGTTCGACGGCAAGCGCCTGCTCCTCAGGGCCAATGGCAGCCACTCGCAGCTCGCGTCGTTGAGCCGAACTCCGTTGGCGCGCGCTGCCGAACGCGTCGACATCGTCCTCCCTGGACTCGATGCGCAAGCGCTCGAGACCGCCCTCGAGGCCCTCGGGCCGATCCGCGAGAAGAGCACGCTCATCGTGCCGAGCCCCCCTGGCACAAGGAGCAACGTCACGATCGCCGAAGCAGTGGAAGTGCTCCTCAACGGGCAACTCCTGCCAACCGATGGCGCGACGTACCTCGAGTTCCTCGGCGCCGAAGCCCGGCCGCGCGGCACGTTCATGCCCGGGCCAGCTCTCGTCCCCGTTGGGCAAGGACTTCAGCTCTCGTTCGGGGAAGGAACCGACGAGGTCGAAGCGATTCAGCTCGCCGGTGCGGAGCTCGCGATCGTGCCCGACGTCGGAACCCGGGTTCAACTCCTGGCCGGTGATGAATGGACGATTCGATGTCGAGGCGTGGAGCACTCGCTTTCAGTGCAAGCCCGCACCACTGAACGACGCCCCGCGCAGGTCGAGCAGCCACAGCGGCTGACCGTCGACGGTCACGACGTCCACCGTGTCGTCATTCATCTGGCAGACCGAGACCTCACCTTCTCGCAGGACCACGACGGCATCTTCCGGTCTCCCGACTCCCCGGCACAGTTCGGGATCGTTGGACTCGAACAACTCCGAATCATCGGCAGCGATAAGCCAAGGGACTTCACCTTCTACGACCTCGTGAGCCTGAGTCTGGAAGTCGGAGCACCCGCGGGAGTTCTGCTCCCGGGCCCGAGTGACTTCCTTCGCAAGCGCGTTCGGTTCCCGGCCGACCTCTCGCACGCCGGGGTCGCCGTCTTCGTCGACGAACTCCTCGAGCGTCGCGACGGCTCGGCGATCGCGCTTCGACGACTCATCGACAGCCCACCCGACGAGATGGCGCGGTGGTTCCTGCGACTGCTCACGACCCCGACGGCGCGGCGCAAGCTGAGGGCCTGGCTCGAGCGAAACGCCACGAGCCTTTCCCGGTTCGAGCAGGTGCTCACCTTGCGCGATGAAGACCCGGTCAGTGCGATCCTCAACGCCATTCGTACCGAGGCGATCTTCCAGTTCGTCAGAGAAGTTCGAATCGACTCGCGCTCGACGGGCT
The DNA here is from genome assembly GCA_903911905.1 of uncultured Myxococcales bacterium. GTDB lineage: Bacteria > Myxococcota > Myxococcia > Myxococcales > Myxococcaceae > Xiheilimnobacterium > Xiheilimnobacterium phototrophicum. The sequence goes on from CAIWFK010000719.1 coordinate 6,562, forward strand.
GGGCCCACGAAATGCGTGCCTGGGGACCCATTCCCGGAGTGACGGTCGTCGATTCCCACCACGGCTGACGCGGCGCCGCGAATAGCCATTCTTGGAAAGAAGCGGCTGTTCGTAAGGCAACATTTCAAGGCACTTACGCCGGACCGGTTGCAGGTTCGCTCGAGCGACCGTATGTTTTCTCCCGGAAAATAAGACATGACCACTGCCGCACAGCCGACCTTCGAGCCAGGCCGCGTGTACCGCACACGCGAGCTGAAGCAGTGGAGCGCGAACCCACCGCGCCTCGCACAGCGACTCGTCCGTGACGGTCAGCTGGTGCAGCTCGCGCACGGACTCTTCGCCGCGCCAAAGGCCGGTCGCTTCGGCCAGGTGCCACCGACTGACGAGGCGCTGCTTCGCGCCTTCCTCGACGGGGCCCCGTTCGTCTTCACCGGCCCCGAGCGGTGGAATGCCCTCGGGCTGGGCACCACCGCCGTGTTCGCGACGCCGCTCGTGTACAACACCAAGCGCTCGGGCCCCTTTTCGTTTGGTGGTCGCCGGTTTCTGCTGCGCCGCGTGGCCTTCCCCCCGGTGCCAACGCCCGAGTGGTACGTCATCGACCTCTTCGAGAATGCCGAACAGGCCGCGGCCGCGCCCGCCGAGCTCGGTGTGGCGCTCGAGGCCGCTCTTCGCGCAGGCCGGTTCGACCGCACGCAGCTCGCAGCCTCCGCAAGCCAGTTTGGTTCGCGACGAACGCAGGCGCTGGTGAGCGGTGCACTCGAGGCGACCCGATGACCTTCATTCACGACGCACCCGACTTCGACGACCTCTTGCAGATCGTCGCAGACGATCGCGGCCTCGGCGTTGCGCTCGTCGAGAAGGACTATTGGGTCACGCACACGCTCTGGGCACTTCACGCGCAGGGCTTCGAGGTGTGGTTCAAGGGAGGCACGTCTCTCTCGAAGGGCTTCGGCCTCATCGAGCGGTTCTCCGAAGACCTCGACCTGAAGCTCGAGCCCGGCGCCGTCACGGCCGGTCCTGCCGTCACGAACTGGAAGAGCGAGGGCGTCACCGCCACCGCAGCCCGTCGGGCTCACTTCGAGGCGCTTTCCCGCGTCCTCTCGGTGCCTGGAGCACAGGTGAAGCTCGGCGACACCGATGCCACCTTCCGCAGCGCGAACCTGCAGGTCGACTACCCCGGCAAGCACCATGCGGCCCTCACGTCCGCGCTTCGGCCGTTCGTGCTGCTCGAGGTGGGGAGCGCCAGGGTCACACCTGCTGTCGACCGCGACATGACGTCCTTCGTCCACGAGCATCTCGAACGGCTGGGCCAACTCGGCGACTTCACCGACAACCGCCCGCGCGCCGTTCGCTGTGTGCATCCCTTCGTCACGTTGCTCGAGAAGGTCGATGCCTTGATTCGGCGCTTCCCTCGAAACGACGCCGCACCCGCGACCTTCGTCCGCCACTTCGAAGATGCCGCCCGAATCGTGAGAGCCAGGGACCGGTTACCCGCCCTCGTCAGCTACGCCACCCCGCGCGCACTGGCCGACGAGATGCTCGGGCAGCGACAGATCGCAGCGCTCGCCCAATCGACCCATCCAGCGTTCAACCCTCACGATGATGAGCGCTGGCACGCTGTCCAGAACGCGCTCGAGGCCATCGGCCCCATGTTCTGGGGTGCGCGCCTCTCGATCGAGGAAGCCTGCGCGGATATCCGCAACTGGCTTGATACGGATGTCGCCCGCTGAGCCCGCAGCCGCCGCAACGCAAGAACTCACGACACTCGAGGGTGCGCGATAGGATTCTCGCCTCATGTCCGGTCGACGAGGCGACGAGCGACAAGCGATCCTTCGGGCGATCGCTGACGCAGAGAAGGCGATCGCGCGCCTCGCCGAAGAGCAGGCCGAGCGGCAACGACAACTCTCAGAACTCCGACAACAGCTCACGAACGTGAACTCGCCGGCGGCCTTCGTTTCGGGTCCTTCGATGACCCCGGACGACAAGGTCGCGCTCTTCTTGTCCCTCTTCCGCGGGCGAGCCGACGTCTACCCCACCCGCTTCGTACGAAAGCGTGACGGCCAAGCGGGCTACGCCCCCGACTGCCGCAACAAGTTCGTCAAAGGCGTCTGCGACTTGCCCAAGGTGAAGTGCGGTGAGTGCACGAACCAGGCGTTCCGACCGTTCGACGCCGAGGCAGTTCGCGAGCACCTCCTCGGCAAGCACGTCATGGGCGCCTACCCACTGCTCGAGAACGACACGTGCTGGTTCCTCGCGGCTGACTTCGACGAAGGCACCTGGCGCGAAGACGTCAACGCCTTCGTCGCGACGGCTCGGCGAGCTGGGCTCCCACTGGCGATCGAGCGCTCGCGTTCGGGCAACGGCGCTCACGTCTGGTTCTTCTTCAGTTCGCCCGTGTCAGCAACGTCGGCCCGCAAGCTTGGGGTGCCATCTCTTGACGGCGACGATGGCGAACCGGCACGAGCTGTCGATGCGCTCGTACGACCGGCTGTTCCCCAGCCAGGACACGATGCCGCGCGGAGGCTTCGGCAATCTCATCGCCCTTCCCCTGCAGGCAGGACCGAGGAGAGAGGGGAACGCCATCTTCGTCGACGACGAACTCGAGCCAATCGCCGATTCCCTTCAATGGGCTCACCTCGCGAACATCGGCCGCATCGCGCCCGAAACCGTGGAGCGGATTGCAGCCGAAGCGACTCGTCAGGGCACGGTCCTGGGCGTTCGCGCAGCTGACGTGAGCGAGGAAGACGCCAGCCCGTGGAAGCGGAGCCCCACTGGCCGCCCGAGGTTCCAGCCAGTCACAGAGCCGCTCCCCGAGCGCATCGAGGTCGTTCTGGCCCAGAAGCTCTTCGTTCCGAAAGCGAGCCTCCCCTCCCCACTCCTCATTCAGGTGAAGCGACTCGCTGCCTTTCAGAACCCCGAGTTTTACAAGAAGCAGAGCATGCGGCTGTCGGCTGCGATGACGCCGCGGATCATCTCGTGCGCCGAGGAATTGCCCCTTCATGTCGGCATTCCTCGCGGCTGCCAGTTCGAGCTCGAGCAACTGCTCTCGAGTCACGGCGTCAAGATGGCGATCGTCGATGAGCGAAGCTCAGGCACCACACTCGACCTGCATTTCACGGGCGAGCTGACCTCCGTCCAACAAACGGCTGCCCGAGCGATGCTCGCGCACGACATCGGCGTCTTCGTGGCTCCGCCAGGAGTCGGGAAGACCGTGCTGGGGACACACCTCGTTGCCGCGCGCGGGCGAAACACGCTGGTCCTGGTGCATCGCCGACCACTCCTCGACCAGTGGCTCGCTCAGCTGGCGGTGTTCCTGGGACTCGACCCGAAGGAGATCGGCCAAATCGGCGCGGGGAAGCGCAAGCCCAACGGCCGGCTGGACGTCGCCATGATCCAGAGCCTGGTGCATCACGACGCCGTCGATGAGCTCGTCGGCCAGTACGGTCACGTCATCGTCGACGAGTGCCATCACTTGCCCGCCGTGTCGTTCGAGAGGGTGCTTGCGCAGGTGAAAGCGCGTTACGTCGTCGGGCTCACGGCAACGCCCTTGCGGCGCGATGGGCATCACCCCATCACCCAGATGCAACTGGGCCCGGTTCGGTATGCCGTCGACGCCAAGGCGCACGCGAACAGGCGACCGTTCGAACATCGGCTGGTGGTCCGTGAAACCGGCTTCGTGACGAGGGGAGCCGAAGCTGACGCCGGCATCCAGCAACTCTACGCGGCGCTCGCTCGTGAAGATGCGCGCAATCAGATGATCCTCGACGACGTCATTGGAGCACTTCGCCGAGGTCGGTCACCGATCCTCCTCACCGAGCGCAAGGACCACCTCGAGTTCTTCGCGAACGCACTCAAGCCGATCGCGCGACACGTGATCGTCTTGCAGGGTGGCATGGGCGCACGTGAGCACCGCGAAGTTCGCGAGCGGCTCGCGGCGATCCCCGACCTCGAGGAACGAGTGCTCATCGCGACCGGCCGCTACATCGGCGAAGGGTTCGACGACCCGAGACTCGACACGCTTTTTCTGGCGATGCCCGTCTCCTGGAAGGGCACGCTCGTGCAGTACACGGGTCGCCTACACCGACTCCACCCCGGGAAGACCGAGGTGCAACTCTTCGACTACGTCGACCGCGAAGTGCCAATGTTGCTGCGCATGTTCGAGAAGCGACTGCGCGGCTACCGCGCGATCGGCTACGCGCGCGGAGAGGCCCCGCTCGGGTTCGCTGAGCCGCGCGAGGACCTGGTCATCGAGTACGACGACGAGACCATCGCGAAGCTGGAGGCCGTTGATGAGTTCACGTGAGAAACGAGGCACGCAGCCGAGCACCAGCGCGCTCAAGGTGATGATCGAAGAAGCGACCGTCGACGCTCATGACGAGAGCGAGCAGGCCATGGGCTGGCACTACGCGTTCGACGAGTACCTGGAGCTGCCCTTCATCACCCGAGTGCTCGGCGTCGAGGTAAACGTCGAGCAGCTCGAACTCCGAGACGACAACAGCATCGTGGCCATTTGCACGCGAGGGCGAATGAAACAGGCGATCCCGCTCATTGACCTGCTGCTCCCGAAGCCGCCTCCCGCAGGCTGGGAGTGGATCGCCGCCTACACGTACTTCTGCCGGGGATCTCGGGCTTAACCCCGGCGAGCGAAGCAGCGCCATACGGGGGCCCACTGACGACTGGACGGCGCGAACGACGGCGCGATGCCCACCGTGGGCTCGCGCAAGTCTCGGATTCGCCCATAGAAGCGGGAGCGCTGGACGCTGCGCTCTTCGGTTGAAGCAGCCAGATTCCGGCTCAATGAATGGTCGGTAACTCGCGCCCCACGCGGAGCAACGTGGGGCCGGTTGCTAACCCA
>CAIWFK010000720.1 GCA_903911905.1 uncultured Myxococcales bacterium
GCGCGCCGCTGACCTGGCCCCCGGTCACCGTCAGCGCCTTCACCCACGACAGGTCGCCGATGTCGGCCTTCGGCACCTTGCGGGCGCCGTCACCACCCTGCAGCGAGCCGAAGGCCTTCACCAGCACGTCGAGCCGGTTCTTGGCGATGACGGCCGGCAGTTCGTTGAGCGCTTCGACCTCGCCCACGCCCGAGGCGATGGTGGCCCACACGTCAGGCTGGGCATCGAGGTACTTCGTCTTGGGCAGCCGCACCTCGAGTGAGCGCGCCACCTTCGCCACGCGCGCGGCGAACGCGCGCACCTGCTCGACCTCGACCCGCGAACGCACCTGGCCGAACTGCTTGACGAACGGCCGCTCGACCTGGCGCCACAGCACCTTCAGGCCCTGGGTGTCGGCGCGTTCGACCACGTCCTGCAGGGCGCCGCGGAAGTCGGCGAGCGCGTCGCGTTGCAGGGGAAACGCCATCACCTGGGGCAGCTCCAGCGGGGTGTCGAGCGCGTTCAGAATCATGGGCGATTCCCTCTTTTTCAGCGACGGCGTTGGCGTGCGACCACGGCGACCGACTGGGGCGCGTCTCCGGCTGCGCGCGCCATCAGGCAGATCTGCGTCACCCTCGCACCGAACCGCTCCCACCGCGAGGGCCCCGTGCCCTTGACGGCGAGGAATTCGGCCTCGCTGGTGGGCAGCGCGGCGGCCAGCGCGTACAGCGTGGCGTCGTTGAAGATGATGAAGGGCGGCACGCCCAGGTCTTGCGCGAGCTCGCGGCGCCAGCGCTTCAACTCTTCCGACGCGAGGCTGGAATACCGCTCGGGCAGCGCCCGTGCACCGGTGGGGCCGGCAGCCGCGCTCGCGCGCTTCTCGAGCGCCAGCTTCGGGCCGACGCACACGTCGCACGACCCGCACGACTGGGCGAAGGGCACCACCTCGCCGAAGTACCGCAGCAGGAACGCGCGGCGGCACCGCTTGGTGTACCCGTAGTCGGTCATGCGCTTGAGCAGCAGCAGTTGATTGCGCTCCTGTTCACGCAGCCGCCCCAGGTCGACCTTCAGCTCGTGCCAGGGCGCGCCGGTGTTGATGGTGATGGCGCGGCCCGAGAACGGTCGCACCACGGTCACCGTGCCCGCGCGCTCGAGCCGGGTCAGCGCGTGGCGCACCGAGTCTTCGTCGAGCCCGCTGCGCCGCGACAAGATGGACAGCTCGGTCGACCCCTTCGCGCCGGGAGGGAAGGCCTCGGTCAGCGCCTTGAGCAGGGCGCGGGCCTGCGGGCTGCGCGGCTGGTGCAGCATGGCGGTGGGCTGCACGGTGATGCCGTAACGCCCTTCGCCCCGACCGCCGCGGGAGATGACGTTGGCCCGCTCGAGCACCTTGAGCGCGGCCGAGACCTCGAACTCGCTGGCGCCGACCTGGGCGGCCAGCAGGTGCACGCCCTTGTCGAACTGCTCGTACTGGCGCAGCGCGCTCCAGAGGTCGGTGAAGAGCGTCTCGGGCGGGTGGTTCGACTGAATCAGCCGTTCCTGGGTGAAGACGTCGGCGTGGTTGAAGAGCAGCACCGCGCGGCTGTCCTTGCCGTCGCGGCCGGCTCGGCCGATTTCCTGGTAGTAGGCCTCGACCGCGCGCGGAATCGCGGCGTGCGCCACGAAGCGGATGTCGGGCTTGTCGATGCCCATGCCGAAGGCGTTGGTGGCCACCGCCACGCACTTGCTGCTCGACATGAAGGCGTCCTGGGCCTTGCGCCTGGCCTCGTCCTCCATGCCCGCGTGGTAGAGCACGGCGTTGACCTTCGCGTCGTCGAGGTGCGCGTGCAGTTGCTCGGCCTGCTTGCGGGTCGAGCAGTACACGACCCCGCTGCCGTCGTCGGCCAACTGGGTGAGCGCCTGCTTCTTGTCGGCGTCACCGGTGACGTTGAGCACCTCGAGGAAGAGGTTGGGGCGGTCGAACCCCGCGACGTAGACCTGCGGGTCCTTCATCAGCAGCACCCGCACCACGTCGTCTCGCACCTCGGGCGTGGCGGTGGCGGTCAGCGCCACGGTGCGGGGCGGGCGCAGGCGTTTGCGAATCTGCCCCAGTTGCGCGTAGTCGGGCCGGAAGTCGTGGCCCCACTGCGAAATGCAGTGCGCTTCGTCGATGGCGAAGAGCGAGAGCCGCGCGTCGAGCAGGGCTGACACGAAGGCCTCGCTGCGGAAACGTTCGGGTGCGACGTAGACCAGCTTGTATTCGCCCGCGCGCAGGCGGCGCTGGCGATCGGCGCGCTCCCCGTCGGAAAGCGTGGAATTGATGACGGTGGCCGGAATGCCCTTCTGGGTCAATTGCTCGACCTGGTCGTGCATGAGCGCGATGAGCGGCGAGACCACCACCGTCACGCCCTCGAGCAGCATGGCTGGCAACTGGTAGCACAGCGACTTGCCGGCACCGGTGGGCATCACCACCACGGTGTTGCGGCCCGAGACCACCGAGGAAATGACCTCGGCCTGGCCCGCTCTGAACTCGTCGAGCGAGAAGTGGGCCTTCAGGCCCGCAGACATCTCGGCGAGGTAGGGCAGGTCGGCAGGCACGCGGTGGCGCATAAGCCATGGTCCTCTCGCTCAGGTCAACCGATTCGGCGCATGGAGCTGCGGCACCCCGAAATCAGGCCCGAAGAGGCCGCGAGCCAGCATCGACACGTAGCCGCGCTCGGTGACGACCAGGTGGTCGACCAGCCGCACGCACAGCAGGCGCGCGCCTTCCTTCAATTGCCGGGTGAGCGTGACGTCCTGCACGCTGGGTTCGGGGTCGCCGCTGGGGTGGTTGTGCACCAGCACCAGCGCGGTGGCGCGGCACGAGACGGCTGGGGCGAAGACCTCGCGCGGGTCGACGTGGCACTGGTCGACGCTGCCCTCGGCGACGCGCACGTGGCGCACCAGCACGTTGCGGGCGTTGAGGCACTGCACGTGGAACTCCTCTCGACGGCTGCCCACCAGTCGGGTGCGGGCCCATTCGTAGATGCTGGCCGGGGTGGTCAGGCGCGGTCGCCCGTCGGTCGAGGGCGTACTCAGGCGGCGCGCCAGCTCGAGCGCGGCCAGCAGCCGGGCGGCACCCATGGGCCCCACGCCTTCGAGTTCCATCAGCGTGTCGCCGTTCTGCGAGGTCAGGCTCGAGAGCCCGAACTCGAGCACGCGGTGCAGCGCCGCTTCGTGCGAGACCCCGCCCACCAGCGCGACCAGCTCGGCGTCGCTCAACGCGCTGGGTCCCAGCCGCAACAGCCGGTGCCGCGCGTCGGTGCCGACCTGCCTGCGCTCCGCTTCCACCGCCCCCACCCACCCGAAGTCCGATTCCATGCGCGGGCCCTCAGCAACGCTCGTGCCGCGCGCGCGCCAGACGGCAGTGACACGTCGGGGTGACGGCCCGGCATCCACCTCGTGGACGGGGCGCGAGACGGTGCGTCAGGGTGCCACCGGTTTCCTCGATTTCCGGGAAGGCGCGGTCCGCATCAGCAGGGGCTCCAAAGCCGATAATTCCAGTGTGGTTCCCGATGTCTGGAGTGTTGACACCATGACCCGAATTTCGACCTTCCTTTTCGCGACGATTTTCCTGAGCGCCTGCTCGAATGAGATCGTCCGCGAGGACGAAGTCAGCCCCGAGGTGGCCGCGGCCGAGCAGGCCATCACCGCGTGTGCGGGGCCAAACACCGTGCAGGGCATCGACGTGTCGGCGTACCAGCCGAACACCAACTGGTCGCAGGTGGCCGGTGCGGGCAAGAAGTTCGCGATCATCAAGGCCACCGAGGGCACGGGGTACGTGAATTCGTACTTCGCGCGCGACTGGGCGGGAGCGAAGGCCGCGGGCCTGATTCGTGGCGCGTACCACTTCTTCCACCCGGGCACGGACCCGACGGCGCAGGCCGACCACTTCGTGAACACGGTGGGGGCGCTGGGGGTGGGCGACCTGCCGATGATGTTGGACCTGGAGGCGACCGACGGGCTGGGGCCGGCGGCGGTGGCGGCCTCGACGAAGACCTTTCTCGATCGCGTGCAGTCGCGCAGCGGCCGCGTGCCCATCATCTACACCGGCTACTATTTCTGGACCGGCTCGGTGGGGAACCCCGGCGGCTATGGCGGCTACCCGCTCATCATGGCGGCCTACGTGTCGGGCTGCCCGCTCATTCCCAACGAGTGGAGCACGTTCACCATGTGGCAGTACTCGTCGTCGGGCAGCGTTCCCGGCGTGTCGGGGCACGTCGACCTCGATGAATTCAACGGAACGCTCGCCGACCTGCAGGCCCTGGCCAGCCCGCCGGCGCCTCCGAACGCGGCCCCTCGTGGCGCGCTCGACGTGGCCGACGGCACGAAGATCGCCGGCTGGGCGCAGGACCCCGACGTGCCCACCCAGTCCATCGCCGCGCATGTCTACTTCAACGCGCCCGCGGGCGGCGCCGGAGCCATCGGGGTGCCCCTGGTGGCCAACCAGTCACGCGCCGATCTGTGCACCGCCATCGGTTCGTGCAACCACGGCTTTTCGATGGCGACGCCCCTGAGCCTGTGTGACGGGCAGCCGCACCAGGTGCACGCGTACGGCATCGATTCGGCGGGCGGGAACAACCCGGAGATCGGCTCGAAGACGTTGACCTGCTCGGCTCCGGCGATTCACGGGTACAAGCGGCACGTGGTGAACCCCGCGAGTCTGGCGGCGTGGGGCTTCACGGCCTTCAACGACGTGGCGCCGGTGAGCGACGCGGTGCTCATGACCTTGAGCCAGAGCGCCGACTGGCCGGTCTCGCCGACGATGGTGCGGGTGATGGGGTCGCAGGTGGTGTGGGTGCTCGACCGGGGCTTCCGCCGCGAGGTGCGCAACCAGGCCGTGGCGGCTGCGTGGAATCTCGATCTCACCAAGGTGAAGGACGTTGCCGCCGCCGACCTGACCGAGCCCGAGGCCAGCCCACTGCGCGAGACCCCGCGATTGGTTCACGGCAGCACGGTGACGTACGTCATCGACGACCCGCTGCCGATCAAGGTCGAGCTTCCCGACCCGCCGATGACGGTCATCGATACCCAGGTGCTGGCGCCGGTGCCCGTGACCGTGGGTGGTGATGGGCCGGGTGACCTGAACCCGCGGCAGACGGTGGTCGGTGGGTGCAGCGCGTCGGGCGTGGAGGCGTTGCTTCCGATGCTGGGGTTGGTGTTGCTCGGCGTGCGGCGGCGGTCGGCGCGCTGAGCAGGTGCCAGACACCTCGTACCTGCTCACGGCCTCGAGGGGTTTCGAAAGTGCACTCGAGCTTCGGGGTGTCCGTGGAAGGACCTCGCCACCGCCGGCCTCGAGGCGAACTGCGAGCACTGCTCACCGATTCGGGTGCACTCGACCCAGGGCCAGGCGGAAGGGCACCTTCCACCCGAGCGACACCTGGCTTCGCTCGATGCCGGCCTCTGCGAGCAACGCCTCCCAATCGGCCACGGTGAAGGACCGCGCGATCGACACCAGCCCATCGTACTGCACCACCCGGTGAAACCCCGCCAGCTTCGCGAAGTGCCGGAAGAAGTGGAACGGCACCGCATGCCGGTGCAGGTCGTTGACGAACCACCCCAGGCGCGCGCTCGCCTCCATCCACCGAAGGAACTTCACCACCAGCGGGTTCGGCAGGTGGTGCGTGAACTGCGAGCTGACGATCACGTCGATGCCCCGGGGCGGCTGGTACGCGAAGGCATCGGCGGTGATCCACTGCACGTGACGGCCGTGGGGCGCGGCTTCCGCCGCCGCCTGCCTCGACCACGGGTTCGAGTCCACACCGGTGAGCTGCACCTTCACCTGGTTTCGCGTCGCCCACGCGTCGAGCAGCCGCAGCAGGTCGCCGTAGCCACTGCCCACGTCCACCACCTCGAGCGGCCGCCCCAGCGCCCTGATGCCCGGCAAGAGCCCATCGAAGTACGCGAGCGTCGGCGCGTGCGTGCGAGTCAGCCGATTGACCATCGCCAGGTCGGCCAGGCAGGTGCGGTATTCCTCGTAGGTCGTGATCTCGGCCTCCATCACCTCGGGCTCGTTGGAGCGCTCGGCGAAGTCGAAGGCCGCTGACCGAAGTGATGCACGGTCGCCGCCACGGCGCGGCAGTTCACGTCGATCATCGACAGCTCGTCGTCGAGCCGGTTGTCGAGGAAGTTGCCCGAGGTGCCGAAGCCGGCCGAGGCCACCACCAGCCCCACGTCGAGTGCGCGCGTTTCGTCTTCCACCCGGCGAACGCCCTGGCTCGTGCCGAGGTCGGCTTCCACCACCCGCACCTCGGTGCCCGACAGCTCCTTCGCCAGCGCTTCGAGGGCCGCGCGCCGCCTCGCCACGACCACCAGCTTGAAGCCTTCGCGCGCCAGGCTGCGCGCGAACTCCCGGCCAATGCCATCGGATGCGCCGGTCACCACCGCCCACGGTCCATACTTCGAAACGCTCGTCGTCATGCGTGCTCCTGGTTCAACGGGGAAAACATCGGGCAAAGCGGTCGAGCAGCGAACGATCTCCGGTCAGCCGCAGCCGGCGCCGCAGCACCTGCCACACCGGGTTGCGCTTGCCGGTCACCACCTCGAGCCAGGCCTGGGCCTCGCCCTGCACGGTGACGTCGGCCACGCCGTCGAGCGCCGACGCGTTGACCGTCAACGTGCCGTCGTCGATGCGCGCCGTGGCTCGGTGCGTGACGCCCGCGGCGCCGGTCAGCTCGAAGTGAAAGGTCGCGCGCCAGCCCTTCGCCGGGCCGCGCTGAAAGACCAGGGGCAGGGCACGGAAGAAGCCCGGAGCGTCGGCAGCCCGCAGGCTCGAGCGCACCAGGCGCACCGGCTTGTGGGGGAAGCGCCTTCGCACGTGCGCCTCGGCGTCGGACCCGCGCACCACGAAGACCGGCTCGGTGCGCTCGGTGAGCGGGCGCACCACCTCGGCGAGGAACCGGGGGCGGTCGGCCACGAAGGGCCCGAGGACCTCGTCTCCCGCCGGGCAGACCGCGACGCAGTGCGCGGCCTTGTAGTTGGCCTTGTACGTCAGCGACTGCCACATCGACGCGCTCTCGTTGATGCCGACCCGCTCGCGCAGTTCGTGCTTGTCGCGGCTCTCGACCACGTCCTCGAGCAGGTCGCCGAACCCGGTCATGAACTCCCGGTAGTTGTGGTCGAGGCAGGCCGAGAAGCGGAACGCGCCGTCTGGCTCGATGGCCCCCACCGGGCAGGCCGCCACGCACAGCTTGCAGTCGACGCAGGGGTCGAAGTCGAGCGCGGGCAGGCGACCCACCGGCTCGGCCGAGGTCAGCACGGTGCCCAGCACGATGAACGAGCCGAAGCGCGGGTGAATCACGTTGCGGTGCAGGCCCATGCGGCCCAGCTGCGCGGCCACGGCCACGCGCTTGTGAGAGACCACCCAGGTGCGCCCGGGGAAGTCGTCCATCTCCATGGGGAAGGCCATGGCGGGGTTCATCGCGCGGTGACCCGCCGCCACCAGCCGGGTCACCAGCCCCCGCGCCGCGGCGTCCACGACCTCTCCGGCGTGATGGAACTCGTGGTTCGCCACGCTGCGGGCCGGGCTGCGCACGTTCTCGGGGTGCATGCGCACCACCAGCGCCACCAGGCTCTTCGCCGCGGGGAACGCGCGCAGCACGGGCCCCCGCTCCTCGGCCAGGTCCGGGTGGTCGAGCGAGACTACTCCGACGTCGTCGGCCCCTGCTTCGAGCGCCCACGCTCGCAGCCGTTCGAGCGTCACGGGCTGCGGCGGCAGAGGGGCCGCGCGGGCCCTGGCGGCGAGGAGAGCGGGGTGCTCGGTCGGTTTTGGGATGATGGTCATCATTCAACTCGGCGTACGACGTCAGTGGGACGGAAGGAGGCGTGAGGCTCAGCGACGACGGGCGGTGGCGAGCAAGCGGCTGGCGAGCTTCGGGTCTTCGACCATGCGAGCGAGCACCAGCGCGCCCACCATGCGGGAGGTGACCTCGAGCGCCTCGTCGCTCAGTTCCTTCGTCGAGGGCGCGAGCTTCTTCTGCACCAGGGCCAGCAGGCCACGCGCGGCGTAAGCAAAGGCCTTGCGCACCGGCGCCCGCTGGCGGGGCGCGTCGGCTCCCAGCGCGGCGACGACACAGCCCTCTTCGGGGTGCTCGGCGTGCTCGGGCGAGAGGTAGGCGTTGAGCGAACCATCGAGCGACGGCACGCCCTCGAACACCCGGGCGGCGGTCTGCTCGGCGCCCTGGCGCACGGCCTCGGCCACCAGTTCGTCGCGGTCGGCGAAGTGCGCGTAGAAGCCCCCGTGGGTCAGCCCGACGCGCTTCATCAGCGCGGGAATGCTGACCCCGTCGAGCCCGCTCCGGCGCAGGGCCCGGCTTGCCTCTTCGACGATCTTCGCGCGCACGGCCTCTTTGTGTTCGGGAGAATAGCGCATGAAATGATGTGCATCATATGAACGGGGCCCGGCCCGCGCAACTCCCGCTGGCGATTGACGCTCGAAACCCGACCAGCTAACGACTCTCGCCTGCCATGGCGCCCGAACCGGCTCGAAGCGACGCTCCCGACGAACCGGCCTCCGGCTCGAACGTGCGGTGACCTCGTTCGTGTGGCTCTTCGCCATCGGTTTCGGGGTGTGGCTGGTGACGGCGGGCAAGCACTACCGCGAGCAGTACACGCAGTACGTCGACGGGTTCCGGCTGGGGTCGACCCGCATGGTCGAACTGACCCTGGTGGCCAGCGACCAACAAGGCCTGGGCTGCGCGTCGGACACGGTGGTCGAAGGGCTCCACTGCAGTCATCACGCCGACTCGCGCGAGGCCGGGCCGCTGACGCCCGTCGACCCGCAGTTGCTCCAGCCCTACTACACCACCAGCAAGGAACTGCTGCTGGGCGCGGGGCTGTGGCTGACCCCGGCGATGAAGCCGCCGCTGCCGGGCGGGCGCTTCACCGTGGTGTGCAACTACCACGTGGTCGGCGTGACGAAGGCGGTGGCCATTCGCTTCGCCCCCACCAGCGCCTTCGGCCAGGTCGGTGGGCTGGTGCCGATGGGCACGCTTTCCGATTGCGTGTTCCCGTGACCTCGCTCTGGAAGGTGCTCGAGCGGCTGGCGCCCCGGCTGTCACACCCGGCGACCAACGCGCTGGTGCTGGTGCTCCTCGTCTCGGGTGTGTACCTGCGCATTCAAGACGTCGGGTACCCGTTCCACCACGACTTCGACGAGAGCCAGTACGTCAACTCGTCCCAGTCCTTTCTGACCGGCGCGCCCGACCCCGAGTGCTGTCACCCGCCGGTGGGCAAGCTCCTCATCGGCGTGGGCATGCTGCTGTCGGGCAACAACCCGGTGGGCTGGCGGCTGATGCCGCTCATCTTCGGGCTGCAGTGCCTGGTGCTGGTGTACCTGCTGGCCACCTCGCTCTTCCAGGACCGACGCGCCGGCTGGCTGGCGGCGGCGTTCCTCGCGGCTGACGGGTTCTTCCTGTCGTATTCGCGCTCGTCGCTGGGTGACGTCATCATCGCCGGGCTGGTGTTGTGGAGCGTGCTCGCCGCCGTCACCGCGCGCGGGTGGGGTGGCGCCATCGCCTGCGCGCTGCTCATCGGCACCGTCACCTCGGTCAAGTGGGTGGGCCTGCTCATCGTCCTGCCCGCGACGCTGGCCATCGTGCTGCTCAAGCGCGCGCCCTGGTACGTCATCTTCGCCTTCGCGCTCGTGCCGGTGGTGCACGCGGCGTTCTGGCTGCTGGGGTTCGAGCTGACCGGCAAGCCCACCAGTCTGCTCTTCGTGGTCGAGGAAATGCAGCGGCGCGCGAACTTCCACCTGGGGTTCCAGCACTTCATCAACCCGCTCGAATCGGCCTGGTACACGTGGCTGGTGATGTGGCACCCGCTGGTCATCAAGACCCAGCAGGTGGGCGACACGCTGCGCATCGCCTCGGCGGTCGGCAACCCGGTGCTGTGGTTCGCGGCTGATGCGGTGCTCTTCGCGTTGCCGGTCGTCGGCGCGCTGGTGGCGCTCACGCCGGCGTGGCGCGAGCGCTGGTTCTCGTTCTTCGACCTGACCGCCACCCGGGCCTTCGCCATTCTCTGGGGGTCGTGGCTCTCGATGCTGCTGTTGTGGATGAGCGGGAAGATCTCGACCTACTGGTACCACTACCTCTACGCGTGGGGCTTCGCGCTGGTGCTGCTGGCCGGGGTGATGGCGCGGGTCGATCGCCGCTTCCCGAAGGTGACGCTGGGCTTCGTGGTGGTGGTGCTGGTGGTCGCCGCCTGGTTCGCGCCGGTGTGGGCCGAGCTGCCCATTTCCGTCGAGGGCGCGCACCTGCGACTGCCCTTCCGCTCGTGGTGGTAGGTGGGTCGACGGTATAGGGTGCGCCCTCCGCTCTCTGCGAAGAGGGCTGTCTTCCTGGGGGAACACCATGAATCGTCCGTTCATCAGCGTCGTCGTCGCCGCGAGTCTGGGTCTGTTCGGCTGCAATTCGGGAGGCGGAAACGGCTCGCTCACCCTGCTCACGCCGGCCACCGCCGACAGCACCTGCCCCGCGGGCGGCGTGAAGGTGCAGACCGGCCCCGACAAGAATGGCAACGGCACGCTCGACGCC
>CAIWFK010000721.1 GCA_903911905.1 uncultured Myxococcales bacterium
CACCGCCGGTGGCATTGCCGCCACCGGTCACGACGCCACCGCCAGTGGCATTGCCGCCACCGGTCACGACGCCACCGCCAGTGGCATTGCCGCCACCGGTCGCAAGGCCACCACCACTCGAATTCCTACCTCCACCGGTGGTGGCGTCACCACCTCCACCCGACCCGCCGTCGTGCTGGATCGGCGTCAACGCTCCGCAGCCGGCGACCACCACGAGCAGGACCAGTCGCTTCGACATCGCTCAACCCTAGCACCCGGGGCGCGGCTCACGGCCTGAGCTCGGCCAACCGCTGCTCGAGGAGCGCGCGCTCGCTCTGGTTGGTCACCAGCGCCAGGGCGGCCTGGTAGTCGTGTCGCGGGCTCTTCCCCGCCCGGCGCAGGAAGTCAGCGCGCGTGGCGAAGAAGAGATGGTACCGCGAGAGGGGCGCTTCGAGCGCCGCCAGCGCCGCCAGCCCGGCCTCTGGGCCAGCGGTCATCATCACCGCTACCGCGCGGTTGAGCGCAACCACCGGCGACGGTGCGTGCGCGAGCAGCGCATCGTACGCGGCGAGAATCCGGTCCCAGGGGGTCGCTTGCCAGGTGGGCGCGGTCGTGTGGCAGGCGGCGATCTCGGCCTGCAGCGTGTACGTCCCCCCGCCGAGTCGACGTGCGCGCTGCAACGCCACCAACCCCTCGACGATGGCGGTGCGGTCCCAGCCCGAGCGCGGTTGGTCGGCGAGCAGCACCACCGCGCCGCGCGCGTCGACGCGCGTCGAGGCACGCGCGGCCGTCAACGCCATCAGCGCGTAGAGCCCGAATACCTCGGGCTCGGTGGGCAACAGCTCGGTCAGCAGCCGCGCCAGGCGCAGGGCCTCGCGCTGCAGCTCGACGCGCATCAGCGCGCCCTCGTGGCCCAGGTAGCCCTCGTTGAAGACCAGGTAGACCACCGCCAACACCGCCGCGAGCCGCTCGGACAGGTCGCGCCGACCGGGCACGGCGAGCTCGAGCCGCTGCGTTTCGATGGACCGCTTGGCACGCACCAGGCGCTGCGCCATCGTGGCCTCGGAGCACAGGAACGCGCGCGAGAGCTCGTCGACCGAGAAACCCGCGATGACCTTGAGCGTCAGCGCGACCTGCGCTTCCTGGCCGAGCGCGGGGTGGCAACAGGTGAAGACCAGCCGCAGTTGGTCATCGGCGACGGCCTCGACGGCGCGCGGCTCGAACACCTCGACTTCGGCGAGCACCCCGGCCTTCGCCTCGGCGACGCCCTGCTGACGCCAGGCCTGCTTGAGGTGATTGTGCGCGACGGTCGTCACCCACGCCGCAGGGTTCGCCGGCACCCCGTCGCTCGGCCAGCGTGAGACCGCCGACAGCAACGCCTGCTGGAAGGCCTCCTCTGCGGCGTCGAGGTTGCCGCAGGCGCGGTAGAGCCCGGCGACGACGCGCCCCCGTTCACGGCGGAGCAGCTCGGTGAGCTCGGCTTCCATCAGCTGCGCCAGACCTCCCGAATCTCGGTCGCGCCGATGCCGACATACGCGAGCGTCGAGACCCAGGCGACCGCGTCTTCGAGGCTCGGCAGGCGCATGAAGAAGAGCCCACCGATGACCTCTTTGCTCTCGGGGAACGGCCCGTCGAGCACTACCGTGCGGCCCTGCTGGGTCACCAGGCGCCGACCAGTGCGCGGCGCTTCCAACCGGAGGCCCGAGATGAAGTCGCGGGTGGCGTGGTTGTCGGTCTCGGCGTCGATGCGGTTCATCAGGCGAATCCACGCCTCTTCGTTGGGCGCGTTGCCGAGCACCTCGAACGCAAAGACCTTGCCGGTCTTGTCGGTCTTCTTCGGGTCGTGCGAGCCCTTCATGATGGGCCGCACCTCGACGGTGTCGCCGGGGAGCACGGGGAGCCGCTTCGCCAACGCGACCGCGGCCTCGAGGTCCTCAGCCGAGACCGCCCAGTAGCTGGCGAGCGGCTCGGTGAACGGCCCCTGCTCGACGTGCACCGTGTTGCCTACCCGGTGCACGCGCCGGCCTTCGTGGGAATCGCGCAGGCGCTCCGTATCGCGCAGCGCTCCTTCTTTCTCGAGCTGCGCGGTCCAGGCGGCGCGCGCGTCCATCAGGCGGGCCTGCTCGTCTGCCGCGGGAGTGACACCTTCGATCAGGGCAATCAGGTACTCGGTCATGAGGTCCTCTTTCGTTCTACTCGGTGAACGGCGCGAACGCCGAAGCTGACGTACGAAGACCTCGATGCGCGAGCTGCCTGGAAATCGACACGGTCGCGCAGCGCGGCGATTCTGGGGGGTTGCGCCATCGCGGTCCAACGCGGTGAAGCGGACCCAGGCGCGAAGGTAGGGCATCATCACGCCGATGCCCGACCGCGCCCTCGTCATCTCGGCGACCAACCTGCTGGCCCGCGGCTTCCTGGTGGTACCGACCGACCGCCGCGCCCGTGACGGCCAGCCGGCCAATGGGCTCTTCGCGGTCGCCCGGGCGCTGCACCGCGTGGTGGCGATGAAGGCCCCGACGCGAATGGTGGCGGTGGTCGACTCGCAGGCTTCGACGCGCGGGTGGCCCGAGCTGCTGGTGGCGCAACTGCCAGGGCTGATGGAGCTGCTGCGCGCGCACGGCCTCGCCATCGTCGAGACGCCCGACGAGCTGCACCTGGTCGCCAGCTACGCGCGCGCGGCGGCGCAGGCCGGTGACGACGTGCTCATCGCCGGCGTCGACAAGCGCTACGCCCAGCTCGTCGACGAGCGGGTGTGGTGGTTCGACGCGAACAAGGACCTCCGCTACACCGTCGAACTGGTGCAGAAGCGCTTCGGCGTGCTGCCGCCCCGCGTCGGCGAGTGGCTCGCCCTGGTCGGTGACGAAGACCAGTTACCGGGGGTGAAGGGCATCGGCGCCAAGGGGGCGACCGAGCTGTTGGCCCAACACGCCACGCTCGAAGCGGCGCTCGGTGCACTCGACCCGCTGCCGGGAAGAATCGGCAAGGCGCTGCGCGCCGAGCTCGAGGTGCTGCCCGCCAAGCTGGCGCAGGCCCGACTCGACGCCACCCGGCCGTTGCCCACGCCGTGGACCGCGCTCGACTGGACGGCGCCTTCGGCGGCGACGCTCAACGCGCTGTACGAGCGCCTCTCGTTCCCCGAGCTGTTGGTGGCCGACGCAGGGGTGCAGGCGTGCGAGGTCTGCGAGACCGAAGCGGCGCTGCAGGCCGCGCTCTCGAAGCTCGCACCAGGGCCCGTCGCCCTTCACGCGTTGCTCGAAGACCCCGACCCGCGCCACCAATCGGTCACCGGCGTCGCACTCTCGGTTGGGGTGGGAGACGCGTTCTACGTCGCGCGCGAAAGCCAGGCGTGGCCTGCACTGACGAGCTGGCTCGCCGACCCCACCGCCGAAAAATCAGGCCACGACCTCGTGGGCACCATGGTCGCGCTCGAGCGACTCGGCGTGCGGCTGGCCGGCGTGGTGAGCGATTCTGCTTCGCTCTCGCACCTGACGCAGCCGAGCAACTGGGCACCCCACGAACTGAGCGGCGTGGCCAAGCAGGTGCTGGGCCGGGCGCTGGCCGACGACGACGAGCTGCGCGGCGTGGGCAAGGCGCGCAGGGCCTGGCGCGAGCTGTCGGTCGATCGCGCAGCGGCCATCGCGGGAGCACGCGCGGCAGCCTCTGCGGCCATCACGCGAAAGCTTCAGGTCGAGCCCGCATTGCTGACCGAATACCTCGAGCTGGCCCAGACGCTGGTGCGCATGGAACGGCACGGGCTCGCGGTCGACGTGAAGGAACTCGAGGGTGCCGAGGCCTCGTTCGCGGAAATCGAAGCCGGGCTCGAGAAGGAGATCGCCGAGCTGGCCGGCCACGCCTTCAACATCAACTCGAGCAAGCAACTGGGCGAGGTGCTCTTCGACGAACTGAAGCTGCCCGTGGTCAGCCACACCAGGACGGGCGCCAGCACCTCGAACGAAGCGCTCGAGCGCATCGAGTTCGCCCACCCCATCGTGGCGAAGGTGATGCGGTGGCGCTCGCTGCGGCGGCTGCGCGACAACTGGCTCATCTCGCTGCGCAAGTGCATCGACGACGACGGGCGGGTGCATTCGCGCTTCCACCTGGCGCGCTCCTTTTCGGGCCACCTCATCAACACCAACCCCGACCTGGGCCGGGTGCCTGGGCGCACGCCCGAGATGGCGCGCGTGCGCCGGGCCTTCGTCGCGCCGCCAGGCTCGCTGCTGATGTCGGTCGACTTCAGCCAGCTGGGCCTCTACGTATTGGCGAACCTGAGCCGCGACCCGGCGCTGATGGAGCCGCTGCGTCGCGGCGCCGACCTGCACGCGCTGACCGCCGCGGCCGTGCTCGAGTGCCCCATCGACCGACTGACCCATGCGCAGCGGCAGGTGGGCAAGGTGGTGAACTTCGCCACCTTCGCTGGGCAGGGTGCGGGCTCGCTCGCGATGCAACTGGGGCTCACCCCGGCCGAGGCGCGGGAATACGTGGCGCGGTTCGACCGGCTCTACGCCGGGGTGCGCGCGTTCCAGGACGAGCAGTTGCGGCTGGTGAAGGAGCGCGGCTACGTGGTGACCATCTCGGGGCGGCGCTGGCCCATCGGCGGGCTCGAGTCACTCGACCCGCAGCTCCGCTCGTACGCCGAGCGGTTGGCTCGTCGGGCCACGCACGAAGGCTCGGTGAGCGACCTTTCCCGCCGGGCGCTGCTCGACGTCGACCGCGCGCTCCGCAAGGAGGGCCTGCGCACCGTGCCGCTGGTGCAGATGCTCGACGAGGTCATCTTCGAGGTGCCCGAAGACGAGCTGTCCCGCGCGGCGAAGTTGTGCGCGACGACGATGAAGAACGTCTTTCCGCTCGAGCTGCCCTTGAAGGTTGGCGTCGAGGCGGGGCCCACCTGGGCTGACGTGAAACCGGTGCAGTTCGAGGAGGTCGCGCGTGACTCGGCGGCGCACGTCAACCTGCCCCGTCGATGCTCAACCTGACGAAGAGACGAGTGATCTCACTGGCCGCGGAGTTGCTCTGCTGACTGGCATGACCGTCAGCGTGCGCGAACACAAGGGCAAGCAGATCATCATCAGCGACAACACCGACCTGTCTTCGGACAAGTGCATCGCGCATCTCGAAGAGGTGACGAGGCTGATTCTGAAGACACCGGGTAAGTCGCGGCTGCTCTCGAAGTTCCAGAACGCGGCCGTCGGGCCCGACTTCATGGCGCGCGCGAAGGAGCTCGGGAAGCAGACCGTGCCGCGCACCGAGAAGCAGGCCATCACCGGCATCGACGGCCTCAAGATGATGCTGCTCAAGGCCTACGTGAAGTTCACCGGCGCCGAGATCAAGATCTGCCAGACCGAGGACGAGGCGCTGGAGTACCTGGCGGCCTGACGACTTGCCTCAGGCGAACCGCGAGAGCCAGTCGTTCATCGCCGGCGCCGGCAGCACGCCCGCCTTCCCGGCTCGCGCACGCGCCGCCTGGTCGAGAATCGGCCAGGCCATGCGGCACGGCCCGCACGAGGGTAAGGGCTCGACGCACCTTGTCCAGCCCGGGCCTCACCGAACGACGACGGTCGCGGGCTCGACACGGTGATCGCCCGGCTCACCGTCTCCACCCAGTTCCGGGCGCCGCCGCTCGCGCGCCAGCACCTTCTCGATGGCCGCCAGCGGCCCCTGCTTGCGCCCGAAGTCGATCATCCGCTCGGGTGACGCGCGCTCGCCCTGCGCCTCTTCCATCACCTTCGCCCGCTCGCGCATCTTCCGCTCGACCACCCGCTTGAAGTCGCTGGCGTCGCGAATGATGTGGGGCGTCAGGAACACCAGCAGGTTCACCTTGCTGTGCTTGGTGGTGGTGTTGCGGAACAACTGCCCCAGAATCGGAATGTCGCCCAGCACCGGCACCTTCGACACGGTGTCGATGTCGCGGTCCTGCATGATGCCGCCGAGCACCAGGGTCTCCTCGTTCTTCGCTACCACCGTCGTCTTCTGCCCACGCGTCGAGGTGATGGGCCCGGCGGTGGTGCTGGTGCCGGCGAGTTCTTCGGCCTGCTGGTTGATTTCCAACCGAATGTCGTCGCCGTCGCCGATGTGCGG
>CAIWFK010000722.1 GCA_903911905.1 uncultured Myxococcales bacterium
CCCGTGTCGGAAGTGACGCACAAGCGTCGCCTCTCGGCCCTCGGGCCTGGCGGTCTGACCCGCGAGCGCGCCGGCTTCGAGGTGCGCGACGTGCACCCGACGCACTACGGCCGCATCTGCCCGATCGAGACGCCTGAAGGTCCGAACATCGGCCTCATCAGCTCGCTGAGCAGCTACGCGCGCGTCAACGAGTTCGGCTTCATCGAGACCCCGTACCGCAAGATCGAGGGCGGCGGGCTGACCCCCGACGTCGCGTTCTACTCGGCGCTCGAAGAAGAGAAGCACACCATCGCGCAGGCCAACGTCGAGGTGGACAAGAAGGGCAAGTTCATCGCCGAGCACGTGCAGGCTCGCCGTGGTGGCGAGTTCGTGCAGGCCCGCCCCGACGACGTGGACCTGATGGACGTCTCGCCGAACCAGTTGGTGTCGGTCGCCGCTTCGCTCGTTCCCTTCCTCGAGAACGACGACGCGAACCGCGCCCTCATGGGGTCGAACATGCAGCGCCAGGCGGTTCCGCTGGTGCGCACCGCGTCGCCGCTCGTGGGTACGGGCATCGAAGCGGTCGTGGCCCGTGACTCGGGCGTGTGCGTGATCGCGCGCCGTGACGGCGTGGTCGAGTCGGTCGACGCCAGCCGCATCGTCGTGCGCGCCGAAGTGCCGGCGCAGTTCAGCGACGTGGCCAGCGAGGTCGACATCTACAACCTGGTCAAGTACCAGCGCTCGAACCAGAGCACGTGCCTCAACCAGAAGCCCATCGTGAAGAAGGGCGACAAGGTCAAGAAGGGCGACGTGCTGGGCGACGGCCCGGCGTGCGAGACGGGCGAGCTCGCGCTCGGCCAGAACGTGGTCATCGCGTTCATGCCGTGGCAGGGCTACAACTACGAAGACTCGATCCTGATCAGCGAGAACATCGTCAAGTACGACGTCTTCACGTCGATTCACATCGAGGAGTTCGAGTGCATCGCGCGTGACACCAAGCTGGGAAAGGAAGAGATCACCCGCGACATTCCGAACGTCGGCGAAGAGGCCCTCAAGGACCTCGACGAGTCGGGCATCATCCGCATCGGCGCGGAAGTGAAGCCGGGCGACATTCTCGTCGGCAAGATCACGCCGAAGGGTGAGACCCAGCTCTCGCCCGAAGAGAAACTGCTGCGGGCGATCTTCGGCGAGAAGGCCGGCGACGTGCGCGACACCTCGCTGCGCGTGCCTCCGGGCGTCACCGGCACCATCATCGGTGCCAAGGTGTTCAGCCGGAAGGGCGTCGAGAAGGACGAACGCGCCAAGCAGATCGAGTCGATGGACGAGGCTCGCCTGCTCAAGGACCAGAACGACGAGATCAAGATTCTGCAGGACTCGGCCTTCGCCCGCATTCGCAAGATGTTCCTGGGCAAGGACGCGCAGTCGAAGTTGATCGACGACAAGGGCAAGCAGCTGCTCAAGAAGGGCGACGCCCTGAACGAAGAGCTGCTCGCGCAGATTCCCTACAAGTACTGGGGCGAGATCTCGGTCAACGAGCAGGTCGACGGCAAGGTTCGCGAGATCCTCAAGAACCTCGACGACAACAAGGAGGCCGTGAAGCTGGCCTTCGGCGAGAAGATCGCGCGCATCAAGAAGGGCGACGAGTTGCCCCCTGGCGTGATCAAGATGGTGAAGGTGTACGTCGCCATCAAGCGCAAGCTGCAGGTCGGCGACAAGATGGCTGGTCGCCACGGCAACAAGGGCGTCGTCTCGCGCGTGCTGCCGATCGAAGACATGCCGTACCTCGAAGACGGCCGCCCGGTCGACCTCGTGCTCAACCCGCTGGGCGTGCCCTCGCGCATGAACATCGGCCAGATTCTCGAAGTGCACCTGGGCTGGGCCGCCAAGGGCATGGGCGAGAAGCTGCAGCAGTTCGTCGAGAAGGGCTCGGCGGACGTGGTGCGCAAGCAGCTCAAGGGTGTCTACGACGAAGAGACCTTCCACGCGTTCGTCGACAAGATGAACGACAAGGAAGTGGTCGAACTCGCGAAGCGCCTCAAGCCTGGCATTCACGTGAACAGCCCGGTGTTCGAGGGTGCGCACGAGAACGAGATCCACAACCTGCTCGAGAAGGGTGACCTGCCCAAGACCGGTCAGATGGTGCTCTTCGACGGCCGGACCGGCGAGGCGTTCGACCAGAACGTGACCGTCGGCGTCATGTACGTGCTCAAGCTGCACCACCTGGTCGACGAGAAGATTCACGCTCGCTCGATTGGGCCCTACTCGCTGGTCACCCAGCAGCCGCTCGGTGGCAAGGCGCAGTTCGGCGGTCAGCGACTCGGAGAGATGGAAGTGTGGGCCATGGAAGCCTATGGCGCCGCCTACTCGCTCCAGGAGTTCCTGACGGTGAAGAGCGACGACGTGGTCGGCCGCACGCGCATGTACGAGTCGATCGTCAAGGGCGACTACACGCTGGAATCGGGTCTTCCCGAGTCGTTCAACGTGCTGCTCAAGGAACTGCAGGCCCTTGCGCTCGACGTCGAACTGCTCGAGACCGCGCCTCCGGAACGCCGCCGCGCATCGATCATGGTCTCGGAAGAGCCGAGCAAGACGGGGACCGACGCCTGACCGTCTGAACTGGTCAGCCGCCGCTGCGATTCACTCAAACTTCTGCAAAACCCAAAGGTGAACCCGTGAAGGACATCTTCAATTTCTTCGAGAAGCCCAAGGATCCGCTGTCGTTCCAGGCGATTCGCATCGCCCTGGCGTCGCCGGACAAGATTCGCCAGTGGTCGCATGGCGAGGTGAAGAAGCCCGAGACCATCAACTACCGCACCTTCAAGCCCGAGCGTGACGGCCTGTTCTGCGCCCGCATCTTCGGACCGGTGAAGGACTACGAGTGCAACTGCGGCAAGTACAAGCGCATGAAGCACCGCGGCGTGGTGTGCGAGAAGTGTGGGGTCGAGGTGATTCAGTCCAAGGTGCGTCGTGAGCGCCTGGGCCACATCACCCTCGCCACGCCGGTCGCGCACATCTGGTTCTTGAAGAGCCTGCCCTCGCGCATCGGCGCGATGCTCGACATGACCCTGAAGGACCTCGAGAAGGTGTTGTACTGCGAGGCCTACATCGTCCTCGACCCCAAGAGCACCGAGCTCAAGAAGGGCGAGCTGCTGACCGAAGAGCGCTTCCACAAGATGCTCGACGAGAACGGCGACGATTCGTTCACCGCAGCCATGGGTGGCGAAGCCGTTCGTGACATGCTCAAGCAGATCAACATCGACACGCTTGCCGAAGAGCTGCGCGCCGAGATGAAGGTCACCACCAGCGAGGCCAAGCGGAAGAAGATCGCCAAGCGCCTCAAGGTGCTCGAGAGCTTCCGCATCTCGGGCCCCGCGGGTCACCGCAACCAGCCCGAGTGGATGATGCTGGACGTCATTCCGGTGCTGCCGCCCGACCTCCGTCCCCTGGTGCCGTTGGACGGCGGCCGCTTCGCGACGTCGGACCTCAACGACCTGTACCGCCGGGTCATCAACCGCAACAACCGCCTCAAGCGCCTGCAGGAACTCAACGCTCCCGACATCATCATTCGCAACGAGAAGCGAATGCTGCAGGAGGCGGTCGACGCCCTGTTCGACAACGGTCGCCGCGGCAAGACCATCACGGGCCCCAACAAGCGCCCGCTCAAGTCGTTGTCCGACATGCTCAAGCAGATCAACATCGACACGCTTGCCGAAGAGCTGCGCGCCGAGATGAAGGTCACCACCAGCGAGGCCAAGCGGAAGAAGATCGCCAAG
>CAIWFK010000723.1 GCA_903911905.1 uncultured Myxococcales bacterium
AGCAATGATGCCTGCGGCACCCTGCTTACCAGCTATATGCACATTGCATTTAAAGTCCTGGAATGTCTGACCATAGCCCATCCAGCGAATTAAATCAGCATGATACTCAAACTCTTCAGCCTGCAGTCAGTGCTGATCTCTCAGGGCGGGGAGGCGCATGAAGCAGGTCGATCGACAGCACCTCGGCGGCGTCGCGAGTCTCTCGGGCAACGACTTCGAGAGCCACTTCGCGGTCTGGCGCGTGTTGCTCGCGCTCGAGAGGGCCCGGCTGGGCGAGCCCGCTCGCCACGCCCAGCAACTCCGCGCATGCCACGTCGACGACTGGGCCGAGCGCGATGCAGACTCGCGGTACCTTCAACTTCGACGTCGTCGCCAGCAGAACTGGGGGCAGGTGCGTGAGGCATTCATCTCGCAACTCGCCGTCGGGAAGTCCGCGAGCGTGACCTGGGTGGTTGCCTCGACGGCCCTTGCCCTACGTCTGCGACGAGCCCGGGGCCGCCTGCCGAAGGTCGACATCCTCCAGTTTCCGGGTTGGCTCGAGCCTGCGCGCCACGTCGCGGCCGGCCCGACGCATGCCGCGCTGCGCGCAGCCTGTGTCGTCAACGCGCCGTCGACCTCCGACCTCGAGCTCCTCTGGAAGGACGTGTCGTACGCCTGGCTCAACACCCGACGGCTGGGCTCCTTCATCCCCATCGGCCGCGTCCTCGCGCATCTGGACGACGATGGCGCGACGCCCTTGAGGGTAGCTGGAAGCAGCCACGCTGATGGCGAAGTGCGGCAAAGGAGCTCGCCCGGGTCCCCGACTTCGACTGTCGTGTCGAGGACGGCCACTTCTTCTACGCCGACGGCGCTGGCATCGACGGCCGAATGTCCTGTAGAAGTAGTGAATTCCGCGAGTTTGCTCGCGGTGTGGTGCAACGACGACCTCGACTCGCAAGCGAAGTCCTGGAGCTTCTGTGAGCGGAACTGACGCCACCTCGACGGCTCGCCATACCTTCACCACCCTCGCAACGGCGCGCGTGAAGCAGCAACTGCGCGCCCTCGCCGAACCCTCGAACACCGTGAAGTATGCCAAGGCAATGCGGTCCGTCGGTGCCAGCCTCGGCGAGGTCGTCGCCGACCAACTTGAGCTCCGCCGCCCCTTCGCACTCGTCTGCACCCCGGAAGACGCGGACTCGCTGGTCGAGGGCATGCTCGAGTCGCTGCCACGCGAGCAAGCGCGCCTCGTCTGCTACTGGACGCGGCGGCGGAAGTACGCCGACGGCGACGTCGCGACGGTGATTCAGCGCTTCGTCGACCCCCGACTGAACGAAAAGAAGGTCGAGACCGTCGTGGTGGCGAAGGCCATCATCGCCTCGGGCTGCATCGTGCGCACGCACCTCGAGGCCTTCCTCGCGACTCACACGCCGAGGAAGGTCCTCATCGCTGCGCCCGTGATGGTGGCAGGCGCCGAGGCCGCGCTGCGCGGCCAGTTCCGCGCTTCAATCTCGAACAAGTTCGAGTTCCTCACCTTCGCGCTCGACGCGAAGCCGAAGGAAGGGCTCGTTCGCCCCGGAGTCGGCGGAGACGTCGAGGAACGGCTGGGCCTGAAGAACAAGTCGAGCCGCTTCGCCCCGACCCTGGTTCAGCGGTGGGTCACGCCCCAGGAGCACGCAGCCTGACGTTGGCGCCTTCGGTCGAAGTGCACGCTCTGGCGGGAAGCTGAGGTACTCAAGCCCATGCGCTTCTTCCTGAAGGTCGGCCCCATCGATTTCGAGGACAGGGACGACGCGACCGCGTACCTCGCGCTCGGTGACGCGGACGGCGAGGTCGACGTCGTCTTCGCCAAGACCGACGCCCAGGGGCTCTCGCAGCTCCTCGCCAGGGGAAAGGCGGAAGCCGTCTGTGAGCCCGCGCTCGCGTCGGCCGCGCGCGCGCTGGGCCTTCAGGTCGCAGTGCCGCCGCAGGAAGCCCTCGCCTTCCGTGCGGGGTTCGCCGTGATGACCGCCCACGGGACCCTGCTGGAGTCCGACTCGCTGGAGGTTGTCATCGACCTCGCGCTGGCACTCGCAGCCTTCATTCGTACCAAGGCGTGGGCGGGCTTCGAGCAGGACGAAGTCCTCGACGTCACGGTGCAGCGGCCCGCGCGCACTTTCGAGGGGTGCGTCATGGGCCAGGGTGGCGAGGAGTTCGGTCTGGTGCTGTACCACCAGCAGGGCAGCGTGCAGGCGTTGCGAGAGGCTGACGATGCGCAACTCGGCGACGAAGACTTGATGCGCCCGTGCACCAGCGTTTTCGTCGAGGACGAACCTGCCTTCGTCGTCGAAGCGATGAAGGCCTTCACCGGGCTGCCCTTCGCTCCTGGCGTCCTGATGCTTCATCAGGGCGAGGCGCGGCCTCTGAGGGCACGCGACGTCGCGGAGGTGGTCGCAGCCCTGAAGGCCGTCACCGCACTCTCGGTGGACGAGCCCGGCGTCGGCCGCGCGGCGACCAGGAAGTCCGAGGTCATCGTCCACGCCTCCCGACGCGGCGAAGTACCCGGGAAGACCGAAATCAACTTCGCGGGCACCGGCCGGAATGAGTTGTGCCCCTGCGGCAGCGGCAAGAAGTACAAGCGCTGCCACCTCGACGCGCTGCCGCCGACGGGACCGGGGCAGTCCTGGCATGAGCGCGACCATCGGCTCATCGAGACCCTCGTCGCCTTCACCAGGCGCCGCTTTTCCGCCGGGGCCATGAAGCGCATGGGCCCCGAGACGTTCGGCGACCGCGAGCCCCAGCTCGGCCTCGTCGGTCCGCTCGCCTCGTACGAGTGGCCCGTCGACGGCCGTACCGTCGTCGAACACTTTCTCGAGAAGGAGGCGGCGGCGCTGGCCCTCGCCGACAGGCAGTGGCTCGAGGCGCAGCGCAACTCTCGCCTGGGTGCGTGGGAAGTCCTGCGCGTCGAGCGCGGTGTGGGCCTCGACCTCGTCAACTTGCTGACGGGCGAGCGCGCGTCGGTGAAGGAGCAGCGTGGCTCTCAGACGCTCGTCGCGCGCGACGTGATGCTGGCGCGCATCGTCAAGGTGCCCGACATGTCTGTCCTTGGGGGTTCCCACCTCTCCCCCCTTCCTCCACGAGAGGCCGACGAGGTCGTCCGCGAGGTGAGGGCCGCATCACCCGCACCCGGCTGGGCGACGACGGTGCGTCTGCTCGAAGCCTGGGACCTGGCCGTCGCACGACGCGACGTCACCCTTGCAACCCCTGCCCGCATTCGGAACACCGACGGCCACCAGACAGTGTTGCTGGAGGACGAGTTCGCGCTCAAGCGGGGCTCGTTCCCTTCGGCGTTGTCACGCCTCGCGGCCATGGAGGGCGCCACCCTCACCTCGGAAGACTCCCGCGGCGCCACGCTCACCTTCACCAAGGAAGGCAACGCGCAACACACGAACTGGAAGAACACCGTCCTTGGCTCAGCACGGCTGACCAAGTCGAAGCTTGTGCTTTCGACCAATTCCCGCGAGCGCGGCGACGCTCTGAGCCAGCGCTTCGAAGACGCCCTGGCGGGCCTCGCGACGCGGCGGGGCCGCAAGCAGCACTCGCTGCCCGAGATGCGAGGCGGCGCCGACCTGCTGCTGGACAGCCAGTCCGTCACCTCACCGTCGATGGCCGAAGTCTACCGGAGCTGGCTCGACACCGAGCTGCCCATGCTCGAGGGGCGAACGCCTCGCACGGCCATCGCCGATGACGCTGCGGTGCCGTCGATTCATTTGATGCTCAAGGAAATGGAGAACCGCGCTGCCCGCAGCGCCGAACCGACGGGGTACGACACCAGGCAGTTTCGGCGAGAGCTTGGCCTCGACGACGTCGGCGCACGCGTACCCCACCACGAGCTCGATCGCGCTATCGGGTATGGTCGCAGAATCTCCGAGACGCTCCTCGACTTCGCCGGCCCCGTAGTGGACGAGCCAGGGCAGGACTTCGAGGCCGCCGTCCGCTTCGCGACCAGGGTTTGGAACGTGGTCGTCGCTCAGGAGCGAGGCTGGTCAACGGCCGAGATCGAGAAGCTGCGCGCCGAACTCCACACCAGGGCGTTCCCGGCCAAGCTGCTCAAGACGTACGACACGCTCGTCGCGCGCAAGCACGCACGCTTCGCGGGGGACCTTCGCATGGTGGGCTCCTGGAACGTCGAGCGCTCCCGCGGGCGCGTCGGGGTGCAGATGCAGGCGCTCCTCTCGCCGGAGTTGATCGCGCAGGCCACCGCCGCCGGCCTCAAGCCATGACCGGAACCCCACCAGCATTGGCTCGAGGAAGCACGCGTGGTGAGACGAAGCGCGCGGATTGACGGACCTGAA
>CAIWFK010000724.1 GCA_903911905.1 uncultured Myxococcales bacterium
CTGGGCTTCGAGCGCTACCTCTCGGTCCGAGAGCGGGTGCACCCCACCGCCGCGCTCACGGCGCTCGAGCACCTGCCCCACCCGCCCGCGCGGCTCTTCAGCACGCTGGGCTGGGGCGGCGCCGTGCTGGCGCAGCAGTTCCCCGCGACCCGTGTCTTCATCGACGCCCGCAACGACTGCTACCCGCTCGAGGTCTTCGAACGCCATCAACGCCTGCTCGAGGCCGGGCCCGAGGCCCTGTCGATGCTCGGCGCCGAGAAGGTGGACGGCGTCTTGCTGCCCCCCGACGAGCCGCTGCTTCCGCTGCTCCAGGCGAGCGGTTGGCAGACGGCGCACGCCGACGGCGAGGCCGTGCTGCTCACGTCTGGGGTGGTACCCTGAAAACCATGCGCCTCTGGTGGCTCACGCTGCTGTTGCTCGCCTGCAGAACCTCGTCGCCCGAAGGAGCTGGCACCATGTCACCCACCGACCCCCGCCGCATCGAGCTCACCCACGACAAGCCGGTCTCGCTGGGCAAGGGCGTACGGGCGACGCTCAAGACGGTGCTGTACACCCACGCCACCGACAAGGCCGGGCGCGCGGTGAACGACGCGCTGATGCAGCTCGAGATCGAGCACGACGGCAAGACCGAGCCGGTCACCCTCGACCGCCTCTTCCCCGACGGCCCGAAGTTCACCGCCGTCGCCGGGCTCGAGTTGGCCATCGACTTCGTCGACCCGTACCACCAGCCCTCGACCGGAGCGGTGCTGGTACGACCGTGATGGCCCGGAAGCTGCTTTCGGTGAAGGCGTGAGACCCGGCTGGGGCGTGGCAGGGGTTCTGCGCACCGCCAACCCGGTCGCGACCCGCCCCGCATCGAGCATGGCCGAGACGAACGCCAGGCCAACAGGGCCAGCGCCCACCACCGACGTGCCGTGCCGAACCACGTCGAACACGTCGTCGAGGTCGAGATCGTTCCAGGTCTGATCGTCGAGCGTGGGTCGCGCGCGCGTCGTGGAACGCGCGCAGTTCGGCGGCGGTGGTCATGCCGGTCGGTGTCCTCCGAAGCCGACGTCGAGGCTCCTTGCGGGGCCGGTCGGGCCCGGAGCTTGGTAGGCTCGCCCCATGGTGGGCAGGGGGTCGGTCCTGGTGGTGCTGTTGGTGGCGGCGCTCGCCCGTGGCGAGACCTGGGGCTTTCGCTTCGTCAACGCCGATGACGGCCTGCCCCAGGCCTCGGTCGAAGCGCTCGCGCAGGACGACGAGGGCCTGCTGTGGGTGGGCACCCAGGACGGGTTGGGCCGCTTCGATGGGGTGGGCTTCACGCGCTTCGGCCAGTCCGACGGTTTGCCCAACAGCTCGGTCACCGCCCTGGCGGTCGGGCCCGATGGCGCGCTGTGGGTCGCGACGCTCGGCGGGCTCGCGGTGCGGCGCGGCAACACGTTTGCCACCGTGCTCAAGCAACGCCCTTCCGAGCCGTCGGTGACCCGCCTGGTGGTCGAAAAGGACGCGGTGTGGTGCGCCAGCAAGGCCGGCCTCTCGAAGTACGCCAACGGCACCCTCACCCTGGACCCGGCGCTCGCCGGCGTCGCGGTGCGGGGCCTGGCGGTCGACGCCCACGGCGTGCTGTGGGTGGCCAGCGCCGACGGCGTCTACCGACACCAGGGTGACCGCACCGAGCGCGAGCCCTGGAGCCACGGAGGCGTGCAGGC
>CAIWFK010000725.1 GCA_903911905.1 uncultured Myxococcales bacterium
CCTCCACTTCGAGAAGGACCTGCCCAGCCCCGAAGACCTCAAGACCTGGCGCCCGTCTCAGGCCACCAAGGTCACCTGCCGCGACGGCAGCACCTGCGCCGAGTTCTTCGTCGAGCGCCGCACCTGGGTCGACATCACCACCCTGCCGAAGCACGTGCGCGA
Organism: uncultured Myxococcales bacterium; assembly: GCA_903911905.1. GTDB lineage: Bacteria > Myxococcota > Myxococcia > Myxococcales > Myxococcaceae > Xiheilimnobacterium > Xiheilimnobacterium phototrophicum. The sequence goes on from CAIWFK010000725.1 coordinate 163, forward strand.
CTCGTTCCTGGCCGCCGAAGACGCCGACTTCTATCAACACGACGGGCTCGATTACCTGGGCATGCTCCGCTCGGGCCTGAAGAACCTGAAGCCCGGCGGCATGAAGAGCGGGGCCTCGACCATCTCGCAGCAGATCTGCCGACGCCTGCTGCTGACCACCGAGCGCACCCTGTCGCGAAAGATTCGCGAGTGGATCCTGACGCCCCGCATGGAAAAGGCCCTGACCAAGGACCAGATCCTCAACCTCTACGTGAACAGCGTGTACTTCGGGAACGGCCGCTACGGCGTCGAGGAAGCCGCGCTCTTCTACTTCGGCAAGCACGCCAAGGACCTCACGCTCGGTGAGGCCGCCGTCATCGCCGGCACCGTGCAGTCGCCCGACCGCATCAACCCCGTCACCAACATCGTGAAGGCCAAGAAGCGCCAGCGCTACGTGCTGGGCCAGCTCTCGCGCCACGACTTCGTGCCTGCGGCACAGACCGACCCCGAACTGGAAAAGCCCATCGTGCTCGGGCCGCGCCCCCAGCCCACCGTCGGTGGGTCGTACGCCGAAGACGTGCGCAAGCAGCTCGTTGCCCGCTACGGCGAGAAGGCGGTGCTCGAAGGTGGCCTGCGCGTGCAGATCGCCATGGACCCGAAGCTGCAGGTCGCCGCCGAGACTGCGGTGCGCGCGGGGCTCGAGGCCGTCGACCAACGCCAGGGGTACCGCGGCAGTCCCGGCGCCATCGAGCTGAACCGCTTCGAGGCCCTGCGCCCGCTCATCGAGCAGCGCCTGGCCGAAGCCGGCAAGCGCCGCCCCCGACGAGCGCCTGGTCGCCGACCTCACCGCGCTCAAGGACGAGCCGCCCGAAGAAGCGCCGCCCGAAGACGAGCAGGTCGCCCCCGACGACGAGCCGCCGCCCAGCCGCGATCAACGACTGGTGCGAGCACTGGCCGTGCACACCCTCGCCGAGAACGTCGACACCGTCGGGGTGGTGAAGAGCGTCGACGACGTGAAGGGCCTGGCCATCGTCGACCTGGTCGGCGCGCAGGTGCAGGTCGACTTCGCCAGCTCGAAGTGGATGCGGCGACGCAGCCCCGACGGAAAGCTCGGAGCGCTGCCCGCGAAGCTGTCCGACGTCACCCACCCCGGCGAGCTGATGCGGGTGCGCGTGGGCAAGGTGCTGCCGGGCAGCCCGCTCTTCGCCGCGACGTTCTTCCAGGTGCCCGTGGTGCAGGGCGCGCTGGTCTCCATCGACCCCAGGGACCGCACCGTGGTCGCCATGGTCGGCGCCTACGATTCGAGCACCTCGGCCTTCAACCGCGCCACCCAGGCCCGCCGCCAGCCCGGCAGCTCGTTCAAGCCCTTCCTCTACGCCACCGCCATCGAGAGCCAGAAGTTCACGCCCATCTCCATCGTCAACGACGCGCCCGAGGCCATTCGCGACCCCTTCACCGGCAAGACCTGGAAGCCCCAGAACTACGAGAAGGGCGGCTTCGAGGGCCCCATCACCGTGCGGCAGGCGCTCACCAAGTCCAAGAACACCGTCAGCGTGCGGCTCATCGAAGCAGTCGGCCCCGACGCGGTCATCGCCTTCGCCAACCGCGCCGGCATTCACAGCGCGCTGCCCGAGAACCTGACCCTCGCGCTCGGCACCGGAGAAGTGTCGATGCTGGAAATCGCCAACGCCTACACCACGCTCCAGACCGGGGGTCTGTACGCCGACCCCATTCTGCTGGTGAAGGTCGCCGACTCGAAGGGCACCGTGCTCGAAGAGCATCACGCCGCGCCCGAGCAGGCCATCGCGCCCGCCGTGGCCTTCCTCGCCACCTCGCTCATGCGCAGCGTGGTCGAAGAGGGTACCGCCGTCGCCGTGCAGGAACTCGATCGCCCCGCCGCGGGCAAGACCGGCACCGCGCAGGAATTCCGCGACGCCTGGTTCACCGGGTACACCACCAACTTCGTGACCAGCGCCTGGGTGGGCATGGACGACCACGAGCCGCTCGGCCCCGCAGAGACCGGTGGCAAGGCCGCGCTCCCCCTGTGGCTGGCCTTCATGAAGGTCGCGCACCAGGGCCTGCCAGCGACCGACTTCAAGGTGCCCGAAGGCGTGGTGCAGGTGCGCATCGACCCCGCGACCGGGCTGCTGGCTGGCAAGGCCGTGCCGGGGCGCAGCGAATATTTCCTCGCGGGCACCGAGCCCACCGAAGAGACCCGCGCGGTCGACCCCAACGACTTCCTGCTGCATGACCAGGGTCGCCGGTGATGCCGCTGCTGCCTTCCCTGCTCGCGCTCGGCCTCGCGGCCAGCCCCGGCACCCTCGACCGCGCGGCGGCGTTGGTCGCGACCCAGGTGGCCGAGCGCAAGTTCGCGCCGCCCATCGCGCTCTACGTCGAGGCCGCGCCGGCGCCGCTCCAGCGCGCGCTGGCCTCGGTCATCGCGGCGAAGCTGTCCGACCAGGGGCTCACCTCGCTGGTCGTCGACGCGAAGGACGCCACGCTCGCCGAATCGGCGGCCCACGACCGCGGGGCGGTGAGCGTGCTGCGGCTGACCGCGACGATGGAAGGTGGGCGGCTGGCGCTGCGCGGCGACGTCATCACCACCCGAGGCGATGCGGGCGTGCGCACGGGCCCGGTGGCCATCGTCGCGCACGTGCTCGAGGCCGACGCCGACGTGGTGACGCTCACCGGGCCCCAGGCCCAGGGCGCACCGCTCGAGCTCAAGCTGACCTCGCTGGTGCGACTGACCGAGGTGCCCGCCGCGCTCGCGGTGTCCGACCTCGACGGCGACCGCAAGGCCGAGGTGCTGGTGCTCACCGGCGACCACTTCGAAGTGCGTTCGGGGAACGACGGGCGACTGCTCGCGCGCGCCGACTTGACCCAGCCGCTCTCGGTGCACCCGACCCGCGAACCGTTCGGCCTCATCTGGGTCGTGGGCAGCCGGGTCAACGTGTGGTCCTCGCGGCGGGATCGCGCCGAGACCTTCTCGTTCAAGGCGGGCACCCTCAAGTCCATCGGTTCGTCCGAGCTGCTCGTCGATGGCCTCGCGTTGCACACCGAGCCGGGCCTCGCCGGGTTCGCGCGTGAGCTGACCTGGGCCGGGAAGCCGGTGACCTTGCCGGGGCTCGCCTCGTCCTTCTCGGAGTTCGGCGCGATGGTCGTCTTCACCCTGAACGATGGCTCGGCGGCGGTGGCGCGGGGGCTGTCTGCCTCGGGGCACGTCACCGGCGTGGGCAGTGGCTCGTGCCTGGCCGACCTCGACGCCGACGGCACGCCCGAGCTGGTCGCTACCAGCGCGAAGACCGTCGGTGACGTCGACGAGGTGCGGGTGGTGCCGCTCGACAAGTTCGAAGGCCTGCAGTCGCGCAGCGCGCCGCTCGCCGAGGCCACGCCGCTGTGGCAGCAGCCGCTCAAGGGGCGTGCGCTGCTCGCCGCCAGCGGAGACCTCGATGCCGATGCCACCGACGAGGTGGTGTTGGGCGTGTGGCATGCCGATGGCGCAGGTGAGCTGGTAGTGCTCAAGCGGGTGATGCCATGAGAACCCTCTGGCTGCTCACGCTCGTGCTGACCACCCCGGCCCTCGCCGGTGGTCGGGCGCACGTCGGAGGCGCACTCTCGGTCTGCGTCGTCGCCCGCGCCATCGAGAACGACCCGTTGCTCGCCGACTCGCCGACCGACGTGGCCACCCTGCTGCTCACGCGCACCCCGCTCTGTCGCCTGGTCGAGACGTCGCACCCCACGCCGCAGGTGACCCGCCTCACGCCGCTGCCCGGGGTCGCTCCCGGCACCGTCGCCGCGCAGCTCAAGGACGTGCTCGCCAGCACCACCGCGGTGCGTTCGCTGCTCGCGGGCGTGAAGAGCGTGACCGAAGTGAAGGGCGCGGTGGAACTGACCGGCGCCACCTTCGAGCTCGAGCGCGTGCTCTGTCACCCCGCGTTCGCGATTGCGCCGGGCCCGTTCCACCCCGGGAAGGACGCGCTGATCGCCGCCACCGACCTGCCCGACGGCCGCCCCTGGGTGGACTCGGTCACCGTCACGCCCACCGACGCGCGCACCGCCGAGCGACTGCTGGCCCAGCACAAGGCGCAGTTGGTGCTCGGCGCCACCGCACCCGACGACGCGCCGCAGCTCTTCGTGCTCTCGCTAGTCTTCTCACCCCAGCTCGGGCCGCATCTGCGCCAGGCGCTGGAGTCGAGCGTCGACCGAGCCGATCTGGTGCGCTTCTTCGTCAAGGTGCCCTCGGCCCCGCTGCTGACGCTGCTGCCGCCGTCGTTGTCGGGTGGACCGGCTGCGGTTCCGCCCAGACCCCCGAAGCCCACGCCGCTCTCTGCCGCGAAGGAACTCACCCTGCTCTACGACGCCTCGGTCGACGACGAGCGCGCCATCGCCGAGCGACTGCAGGTCAAGCTGCAGCCCAACGGCTACCGCGTCGCGCTCAAGGGCCTGCCTCGGGCCGAGCTGCGCGCGCATCACCCCGCCGACACCGAGCTGATGTTGGTGAACACCCTGCTGCCACCGTCTGCTCCGGCCGCGCTCGCCGTGTTGCTCGACGTCGCCGGGCAACGCGCGAAGGTGGCCCAGGTGCCCGCCGACGACGCGAAGGCGGCGAAGCTGGCCCTCGACGTGCTGGCCGATTTGCCGCTCTGGCCGCTGGCGACCCACGGCCTGGGCGTGAGCGCCTCGCGTGACGTGCAACACCTGACCCGCGACACCCTCGGGTTGCCGCGCCTCGACGACGTCTTCCTCTCGGCGGAGTAGCCCGTGCGCCTTCGCTGGACCCTCACCCTCGCCTTCGTCGCCCTGGCGGTGCTCCAGGTGGCGCTGGTCGTGCCGCTGGCCGTGCGCAGCCTGTCCGCGCTGCTCGGTCGGCAGCTCGACAAGCGAATCGACCAGCAGCTGGTGGCGGTCGACACCGAGGCGGCGCGGCTCGAAGACGACATTCGGCATCGGATGGATGAGCTGGCCGCGAGCCAGGCGCTGGAGGACGTGGCGCGCGACGCGGCGAGGGTGCCAGCGCCTCCGCACGTCACCACCGCCGCCTCGAACCTGATGACCCCGCGAGGGCTCGACGTGCTGGCGTTGCTCGACGACGAAGGGCGAACGCTCTCGAGCGGCCACCTTCCCGCGCGCCTGGGTGAGCCCGATGATCCGCTCTTCGCCGTGACCCGCCAGCCCGCACGGAAAGTCACTCCGGCGCTGGTCGAAGTGAGCACCGCCGACGGACTCGCGCAGCAGCCAGCCATCGTGGTGGCGCGGCCGGTCGATTACGGCGACCGACGGCTGTGGGCGGTGGGCGGCGTGCGACTGGGTCAGGTGCACGCCGAGACGCTGGCGCGGCTGACCGGCGCGCGCGTCGAGATTTCGGTCGGCAAGCAGCTCATCGCGGCGGCGGGCGACGGCGGCGTGGGGCCGGTGGTGCGAACGCGCGCGGTCGGCGAGGCGGCCACCATCACCCTGCTCTTCTCGCGCGCCGACTTCTACACCACGCGCACCCAGTTGCTCGGCGCCTTCATGGCCCTGGCGCTGTTCGGGTTGTTCCTCTCGGTCGCGCTGGGGCTGGTGGTCAGCATTCGCGTCTCGCGGCCGGTCGATGCGCTCACCGCGGCCGCGAAGGAGATCGCCGCTGGCACGCCCGGGGTGATGGTCGACCCGCGGCTCGCCTCGGGGGAATTGAGGGCGCTCGTCGAGACCTTCAACCGCATGACGACCGACTTGAAGGGCGCGACCGACAAGCTGGTGGCCAGTGAGCGCATCGCGGCGTGGCAGGAAGTCGCGCGGCGCCTGGCACACGAAATCAAGAACCCGCTGACGCCGATTCGCATGTCGCTCGAGACGCTGCTCGCCGCCAGCCAGCGCGGCCCATTGGACGAGCGCTTCAAGGGGCTGTTCACCGAGAGCGCGAAGGCGGTGCTGGAAGAAGTCGACCGGCTCAAGCGCATCGTCGACGAGTTCAGTCAGTTCGCCCGAATGCCCAAACCGCAGGTCGCGGACCTCGATTTGACCGCCACGGTGCAGGCCGTGATGTCGCTCTACGCACCGCATGGCGGCGTCACCTACGAGTCGGTGCTCACGCCGCGGGTGAAGGTCTCGGCCGATCGCGACCTGCTCACCCAGGTGCTGGTGAACCTCATCAAGAACGCCGAAGAAGCCATGCCGCAGGGTGGGCGGGTGACGGTGCGCGTGCAGGTCGACGGCGCGCTCGCGGTGATGGAGGTCGAGGACGAGGGCCCTGGCGTCCCGGCCGAGCTCAAGGCGCGGCTGTTCGAGCCGTACGTGACCACCAAGGCGCAGGGGACCGGGCTTGGGCTGGCCATCGCCCATCGCATCGCGCAGGAGCACGGCGGGCGGCTCGAGGTATTCGATGGCGCGACGAAGGGCGCGAGGTTCCGGCTCTCAGTGCCGCGCCTGGGGTGACTCGTCGTTGCGCTCATGAGTCACGAGGTGTCTCAATTGAGGAGTCGTCGCAACGCGTCAGGCAAGCCGTCGTTCCGACGCAGGAAATGGTTCCGCCGCCCGCGCGTTACCCACGTGACACCACATGGCCCACCACCGCCGCGCCCTCGCGCTGGTCGTTTCCCTGGCGGTGCACGCCGCGGTGGTCGTGTCGGTCGCGCGCGTTCCCACGACCCCGTTGCCGACCGCGCCGCCTGCCCCCACTCCGCTGACGTGGCTCGAGGTCGAGTCTCCTCCCGAACCCAAGCCACCGACGCCGAGGCCGAGGCCGGTGCGGCCCACGCGTGCTCGCCCACCCGCTCCAGCCGCTCAGGTCGTCGCGCCATCGCCTCAGGAACCGACCGCACCGGTTCCCCTCGCTTCGGAGCACGACGCGCCTCGCGCCCTCTTCACCCTGCTGCCCGGAAACTTCGGCCTGCCTGGCCCCGAACCCGAAGCGCCGCGCGGCCTCACCATCCACCCCGGTGACGGCCCGAGCGATCGCGAACTGAAGGAAGAAGAGACCGCCAGGGTCACCGCCCGCGTCGACGGTTTCCTGCGCCACGGCCTCGCGCGCGCGCACGTCGCCAACGGCCTGGTCGACCCCGCGTTCGACGACCTTCGCCACCGCCTGGTCGACGCCACGAAGGAGGTGCCCGACCTCATCGGCCTCGACGACCCGAAGAAGATCGGCCGCGCGGTGGCCCAATCGTGGCTCGCCGGCGCCGAGCGCTACGGCCGCACCGGCCAGGCGTACGACGCGCCCGAGGGCTACCGCGAGGCCATGGAGCACCCCTCGGCGCTGGTCGAAGGCGTCGCGCGCGGCAGCCCCGACGCCATCAAGCTGCAGCAGTTCCTCTCGGCCGGCGCGCGCCTGCAGGAGTTCGCCGACGGGCGCTCGGGCGTCGAGCTGGTGACCCTGGTCGAGGTCTTCGCCTCGCCCGAAGGCGCGCTCCAGTCGCTGTCCATCACCCAGTCCTCTGGAGTGAAGGCCTTCGACGACTTCGTGCTCGGCTCGGCGAAGACCGTCACCGGCTCCTTCTCGCTCGACGGGGGCGTCCGCACCCGGCCGATGCGCAGCGTCTGGCGCTTCGGCGGCGTCGTCACCTTCCGCCGCTCGGTCAAGAGCGTGAAGGACCTCGAGCCCTGGTCGATGCTCGGCTCGGCGGCGCTGAGCATGCTCACCGGCGGCCTGATGCCGTCTGGCGGCCGCTTCGACGAAGTCACCGGCGCGGTCGACGTCATCGACCTCACCCACCCGGAGTACCGCTGCTCGGTCACCCTGCTCGAAGCGGAGTGAGCTGCCTCGCAGGCTGCTGAAAAACCCCTCCCGTCGCCAGAAC
>CAIWFK010000726.1 GCA_903911905.1 uncultured Myxococcales bacterium
CGCGCGCGGCGGTCTCGAGGAAATGCCCGTAGAACTTCACCTGCTGGGTCAGCACCCGCACCTTGAGCTCGGGCGCCAACTTCTGCGCCTGCACGAAGGCCGCGTCGTACTGCCGGTGCTCGGATTCGAGCCGGTAGAAGTGCACGGCGATCTGCCGATCGACCCGGGCGCCCCAGCGCTTGCGCACCGACGGGTTTCGCGCCCAGCCCAGCACCGCCTGCACGAAGTGCAGCCCACCGCACGGGTGCGCGTAGAGCCCCTGCTTGCGCTTGTCGACCTGCGGTTGGTGCGCGTCGAGGCCGGCCGCGAGGTCGGCGTCTTCTTTTTCCAGTTCGGCCAGCGCGTCGTCGAAGACCTGATCGAGCGCCACCGTGCGCCCGTCCGACGTGCTCAGCGTGTCGCCCGCCTTGTGGGTCGCGGCGAAGACGTCGAGCGTCCACGCCACGTCTTGCCAATACGCGGGGCTCGAGGGCACGTGCCGAAACGAACGCTCGATGCCGGCGACCAGTTGCTTGAGCGTGACGGGCCCGAAGCTCGCCGCGAAGGCCGTCGAGAGCGGCAGTTTCCCCTCGACGACGAAGGCCTTCACGTTGAGGTTGGTGTGCGGTTCGATCGGCGTGCCGTCGGGCGCGAAGCGCTGGAAGCCGAAGGGCGCGGCCTGGCTGGTGGACGAGGGGTTCTTCTGCAGGAAGTCGTGAATGATCACGTCGACCGCCTTGCGACCGTCGGCTGCGAGATACGTGGGCCCGAAGAGCTTCACGCCGTGCGCGAGCGCCCAGGGGTTCTTCGGGTCGGCCGCGTCGAGCAGACACTGCTCTCGCAACACCTGCAGCGCGTGGGGCTCGGCCATCGGCGCGGCGTGCAGCGAAAGGGCGATCAGCGCGGGGGCGATCATGCAACGCTGATAGCCTTTCGATCGGGTCGTGGTCACGGATCTGACGGGAAATTGGCGCAAAGCCCTGGAATCACTGAGCTCTCGGCATCCTCCTGTTGACGTATGGAGGGATCACGCGAGCTCGCAGATACTTCTTTGTGTCGGAACACAAACCGCTTCACGCTTCATAACCCCGCCGTACAACCCCCGGAGACGACCATGACCAGCGCCATCACCACCACCAAGAACAAGAAGCAGATGCTGACCAAGAAGGCCCGCGGCCAGGGCATGACGGAATACATCATCATCGTGGCGCTGATCGCCATCGCCGCCATCGGCGTCGTGACCCTCTTCGGCGACAACATCAAGGCGCTGTTCGGTGGCTCGGCCGACGCCCTCTCGGGCAACACCTCGGTTTCGAACCGTGGCTCGCAGTCGTCGTCGAAGCTGGAAAAGAAGGGCCTGAAGGACTTCGGCCAGAACAACACCGCCGGTTACTGAAGCCTCGCTTCAGTTCGCGGTACGAAAGCCGCTTCCCGACGAGGGGAGCGGCTTTCTCGTTTTCGGCGCTCACAAGCGCGTAGACTGCGGGCCCTCGTGGAAGGCCGTCTCGTTCTCAAGAATTGCAGCTTGTTTCGGGCCGATGGGCGGGTGCGCTCGGGCATGTCGGTGCTGGTGGTGGGTCGCACCATCGCCTCGGTCGTGCCCGACGAGCAGTGCCCCGTGTTGCCCGGTGACTGGGAAGTGCGCTGCGACGGTCGGCTCGTCGCCCCTGGCCTGGTCGATTGTTTTTCCCGACTGGTCGCCGGGCAGTTGACGCCCTGGTCGGGCGATCTGCTCTTGCGGCCCTTCGAACAACGGCTCGACGTCGAGCGGCGCCTGGGAGCGCGGCTCACGGCGGGCGAAGTCGAAGCGCTCACCGCCTTCGCGCTCGCCTGCGGGCTGCGGCAGGGGGTGACGATGTTCGTCGAGAACCTGCACGCGCCCAACTGCGTCGAGGCTGGCCTCGCGGCGCAGTCGCGCACGGCCCGCAGACTGGGGGCCCGCTTGGTGAACGCGCACGCCTCGACCAGCGCCGACCAGATCTCTGGCGCCGCGCAGGTCGAACAGAACGCGCGCCACGCCGAGTCGCTCAAGGCCGACCCGCTGGTGCGCGGGGCGTTGGGCGTGCGCGCGTCGTCGGTGGCCGACGACGAACTGCTTCGGCAGGTGGGCAGCGCGAAGGAACAACTGGGCGTGGGCGTGCAGTTCGGCCTGGCCGAGACCGACGACGATCTCGCCATCACCTGGGCCCGTCACGGCGCACGGGTGGTGACCCGCTTCGAGCGCTTCGGGCTGCTGGGCGCCGCGTGCGTGGGCAGCCACGCCCGGGCCATCGACCGCGCGGAAGCGGCCCGTCTGGCCAAGAGCCGTACCCTCATCGCGCTCAGCCCCCGGGTGGCCCAGACCGTCGAGGGTGGTTCGGCCATGGGCATGGAAGCGGTGCTGGTCAGCCAGAACCTGGTGGGCCTGGGCACCTGCGGCAGCGGCACGTTGTGGGAAGAGCTGGCCGCCAGCTTCTCGGGTGTGATGGCCCTCAGCCGCGCGGGGCGCATGCTCGACCCCGATCACATGATGTCGCAGTTCCTGGTCGGTGGGCCCGCCGAGCTCAACAGCATGCACTTCGGCGTGCCCTGCGGCAGCGTCGACCAGGGGGCGCTCGCCGACCTCTGCGTGTTCGACTACGTGCCGGCGCGCGAGCAGGCCAACTTCACCGCGCACCTGCTCATGCAGTTGAGCAAGGCCCCCGTCGCGTGGACCATCGTCGACGGGCGGGTGGTGGTGCGGGAAGGGCAGTTGGTCGGCACCGACTTCACCGCGCTGGCCCGTGAAGCCGCACGCGCGCTCGAAGGCCTGCGGGACGCCCCGTGAAGCAGGCGTTGGCCCAGGCGTTGGCGCGTCGCCGCCAGGCGCTGCCCGAGGGCACCACCTGCTGGCGCTGGGTCGACGACGAGGTGCCCGGAGTGACGGTCGATCGCTTCGGCGAGGTGGCGATCGTCGCGCTCTACCAGGACGCCACCGAGGCCTTCGAGCGCGAGCTGGCCGAGCACCTGATGTCGCTCGAGCCCCTGCGCGCGGTCTACGTGAAGCGCCGACCCCGCGAGGCCCGCAAGACCGCCAACGAGGCGCCCGAGCAGGTCGCGCCGTCACGGCCGGTGGCGGGCGAGCCGGTCGAAGCGCTGGTGGCGACCGAGCGTGGCCTGCGCTTCGAGATTCGCCCGGCGAACGGGCTGTCGGTGGGGCTCTACCTCGACGCCCGCGACGCGCGGGCCTGGGTGCGCTCGGTGGCTGCGGGGCGTCGGGTGCTCAACACCTTCGCGTACACCTGCGGCTTCGGGGTGGCGGCGCAGGTGGGCGGGGCCGCGCGGGTGGCCAACGTCGACCGCTCGCGCAAGGTGCTCGACTGGGGAGCGCAGAACCTCTCGCTCAACGGCGGTTCGCCCCAGCGCTACGACTTCATCGCCAGCGACACCTTCGAGTGGCTTCGCCGGCTGACGAAGAAGGGCGAGCGCTTCGACCTGGTGGTGCTCGACCCGCCGGGCTTCGCCACCTTCGAGGGCCAGCGCTTCAGCGCGCAGCGCGACTACCACCTGCTGGTGAGGGCCGCCGCGCCGGTGCTGGCGCCGGGTGGGCTGCTGCTGGCCATGTGCAACGTCGAAGCGATGTCGCCGCGCGACTTCGACGGGCACTGCGAGCGGGGGCTGGCCGAGGTGTCGGCCCGACGGGTCACCTCGTTCGGGGCCAGCGGCATCGACTACCGCGTGCCGTCGGCGCTCAAGTGCTCGGTCTTCGAGCTGGGCGAGTCGAAGCGTCGCACGGCGTAGATCAGCCAGTACGCGTCGGCGCGCTCGACCCAGGGCAGGGTGAAGTCGAGGTCGTCGTTGGCCGCGCGGAAGCGGGCGTCGATCAGCGCGCGACCCAGGTCTTCGAGCCGCTCGATGCGGGCCTGCTCGCGGCGAACCACCGCCACCTGCCCACGGCGGCGGTACCAGGCGGCGACCAACAGGAACGACGACGCGCCCCAGAGCAGCGTGCCGCCCGAGAGCAGCAGGGGCCACCAGGGGTAGCGGCGGGGCAGCTCGGCGCGGAAGTCGCGTTCCTCGATCGACAGGGGGGAATGGAAGGCCACGCCGAAGGCCTTTTCGAAGCCGTCGCCGCCCTTCACCCGGTCGATGAGCGTGCCGAAGGCCGGGGTGCCGTGGCGGTCTCGCAGGAACTCGAGGAACGCGGCACTCTGGGCGTAGGCGATTTCC
>CAIWFK010000727.1 GCA_903911905.1 uncultured Myxococcales bacterium
GGCCGCGGCCAACGAGACCGTGAAGCTGCTGACCGACGCGGGCGCCAAGGCGAAGGCCGTGCGCTTCGACGTCGCCGACAGCGAGGCCTGCAGCAAGGCAGTCGACGAGGTCATCAAGGAGTTCGGTCGGCTCGACGTGCTGGTGAACAACGCCGGCGTGGCCATCGACGGTCTCATCATGCGCTTCAAGGACGAGGACTGGGACAAGACCCTCGACACCAACCTGAAGGGTGCCTTCAGCCTCATTCGCGCGGTCAGCCGGCCCATGATGAAGCAGCGGGGCGGGGCGATCGTGAACCTGTCCAGCGTGGTGGGTGAAATGGGCAACGGCGGCCAGGCCGCCTACGCCGCGTCGAAGGCCGGGCTCATCGGCCTGACCAAGGCCGTGGCCAAAGAACTGTCGAGCCGCTCGATTCGGGTCAACGCCGTCACGCCGGGGTTCATCACCACCGACATGACCGCCGCGCTCGACGACGCGCTCAAGACGAAGATGGCCGAAGCGATCCCCCTGGGGCGCATCGGCAACGCCGAAGAGGTGGCCGCCGCCGTGGCCTTCCTTGCCTCGGACGCCGCGTCGTACATCACCGGCGAAGTGCTGAAGGTCAACGGCGGCATGTACATGTAGCGAAGTCGCAGTGCCCGAAGGTTTTCTGTTGAAGAAAAGTCAGCAGCGCTGTGGTACGGGAAGCGCGCTGTAACCAGCCGCAATACATCACAAAAGGAATGGAATCATGACGGCCACGAACATCGAAGCCAAGGTCAAGTCGATCATCGCCGATCAGCTCGGGGTGAGCGAAGACGAGATCAAGGAAGGCTCGTCGTTCATCGAGGATCTTGGCGCCGACTCTCTCGACATCGTCGAGCTGGTGATGGCGATGGAAGAGGAGTTCGAGATCGAGATTCCCGATGAAGAGGCCGAGAACATCAAGTCGGTCGGCGACGCCGTGAACTACATCAACACCCACAAGAAGTAAGGGTGTCGCGTCGTGTCGTGCCTGCCCGGCGCCCCTCGCGGTGCCGGGTCGTTTTTTCTTTTCCAAAGGTTCAATCGTGAATGCTCCGCGACGAGTCGTGATCACCGGCACCGGGCTGTTGACCGCGTTGGGCAGCGGCACCGAGAAGAACTGGAAGGCGTTGCTGGCGGGGCAGTCGGGCATCGCGCCCATCACCCGTTGGACCGACCCCAAGCTGCAGGTCAACTTCGCCGGTGAGCTGAAGGACTTCAACGCCGAGGACTACATCGACCGCCGCGAGGCGCGCCGAATGGACCCCTTCTGCCACTACGCCATCGCCGGTGCCGAAATGGCGATGAAGGAATCGGGCCTGCCGGTCGGTCTCGAGAAGCCCAACGGCTACGACCCCGAGCGGGTCGGCTGCATCGTGGGCTCGGGCATCGGCGGCATCACCTCGTTCGAAGATTCGCTGAAGAACAGCCTCGAGAAGGGCTTCGATCGCATCAGCCCCTTCTTCATCATTCGCATGATTTCCAACATGGCGCCGGGCCGCATTTCGATGCGGTTCAACCTCAAGGGCTCGAACTGGGGCCCGGTCTCGGCGTGCAGCACCTCGGCCCACGCCATCGGCGAGGCCTGGCGGCAGATTCGCTACGGCGATCTCGACGCCGCGGTGGCTGGTGGCTCGGAAGCGTCGATCACCCCCATGGGCATCGGCGGCTTCGAGGCCATGAAGGCGCTCTCGACCCGCACCGACGACCCGACCCGCGCCAGCCGCCCGTTCGACAAGGACCGCGACGGCTTCGTGATGGGTGAAGGCGCCGGCATCGTGGTGATCGAAGAGCTCGAGCACGCGGTGCGCCGTGGCGCGACCATCATCGCCGAATTGGTGGGCTACGCCGCCAACAGCGACGCGTACCACGAGACCGCGCCGGCCCCCGAACACGAGGGCGCGCAGCGCTGCATTCGCCTGGCGCTCAAGACCGCCGGCCTGCAGCCGAGCGACGTGCAGTACGTCAACGCGCACGGCACCTCGACCCCCTTCAACGACCTGCACGAGACCAAGGCCATCAAGCGCGTGTTCGGCGATCACGCCGCCAAGCTGATGGTCTCGTCGACCAAGTCGATGACCGGCCACATGCTGGGCGCGGCCGGTGGCGCCGAGGCGATCATCACCTCGCTCGCCATTTCGCGCGGCGTGATTCCGCCGACCATCAACTTCGGCGCGGCCGACCCCGACTGCGACCTCGACTACGTGCCCAACCAGGCGCGTGAGAAGTGGGTCGACGTGGCGATCTCGAACTCCTTCGGGTTCGGGGGCACCAACGCGGTGCTGGTGCTCAAGCGCTACAAGGCCTGAGTTCTGGTGGTAGAAGGTCGGCCATGCCGAACTTCGTCATCGCGGCCGACCACGCAGGCGTTCAACTCAAGGCCGAGCTCGTCGCCGAGCTCGGCAAGCTGGGTCACACCGTGACCGACTTCGGGCCCACCGGGGCCGAGGGCTCGGTCGACTACCCCGACTACGCGGTGAAGGTCACCTCGGCCGTGGTCGGCAAGCAGGCGCCCCTGGGCATTCTGGTGTGCGGCACCGGCATGGGCATGTCGATCACCGCGAACAAGGTGCACGGCATTCGCGCTGCGCTCTGCCACACCGAGTTCGAGGCCCGCATGTCGCGCATGCACAACGACGCCAACGTGCTGTGCCTGGGCCAGCGGGTGACGGGCGTGGGCCTGGCGATTTCGATTCTGCACGCCTTCCTCGACGCGAAGTTCGAGGGCGGCCGCCACCAGACCCGGGTCGACAAGATCACCGCGGTCGAGGCGAAGCGATGAACCGGCGCGCGCTTTTGGCCCTGGTGGTGGCGGGGTCGGCGTGCCGTACCGAGATTCGGCCGGCGGTGAAGGTGGTCGAGGTCAAGAAGGTGCTCGAGAAGGACGCCGAGTGCGTGGTGCACGACTACCGCTCGGCCACCGACGTGCCGGCGGGCGCGGTCAACATCGGCTGGGTGGTGGTGCCCCGCGCCGAGAACGACGACGACACCTTCCAGAAGCTGCGGGAGGCGGTGTGCGCCAAGGGCGGCAATGCGCTCAGCCAGGCCCATTGGAACCGGCCGCCCGGCGCGAGCGTGGCCGACGTGCCCACCGAGCTCGAAGCCAACGCGTGGACCGAAGCGGCGCGATAACCGCGGCTTGGGGGTGGGGGCGCGGTCGACTTGAGAAGCCGGACGTTTGACGGTAGTCGAACCCCATGGAGAACACCGCCACCCTGCAGCAGGTCGACCCCGCCATCGCTGAGATCCTCGTCGCCGAGACCCGGCGCCAGGAAGACGGGCTCGAGCTGATCGCTTCCGAGAACTTCGTCAGCCCCGCGGTGCTCGAGGCGGTCGGCAGCACGCTGACCAACAAGTACGCCGAAGGCTACCCGGGCAAGCGGTACTACGGCGGCTGCGAAGAGGTCGACCGCGCCGAGACGCTCGCCATTTCGCGCGCGCTCGAGCTGTTCGGGGCCCAGGCGGCCAACGTGCAGCCGCACTCGGGCAGCCAGGCCAACATGGCGGCGTACATGTCGCTGATGAAGCTGGGCGACACGCTGCTGGCGCTCGATCTCAACTCGGGTGGGCACCTGACCCACGGCGCGGCGTTCAACTTCTCGGGCAAGAACTACAAGTGCGTGCACTACGGTCTGGTCAAGGAGACCGAGCGCATCGACTACGCGCAGGCCCAGGCCCTGGCCACCGAGCACAAACCGAAGGTGATCGTGGTCGGCGCGTCGGCCTACCCGCGCATCATCGACTTCGCGAAGTTCCGCGAGATCGCCGATTCGGTGGGCGCCGCGCTGATGGTCGACATGGCGCACATCGCCGGGCTGGTCGCCGGTGGGCAGCACCCGTCGCCGGTGCCCTTCGCCGACATCGTCACCACCACCACCCACAAGACCTTGCGGGGGCCGCGCTCGGGCCTGATTCTGATGAAGGAGTCGCTGGCCAAGACGGTCAATTCGCAGATCTTCCCCGGCATTCAGGGCGGGCCGCTGATGCACGTGGTCGCTGCCAAGGCCGTGGCCTTCCACGAAGCGCTGCAGCCGGCGTTCAAGGTCTACGCCAAGCAGGTGGTACTCAACGCGCAGGCGCTGGCCGAAGGGCTGCAGTCGCAGGGCATTCGCCTGGTCTCGGGAGGCACCGACAACCACCTGATGCTGCTCGATCTGCGCAGCAAGCAGATCACCGGCAAGCTGGCCGAAGAGGTGCTGGGCAAGGCCGGCATCACGGTGAACAAGAACCAGATTCCCTTCGACCCCGAGAAGCCCACCGTCAGCTCGGGCATTCGCGTGGGCACCCCGGCGCTCACCACCCGCGGCATGAAGGAAGCCGACATGAAGCAGGTGGCGGCGTTCATCGGCCAGGCCATCGCCGCGCAGGCCGACGAGGCGGGCCTGAAGAAGATCCACGCTGCGGTCACCGAGTTCACCCGCGGCTTCCCCCTGTATCGCTCGCGGCTGAAGGGCTGAACCGGCCATGCACTGTCCGTTCTGCCGGGCGGCCGACACGCGGGTGATGGACTCGCGCGATTCGGCCGAAGGCACCATCATTCGCCGACGCCGTGAATGCGAGTCGTGCAAGCGGCGCTTCACCACCTACGAGCGGGTCGAAGAGCTCAACCCCCTGGTGGTGAAGAAGGACGGGCGCCGCGAGGCGTTCGATCGCGACAAGCTGCTCTCGGGGTTGACCAAGGCCTGCGAGAAGCGCCCGGTGTCGGTGGCCCAGGTCGAAGAGCTGGTCACTGCCATCGAGCGGCGGGTGCAGGAAGGCGGCGAGAAGGAAATCGCCTCGACCGCCATCGGTGAGCTGGTGATGGAACGGCTGCACGCGCTCGACGAGGTGGCCTACGTGCGCTTCGCGTCGGTGTACCGCAGCTTCCGCGACATCGCCGAGTTCATGGACGAGCTGAAGGACATCATCGAAGGGCGCCGGCAGGTTCCCGAAGCCCAGCCGCGGGGGCGCACGAAGTGAACGACGCGCGGTACATGGCGCTGGCCATCGCCGAAGCCAGCAAGGGCCTGGGTCGCACGCACCCGAACCCGGCGGTCGGCGCGGTCATCGTCAAGGGCGGGAAGATCATCGCGCGCGGCTTTCACGCCCGCGCGGGTACCCCGCACGCCGAAGCGGTCGCCCTGGCGCAGGCGGGGGCGAAGGCCAGAGGCGCGACGCTGTATTCGACGCTCGAGCCCTGCAACCACCACGGCCGCACGCCGCCGTGCAGCGAGGCCATCGTTTCGGCCGGCATCGCCCGCGTGGTCTATGGGTCCGACGACCCCAACCCCCTGGTCAACGGCAAGGGTCGGCGCCGCCTGCTCGCCGCCGGCCTGCAGGTCGAGGGCGGGGTGCTGCGCGAAGAGACCGACGCGCTCAACCGGCCGTTCTTCAAGTCCATCACCTCGGGGCTGCCCTGGGTCACGCTCAAGGCGGGCATCACGCTCGACGGCAAGGTGGCGACCCGCACCGGCAGCTCGAAGTGGATCACCGGCGAGCCCGCCCGTCAGGCCGCGCACCAGTTGCGCGATCGCGCCGATGCCATCGTGGTCGGGGTGGGGACCGTGCAGGCCGACGACCCCCGGCTGACCACCCGCATTCCCAACGGGCGCACGGCGGTGCGGGTGGTGCTCGATTCGCACCTGAGCGCCTCGCCCCGCGCGGCGATCTTCGACGTCGCGCCCGGCCGCACCGTGGTGGCCACGCTCGAGCCCGGGACCCACCCGCGCGCGAAGGCGCTCGCTCGCCGCGGCGTCGAGGTGTGGTCGCTGCCCGCGAAGCAGGGGCGGGTGTCGCTGCGCGCGCTGCTGGCCCGGCTGGCCCGCGAAGGGCTGCTGCACGTGCTGGTCGAGGGCGGGGCCGAGGTGCATGGCGCCTTCCTGACCGCGAAGCTGGTCGATGAGGTGGTGCTCTTCGTGGCGCCCAAGCTGTTCGGCCACGGCGGCCTGACCTGGACCGGCGGGTTGAACGTGAAGACCGCGGCCGAGGCGCTGGCGCTGGGGCCGGTGACGGTCGAGCAGGTCGGCGGCGATCTGCTGCTGCGTGCCACGCTGGCCGCTCGGTAGCCCGCTGCGCGTTTCAGCCGGCGAGCATGGTCGGCCCCAGAATCAACGAGGCCACCGTGAAGTAGATGATGATGCCCGTCACGTCGACCAGCGTGGCCACGAAGGGCGCCGAGGCCGTCGCGGGGTCGAACCCCAGCCGGCGCAGCACGAAGGGCAGCATGGACCCGGTGACCGACCCGAAGAGCACCACGCCGATGAGGCTGGTGGCCACGGTCAGCGCGACCAGCAGGTAGTGCTCGCCGTAGCTGGTGTTGATGATTCCCAGGTGGTGCAGCCATTCCCACAAGAGAATGCGAGTCATGCCGATGGAGCCCAGCAGCATGCCCAGCATCACGCCCGAGCGCAGCTCGCGCACCAGCACCCGCCACCAGTCGGGCACGTCGATCTCGCGCACGGCCAGCGCGCGAATGATGATCGAGGTCGCCTGGCTGCCCGAATTGCCGCCCGACGAGATGATCAGCGGCACGAAGAGGGCCAGCACCACGGCCTTCTCGATGGCCCCTTCGAAGTAGGTCATGGCGGTGGTGGTCAGCATTTCGCCGACCAGCAGAATCGACAGCCAGCCGCCGCGCTTGCGCAGCATCTCGACGGCGCTGATTTCCATGTACGGCGCGTCGAGCGCTTCCATGCCGCCCAGCTTCTGAATGTCTTCGGTGGCCGCTTCTTCGGCCACGTCGAGCACGTCGTCGGCGGTGATGATGCCCACCATGAAGCCCTTCGAGTCGGTGACCGGCAGCGCGGCGCGGTCGTACTTCTCGAAGGTGGCGATGATCTCGTCCTTCCCGGCGGTGGCGGGAATCGAGACCAGCGGCCGGGGTTCGATGTCGCCGATGCGGGTCTCGGGGTTGGCGAGCACCAGGTCCTGCAGGCGCAGGTCGCTGATCAGCGCGCCCCGCTCGTCGATCACGTAGAGCACCGACAGGGTCTCGCGGCCGCGGGCGTTGGCGCGCACGTGATCGAGCGCCTCCCGCGCCAGCATGCCCGGCTTGAGCGAGAGGTACTCGGGCGTCATGAAGCGGCCCGCCGAGTCTTCGGCGTACCCCAGCAGCGCGCGGGCGACCTTCAGTTCTTCTGGCTTGAGCTGCTCGAGCGCGCGCTTGGTGACCTCGGCCGGCAGCTCTTCGAAGAGCCGCGTGCGGTCGTCAGGCGACATCTCGTTGAGCACCGCCGCCAGCTGATCGGACCCCAGCGTCTGGACGATTTCGGTCTGCTGGTCCATCGGCAGGTATTCGAACGACGACCCCGCCACGTCGCGCGGCAGAATGCGGAAGATCACCCCCGAGTCTTCAGGGGGCAAATCGTCCAGCACCTCGGCGATGTCGGCGGGGTCGAGCTCTTCGAAGGCGATGCGAAGCGATTCCCAGTCCTTCTTGAGAATCAGCTCCTCGTACTCGGGCTTGAGCAGGTGACCGAGCACGTGGACCTCGAGCGGGTCGTTACAGCGCCTTCTTGATGCTGTCTTCGAGCTTGGTCTTCGGCACCGCGCCGACGATCTGCTCGACCACCTTGCCGCCCTTGAAGAGCAGCAGCGTGGGAATCGAGCGAATGCCGAACTGCTGCGCGATCTGGTTGTTCTCGTCGACGTCGACCTTGGCCACCTTCACCTGGCCCTTGTACTGGGTCGCCAGCTCTTCGAGCGCCGGAGCGATGGCACGGCAGGGCGCGCACCAGGTCGCCCAGAAATCGACCAGCACCGGCTGGGAGGACTCGAGCACCTCGGTCTTGAAGGTCGCGTCGAGCACGGTCACGGTGTCTTTGGACATCGAAGAGTCACTCCTGAAGGCAAGGGGAAGGGTGAAAAAGATACCGTACAGCCTTAATACCCCGGGCTGGTTGCCGCAGGGCGCGAAAACACCATTCAGGCGGGAAAAAGCGGCAGTGTGTGCCATGCTGCGGCCTACGGACTTTATGAAGCTCTTTCTGCCTCACAAGACCCTCGAAGACTGGGCGACCACCGACAAGGCCGACCTTTCGGACGGCAAGCTGCTGGTGAAGGAAACCAGGTCTTCCCACCCGGTGACGCCGGCGGTCCATTTCCAGAAGCTGGTCTCGGGCGAAGACCTCCAGTCCCTGCTAGGGCGGGTCAAGACCCAGGCGCAGCTCCACGCCATGGGGGCCGAGCAGCTCGGCGACTCCTGTCTGGTGGGCGAGACCGCGTACGAGGTGGTCGAAGGCTTCGTGGCCGAAGTCGTGGTCGCGCCCGGTGCGGTGAAGGCGGCCGACCCGAAGAAGAAGTCGTCTTCGCCCGAGGCCGACCTGCTCGCCGCCTTCATTCTGGACAAGCTGTAGGCCTTCGGCGCGACGGCCATGAGAGTGCTTCTGCTCAAGTCGCCCGAGGCGTCGCGTGCGCTCTCGGCCCTGCTCGAAGAAGAAGGTCACGAGCCGGTGCACCTGCCGCTGCTCGAGGTCGCCTGGCCCGATGACCCCCGTGGCCTGAGATCGGTCGCCGAGCACGTGGGCCGCTTCGCGTGGATCATCGTCGACTCGGCCGAGGCCGTGCGCGCCTTCCGCGAGGCGCTCGACATGGCCGGCACCCGTTCGATCATCACCGCGCAGTGGCTGGCCCCCGACCAGTCGACCTCGAAGGTCGTCGAGCGCCACGGCTGGGTCGCGCGGGTGGTGGAAGATCAGCCCCACGACGGGGCCTGCGACCCCTCGGACCCCCACCACACGCATTCGGGGTGGGGCGCCATCGCCCAGGGGTTGATCGCCACCGACGACGAGGTGCTGGTGCTGCACGAAGCGGCCGGTGAGCCGTGGTGGGTCGGCGCCCTGCGTGAGGGTCGCGGGCGCATCGTCGCCGCCCGGGCGTGGGCCCGTCGGCCGCCCGCGTCGCTCGACGGCCCCTGGCCTGAGGTGGTGGTGGTCGAATCGGCCCTCGACGGCGAAGCGCTGCTCGACGGTCGCCCGCATCTGAAATCGGCCCGGTTCGTGGCCGCCGGCCCCTCGGTCGCTGGTGCGCTGCAGGCGCTGGGGGTGGCGTGCGAAGTGGCCCGCGCTCCCACCACGCAGGCGGTGTTCGAGGCGGCGGTGTCGGTGCTCGATTCGCAGTAGGCTCCCCGCTTCGATGCGAGCCTTCGGTTGGATCGTGGTGTTGGGTGTCTCGAGCGCGGCGATCGCCAGCACCCTCGTGCCTCACACGCTGCTCGAGCGGGCCCGGCGCTCCGACCGGGTCGCCGTGGTGCAGGTGCTCGAGCAGTGGGTCGAACGTTCGGGCAACCCGCAGCGACCCACGCTCAAGACCTTCACCCGCGTGGCGGTCGGAGAGCAGGTGCGCGGGTCGGGGCCCGGCGAGCTGACCATCGTGCAATTCGGTGGGCGCGACGGGCCGTGGGAACTGCGCGTGCCGGGCGACGCCACCTTCGTACCCGGTGAGACCGACCTCGTGTTCCTGCGCTGTCAGGGCGAGCGCTGCGCGCTGGTGGCGCTGGGCGAAGGTCGGCTGCCAGTGGTGAACGGCGAGCTGCAGGTGCGCGATCTGTTCTCGGGTCAGGTGAGCAAGCGTTCGCTCGCGTCGGTGATGGCCGAGCTCAAGGCGGCCGGCCGATGAGGGCCCTGTGGCTGTTGCTGGCGTTGGTGGCGGCGAACGCCAGCGCCCAGGTCGTGTACCTGGACTTCAAGATGCTCTCGACCGCCCAGCACCCCTTCGAGTTCTGGGTCGACGCGCGCCGGGCAACGCCGGCCGGGCTCGATCTGGCGGGCGTGCGAGCGGCCGAGGAGCACGCGTGGGCCACCTGGGGTGCGGTGACCTGCGCGACGCCCAAGGCGGTGGGCCGCGGCCTGACCACGGGCGTGGTGCCCGACCCCACCGACGCCTACGACACCTTCTCGGTGATGCCGATCTGGCTCGATCAGACCGACCCCGACTTCGCCTTCGTCTTCGGCGGAGGCCTGACGCCTTCGCTGAGCCTGCCGTTGACGTATTCGGGCGTGCTGCAGACCTGCGACACCTACGTGAACTTCGGCGGCGGCCCGCAGGTGCCCTGGAGCCTCGACGCCATCACCCCGTCCAGCTCGGACGACCTCGAGACCTTCCTGCTCCACGAGGCGGGTCACTGCCAGGGGCTGGGTCACTTCACCAACTCGAACAGCATCATGTTCGCGTACATCTACCCGGGGCAGAGTCAGCACACGCTGGGGGCCGGTGACGCCGACGCGCTGTGCCAGCGCTACCCGGTCTCGGGCGCGGCCGGGTCGCCCTGTGACGCCGACGGCGGGTGTGGTGGCAACACGCAGCTCAAGTGCCTGGCCCAGCCCACCACCAACGGCCTGCAGGAAAACCGGTGCTCGAACGCGTGCACCCTGGGCACCAACGCCAACTGCACGCTGCCCCTGGCCTGCCAGTCGTCGTCGGCCTTCGCGGGGTCGAACGGCGCCTGCCTGTTGCCCGGCACCTCGGTCACGCCGGTGGGGAAGACCTGCGCCACGAATGCGGAATGCGGGTCGGCGCTGGGGCTGTGCGACCTGCCGCAGACCTCGCCCTCGGGCCATCAGTTCTGGGTCGACGGGTATTGCACCCAGAGCTGCGCACCCGGCCAGGCGCCGTGCCCGGCCGGCAGCGAATGCTTCGACCTGACCACCCAGCAACTGTGCCTGCAGTCGTGTCGGGTCGGCCTGTCTGACTGCCGACCCGACTATTCGTGCGTGGCGACTACCGCCGCGAGCTCGGGGGTCTGCATGCCGCGCTGCTACGCCGACAACGACTGCGCCGACCCGGTCAATTACTTCTGCCGCACCTGCGACGGCCTGTGCGTGGGCCGGGGCAACCCGGTGGCCGCCATCGGCGACCCTTGCGTCGACGACACCACCTGCGGCGGAGGTCAGACCTGCCGGCCGCTCGACGCCACCAGCACCGCCACCTTCTGCACCCAGCAGTGCGCGCGCGGGTGTGGCACCTGCCCGACCGGGTCGACCTGCAGCCCGCTGTCGACGGGCGACCTGTTCTGTCTGCGCGACTGCACCGGGCCCGGCACCTGCCCCACGGGCCTGCGCTGCGGCGATACGCTCAGCGGCAAGGGGTGCGTGCCCGCGTGCAAGCGCGACCTCGATTGCCCGGTCGGCCAGAGCTGCTCGGGTGGAGAATGCCTGGACCCCACTGCCGACGCGGGCTGTGGCACGCTCTGCACCCGCCCCGACGCGGGTCACCCCGTCACGCCCATGCCCGACGCCGGGCCGGGCCCCGGGGGCGGGGCGGCTGGGTGCGGGTGCTCGGTGGTCGACCCCACGCTGGGGTGGCTGGTGCTGTCGTGGTTGGTCGTCAGGAGGCGTTCATGGCCGGTGCCGTAGCCACTCCAGAGAAGCACCGCGCGTCGGAGTTCACCCTGGCGTGGCTGCTCCAGGCCGTGGTCGCCGCGAAGCTGCTGACCAAGTCGCAGGCCGGCGACATCGCCGCCAAGGAAGCGCAGGCCCGGGCCCGGGTGCAGAAGCAGGTGGGGGTCGAGAAGTACGACGCCTCGCCGGTCGAGATCATCGCCGCCTTCCAGGTGCCGATCGCCGGCAAGCCCGGAGAGACCGTCGACCAGGACCGGGTCAGCGAGGTCGCCGCCCGAGCCGCCGGCATCGCCTACCGGAAGATCGACCCGCTCAAGCTGGACATGAACCTCGCCGCGCGCACCGTGTCCAAGCCGTTCGCGCACAAGCACTGCATCCTCGCGCTCGAGGGCGGCGGCGGGCCGTTGTCTCCGCTGACGGTGGCGGTGGCGAACCCGTTTGATCAAGAGCTGTTCGAGAACCTCTTCCGCCTGACCAGCTCGCCCATCGTGCCGGTGATGTCGGCCAAGTCCGACATTCTCAAGGGCATTGCCGACGTCTACGGCTTCAAGCGCACCCTGGCCGCCGCGGTGACCGAGCACGGCGAGAGCGGCAGCGCGGGTGTCCAGAACTTCGAGCAACTGGTCTCGCTGTCGACCGGGCGCGAGCTCGATGCGTCCGACCGGCCGGTCATTCAGGCGGTCGACTACCTGTTGCGCTACGCGTTCGACAACCGGGCCAGCGACATTCACATCGAAGCCAAGCGCGAGAAGTGCGTGGTGCGCCTGCGCATCGACGGCGTGCTGCATTCGGTCTACGAGCTGCCGGCCTCGCTGCACCTGCCGGTGGTCGCCCGCATCAAGACCATTTCGCGGCTCGACATTTCCGAGAAGCGAAAGCCACAGGACGGCCGCATCAAGGTCGAGCGCGAGGGGCGGGAAATCGAAATTCGCGTCTCGACCCTGCCCACCGCCTTCGGTGAGAAGGTGGTGATGCGCATCTTCGACCCCGAGACCCTGGTGGTCGACTTGACCTCGCTGGGTTTCGACCCCGAGGAGCGCAAGGTCTTCGAAGGGTGGATCGCCGAGCCCCACGGGCTCATTCTGGTCACCGGCCCCACCGGCAGCGGCAAGACCACCACCCTGTATTCGGCGCTCAAGGCGCTCTCGGGCCCCGACGTCAACGTCACCACCATCGAAGACCCGATCGAAATGGTGTGGGACGCGTTCAACCAGGTGCAGGTACAGACGAAGATCGGCCTCGACTTCGCCAACGCGCTTCGCCACATCTTGCGGCAGGACCCCGACATCATCATGGTCGGCGAGATTCGTGACCCCGAGACGGCCGAGAACGCCATTCAGTCGGCGCTCACCGGCCACCTGGTGCTCTCGACCCTGCACACCAACGACTCGGTGGGCGCGGTGGGTCGGTTGATCGACCTGCAGGTGCCGCCGTTCCTGTTGTCGACCTCGCTGCTGGGGGTGATGGCGCAGCGCTTGTTGCGCAAGGTCTGTGCGTCGTGCGCGGCTCCCACCACCCTGACGCGGGAAGAGCTGGCGGCGCTCGGCGCACCCCTGCCGCTGCTGCCCGGCGGCCCCCAGTTCCGCAAGGGCACCGGCTGCGTGAAGTGCCGTGGCACCGGCTTCCTGGGCCGCACCGCGATCTTCGAGATCTTCTCGGCCACGCCCGAAGTGAAGCTGCTCATCGCCAACAAGGCGCCGGTCGACGCGGTGGTCGACGCCGCCCGCCGAGGGGGCATGCGCACGTTGCGTGAAGCGGCCATTCGCAAGCTGGCGGCCGGCGTCACCTCGTTCGAAGAGGTGCTGCGCATGACCTCGACGCTGGGCTGAGGTCGGCGTCGTTCTTGCTTCGGGCAGCCGCCCATGAGGCGAATGCTGGTGCTGGTGATGCTGGTCGGCTGTGGACGCGAACACCTCAGTTCCGTCAATTCAGCGACTTCGGTGCTCACCCAACGGGTGGACTTCGGGTCCATGGTGATTGGCGGCACCGCGCACGGCGTGGTGACGGTGGAAAACCGGTCACGACTTTCTGAGACGCTGACCCTCGACGTGGCGGCGCCCTTCGCCGGGCCCGGCACCGTGGAACTGCCGGGCGGGGTGACGCTCGACGTGCCGCTGCGCTTCTCGCCGACCGCGGTCGGTGACGTCACCGCCACCGCCACCTTCGACGGGGTGTCGCTGACGTTGACCGGCACCGGGCTCCTCGCCCCGCCGTGCGTGAGCGGAGGCTGCGAGGTGGCCGCCGTCGACCCGGTGACTGGCCAGTGCACCCACACGCCCGCCGCGGAAGGCGCAGCGTGCACCTCACCCGATGGCTGCGTGATCGACGGCGCGTGCCACGGCGGTCAATGCCTGGGCACCCTGAAGGACTGCGACGATCACGACGCCTGTACCACCGACGCCTGCGCGCGGGGGTCGGGCTGCGTGCACGTCGACACCAGCGCCTCGTGCCCCGCAGTCAGCGACCCCTGCCGCGCGCCGAGCTGCGACCCGGTCACCGGCTGCGGCAGTGCGCCCGTGGCCGACGGGACGCCGTGTGGAGCCGTCAGTTGCGACCTCGCCAACGTCTGCCTGCAGGGCACCTGTCGGCAGGTGGTGCCTCCCGACGGGTTCACCTGCAGCGCGGCGTCGCCCTGTCAGGCCGAAGGGCATTGCGAGGCGCGGCAGTGCGTGGTGCCCGCGCCGACCACGCTGACCCCGTCGTGGACGCGCTCGCCGGTGGGCCTCGATTTTCAGGGCGTCGCCGACGAGCAGGGCAACCTCTATTGGGTCGAATGCGACAGCGCCAAGCGCGTCTCGTGCGAGGCCGTGTCGTACACCGCGAATGGTCTCGAGCGGTTCCGCACCGCGCTGACCAGCGCGCAGGCGGCGACCAGCACCCAGCTCTTCGATGGCGGCATCTTCCTCATCGGCAACGGGGAATGGCTCTTCGCGGTCGACGGACTCACGGGGCTCGTCGTCTGGCAGCAGTCGATGGGCGGGCTGGTGAGCGAACTGGCCACCACGCCTGGCGGCGGGGTGATCGTCGCGCAGGTCGACGCGCCCGCGCAGCCGTCGTTCCCCATCACCGGCCTGCGGCAGCTCGACGCGGCCACCGGCGCGCTGCTGGTCTCGAGCCCCGCCGGCAGTTGGGACGGGCTGCTGGTCGACACCCACGGCACCGCCTGGGTCTGGCTGCTGCAGAGCGGGCTCAATTCCATCGACGCGTCGGGAGTCGCGACGCTGCGCCTGCCGATGGCGGGCGTGGCGCCGTACCGCGCGCCGAGGTCGGTCGACGCGCACGGGCTGGTGTTGCTCGACGACGAGCTGTTCGACCCCTCGACCTCGACCGTGACCCCCTCGCTCTTCACCGGCACCGCCTTCACGCTCGGTACCTCGCTGCAGCCGCCCGCGGGGCGGGTGAGGGTGCGCACCGAGGCCGATGGCTCGCACTCGCTGCTCGGTGCCCAGGCGACGCCCTGGCTCGCGCGCTTGAACCGCAACGTCGCCGGGCCGTTCGCCAGCGCGCACGGCACGGTCTTCGCCGACGGCGACTGGAGCGGTTTTGCCGTCACCCAGGTCGACCATTCGGGGCAGGTGACCTTCCAGTGCGCCACCACCAGCCAGTTGGCCTTGAGCGGGCCTGCAGCCTTCACCGGGCGCACCCTGGCGGTGATGAGCGATTGCGCGACGTGTCTGGGCGAAGGCCCGCAGTTGCAGGTCTTCGAGCTTGGGCCGCTCGGGTTGCCGGCCAGCGGGTGGGTCAACCCGTTCGGCACGCCGGGGCGGGCGCGCCACCCACGATGAAGCACCGGGGCCTCAGCCGATGATCATGTCTTCGCGCTCCAGGCGCCCCTCGGCGAAGCGCGAGAGCGTGAAGCGCTCGAACAGCTCGTCAGACTCGCCGCTCACCATCCACTTCGCCATGCGCTCGGCGACGGCGGGCGCCATCATGAACCCGTGGCCCACGAAGCCGCTCATCTGCAACAGGTTCGAGACGCCCGGGGTGTGGCCCAGAATCGGTGAATTGTCGGGGGTGACGTCGTACGGGCCACTCCACTGCCGCAGCACCTTGACCGCGCCTGCCGAGGGCATTTGTTCGGTCAACGCCTGCGCATAGCGGGTGAGGAAGCGGGAAGTCGAGCCCAGGTTCAAGCCCGCCGGTTCGCGAGGGTCGCCCATGCCGCCGACGATTTCTCCGCGCATCGACTGCGAGAAGTAGAGCCCCGAATCGAGCACCGAGAC
>CAIWFK010000728.1 GCA_903911905.1 uncultured Myxococcales bacterium
CGAGGTGATGGCCACCGACCTGCGGGCCTCGGCCTCGCTGGTGCTGGCGGCCCTCTCGGCCGAGGGGAAGACGACGATCGGGCGGGTCTACCACCTCGATCGTGGCTACGAGCGGCTCGAGAAGAAGCTGCGCGCGCTCGGGGCTGACATTCGGCGAGTCAAGGGCAAGTGAGCGGTACCTGACGAGGTTTTTCCTACCCGTCCACACATCCGTGGTTGCGTTGGGCGATCTCCGGTAGGTACGCTCTGGCCTCAACCCTTCACAGGAGATGACCAACACAATGGAGTGCCCCAGCTGCGGCGTCGACATGGTCGATTTCAAGTCTGACGACCAGACGCTTCGCAAGTGCGGCGATTGCGGCGGCCTGTGGGTCGATGTTTCCGACCTCAACAGGATGCTGCTTCACCACAACCTGCCTGGCCTCGAGTCAATCGGTGGCAAGGTCGACACAGATTCCCTCTCGGGCCAGTGCCCTGACTGCCAGGTCGAGTTCGTACGAGTCTCCGGCGGAGACAAGTCGAACCCCGTCTCGTACGAGACCTGCGAGTCCTGCGGAGGAATCTTCCTCGAATCGGACTTCCAGGACGCGTCCGACTTCGCGAGCGCTGAAAAGGAGATCGTCGCCTTCTTCTCGACCTTCTCCACGAAGCTGAAGAAGAAGGTCAGCGCCGGCTGATTTCCGCGCGCCCTACGGCGTCGTCCGCCAGGGCCCCTTCACGTCGTCAGGAACGTCTCCGTCGAGGGTGAGGCTGAAGCCTCCGCCCTTGCGGGAGTCCTTCGTGTACTTGAGCGAGTGCTTCTTGCCGCCCAGCTCGAGCACCAGGCGCGAGCCCGACACGTCGTACGTGCCCTCGAGCACCTTCCCCTTCTCGCGGGTCTCGTCGAACGGCTCGAACGAGTAGCGGAAGGTGCCATCGAAGTTGAACGACAGGAAGCGATCGGGCGTGCCCTCGTACCCGGCGTGCCAGGTGCCCAGCACCGCCGCCTGCCACTTGTCGTACTTGAGCCTGGTGGTCAGCCACGGCCCGTCGAGCGGCTTGCCTTCGGCCACGAAGACCACGTCGGTCAGGCACACCGGCTGATCGGGGTCGTCGCTGGGGTACTGATCGAGCACCTCGACGCGGAAGCGCGTGCCCGTCATGGCCGGCTTGAGCGCGATGGTCTGCGGCCCGCGCACGTCTTCCACCGTCACGCTCTGGGTCTGCTTGCCGCTGGTGATCGACAGCTTGCGGGCACGGGCAAAGGTGTTCCAGGTGTGCTCGTCGAAGTTGTTGCCGGTGGTGATCTTCAGCTCGTCCAGGCGCACCGGCTGGTTGAAGCCGAAGGTGAGCAGCTCGTTGAGCGGGTCGGCGCTGGGGCTGCACCACGCGGTCGCGTCGCGCCCATCGAGCAGGTTGAGCGGTTGGTACAACGTGGGCCGCGAGTCCTGCTTGAAGTAGCCGGTGGCCTGCGCGTAGCCGATGGTGTTGCCGCCCGCGGCCAGCGAGGCCGAAGACCAGAGTGCTGCAGCCAACATCCCCCGTGCGTTCATGCCCCCACCCTACAGCAGCCGGCCCTGAAGGAAGAATTCTTGGGTTTGCGGGGTTGGGCCTGTGGCATGAGGGACGGCATGGTCGGCATTCAATCGAGACTCGCGCTGCTGGGCCTGCTGATGCTCCTGGCCGCCTGCACCTGTGACAAGGCGGCGGTGGTCGACGCGGGCGTGCCCGACGCGGGGCCTCCGGTGCTGACCGAGAAGGAACCCGACGACAGCGCCGACAAGGCCAACGTCATCGAGCGCAGCGCGATCGTCGAGGCCAACCTGGGCGCCGACCCCGCGAAGCCCGACGTCGACTGGTACGTGTTCCGCTCGCAGGTGCCGCGCACGGTCGACGTGCGGGTGAGCTGCCCGCCGGGCGCCGACGTGGCGATCGAGCTGGTCGACGAGACCGGTACGGTGCTGCAGGCGATCAACGCCGGGGGCCTGGGCGCGGCCGAGCACCTGCCCAACCTCGACGTCTCGGGCAAGGCGTTCCTGCGCGTGGTGTCGATGAAGAAGGGCGCGGGCGGAGCCTACACGCTGACGGCGCGCTTTGCCGAGCGGGTGCCCGGCTACGAGCTCGAGCCCAACGATCGCCGGGTCGACGCCACCCAGGTCGCGTTCGGTCAGGCCATCTCGGGCTACCTGGCCCACGCCGGCGACGTCGACCTCTTCCGGTTCGAGCTGCCGGGCCGTGACGTGCCGGACGCGGGTGCAGGCGACGCGCTCGACGCGGGCGACGATGCGGGGCTCATCGACGCCGGAGTGGTCGACGCTGGCCCGCCGCCGCCTGAGCCGCGATTGGCGTTGCGCATCGATCTGAGCGCGGTGGAAAACGTGGCCTTCGACGTGCAGCTGATGACCGAAGCCGAGGCGGTGCTCTTCTCGGCGAAGTCGAGGGAGAACGCGCCGCTGTCGTTGCGCAACGTGGGCGTGCGGGCCAGCGATCGGGTGATCTACGTAGCGGTGCGCTCGGCCCCCATCGGCAGCGGGAAAGACGCGAAGCGCGGCGCCAACGACGGCCTCTCGTACACCCTGACCGTGGCGCAAGAGGAAGCCGGCGCGTCGGCCGAGTTCGAACCCAACGACGACCCGGCCCACGCCACCGACCTGCCTCCCAACAGCTATCGCGACGCTTTCCTCTCGCCCAAGGGCGACGTCGATTACTTCGCGCTCACCACCGACGGCCCGGCGATCGCCAGGCTGCAGGTGACGGGCGTCGAAAAGGTCGACCTGGTGCTCTCGGTGGTCAGCGCGGTCGACGGCAAGCCCGAAGAGACCCTGGTCAAGGCCAACGAGGGCGGTACGCGAGAGCCCGAGCAGCTCAACGCGGTGGCCTGCGATCGCCGGTGCCTGATCAAGGTCGAGGCGGTGGCGCGCAAGGTCGACGGCAAGTGGGTGAAGGACGACGAGAACGCCGATCAGTCGTACCGGCTGTCGGCGACGGTGGTGCCCGACGACGGCACCGAAGAGCGCGAGCCCAACAACACCCAGGCCACCGCCAATGCCGCGGGCGCCAGCGTTACCCGGATCGTCGGCTATCTCTCCTCCGCCGCGGACAACGACGATTGGTTCACCCTGGTCCTCCCGGCGGGCCATACCTTGAACCTGGCCATGACCGGCCCCACGGCCTCCAAGCAGGTCTAC
>CAIWFK010000729.1 GCA_903911905.1 uncultured Myxococcales bacterium
CGTCGACCTCGACCGGCTTGAGCTGCACCGTGTTCTCGGGGGTCACCACGTACACGAAAGCGCCCTGCTGTCCGCGCTGCACCGCGGCGGCGCTGACCACCAGGGCCTGCGACTTCGATTCGACGTGCAGGCGCGCCTTGACGAACTGGTTGGGCCACAGCGCGCGGTCGGCGTTGTCGAAAGTCGCGCGCAGCCGAATGGTGGCGGTCGAAGCGTTGATCTGGTTGTCGATGACCTTCAGCTCGCCGGTCGCCAGCTTCGTCAGCCCGTCACGCGACCAGGCCTCGACGGTGCGCGGGGCGTCGGCGAAGGCGTGGGTGACGCGCTCGAGATCGTCCTGAGGCAGCGTGAAGATGACCGAGATCGGGTTCAACTGGGTGAGCACCACGATGCCGGTGGCGTCGCTCTGGTGCACCAGGTTGCCCGGGTCGACCGCGCGAATGCCGGCCAGGCCGTCGATGGGCGAGACGATGCGCGAATATTCGAGCTGCAGCTTCGCGTTGTCGGCGAGCGCCTGATCGATGCCCACCGTGCCGGTCGCGGCGTCGAAGAGCGTCTGCTGATCGTCGACCTGCTGCTGGGGCACCAGGTTCTGCGCGCGCAGGCCCACCAGGCGGTCGAGCGCCAGTTTGGCGTTGCGTTGGGTGGCGAGATCGCGCTCGAGCGTGGCCTGGGTCTGCGCCACCGCGATGCGGAAGGGCCGCGGGTCGATCTGCGCGATGACCTCGCCCTTCTTGACCGCCGCGCCTTCCTTGAACGCCACGCTCTCGAGCCGCCCGTCGACCTGGGGGCGCACGGTCACCGACGAGAGCGGCGTCACCGTGCCCAGGCCTTCGATCACGATGGGCACGTCGCGCAGCTCGGCGGTCTCGACCAGCACCGGCACCTTGCGCTCGGGCTTGGCGGCCAGGGGCGCGGCGGCGGGGCGGTGCGTGAAGAACCACCCACCGGCTCCGAGCGCGGCGACGACGAGGAGGGCAGCGACGGCTCGCTTCATGGCATTTCTCCCAGCGCCGCGCTCAGTTGCGCGCGCGCGGTCATCAACGACAGTTGGGTCTGCACCAGCTGCGCAGCGGCCGTGGTGGCGGCGACCTGCGCGTCGGACAATTCGAGAATGCTGCCCACGCCCTGGGTGTAGCGGCCTTCCGCCAGCGCCAACTGGGCCTTCGCGGCGGCCACCACCTGGGTCGCGGCCAGAATCGCTTCCTGCTCGTCTTCGACGGTGAAGCGCGCGGTCTCGACGTCGAGCTGCACCTGCACCAGGGCGCCGTCCAATTGCGCGGACAGCGAATCACCGGTGGCGGTCGACTCCCGAACGAGCGCGCGGGTGTTGCCGCCCTGGAAGAGGTTCCACGAGAGCACCGCGCCGAAGCTCCAGTTGAGACCCAACGCGTCGAGCGAGGTGCCGGCTTCCTGCAGCGAACCGGTGGCGGCGAGGGTCGGCAGGAAACCGCTCTTCTGCGCGCTGACCGTCAAGGCCTGCGCGTCGACCAGCTTCTTGTCGCCGAAGACCTCGGGCCGGGCGTCGAGCGCCAGTGCCACCAATTTCTCGAGCGGCTCGGTCTCGTGCGGGCCGGCGGGCAGCTCGTCGCCAGCGATGGTGAAGTCTCCCAGCCCACCCCACCCGATGGCCTGACGAACCTGTGCGCGGGCGAGGCGATCGGTATTGCGCGCGTTCACCAGCGCGAGCTCGGCGTTGCTCACCAGGGTCTGGGTCTGCGCGAGGTCGATGCCGGTGCGCAGGCCGGCCTTCACGAATTGATCGATCTGCTCGAGGTGCTTCTTCTGGTTGGCCAGCGATTCCTCGGCGACCTTGAGCAGCGCGTTCGAGGCGCGGGCGGCGAAGAATGCCTTGCGGGTGTTGAGCAGCACCTGCAGCGTGACCGCGCGGATCGTGGCCTGGCCGGCCTCGAAGACGTGGCCCGAGGCGCGGAAGCGTTGAATGGCGCCGAAGTCCCAGACGGGTACCGACGCGCTGAGCCCCACGCTGAAGAAGTTGTTCGTCGAGGTGCTGGTGACGGTGGTGGCGCTCACGCTGCCGCCCGTCGACCCTGCGCGTGCGAAGGCGCCGTGCGAGCGGGTGGCCTGCACCGTGCCATTGAGGGAAGGAAGCAGGGCCGAGAGCGCCTCGTCGGTCCTCGCGTCGGACACCGTCGCGCTCGCGCGGGCCTGCCGGAGCACGGGCTGGTGCTCGAGCGTCAACCGTTCGGCGTCGGCCAGCCGGAGGACCGGCGCCTGCGCCAGCACCATCACCATCAGCGTGGTCGAGAGCATCATGCGCAGCTCTAACCCGCGAGAAGTGCTGGCGCTCCTCTGGTTCCGACGAGCCGTCGTTTCCCGGCGACGAACCGGGGTTCGCAGGCGACGAAGCGAGGCAAGCGACGCAGTGCTACGTTCGCGTCGAAGGGAAGGCTCGTTCCATGGACCAGGTTTCGTTCGGTGCGGTTGTCTCCATCGTCACGGGGCTGGTGGTGGCGTTCGTCCTCATCTTCAAAAGCAGCCCGAAGAAGACCTGAAGTCGCCGTGCACTGTTGATGAGCCTCGAGCCCTCAGCTCCTCCGCACACCCGTGGCCATCGCCAGCAACATGTCCGCCAAGAAAGGTGCGCCAAGAAAGGTGCCACACACCTTGTACGGCCCGGCCGTCCGTCAACCCACTGCCGTAACGTTCAAATAGCGCCCGCGCGGAACCGATGGTCGGCACGCCCACGGCGGAAACTGAACAGTCCATGCGCCTCGTCGGAATTCCGCCGACGCCTTGGCGTAGGCAGAGGTCCATATCGCCACCGACTCCACATACTCCTCTCGAGCCGCTTTCGTCGAAGCGTGGCACGGTGGTCGTGGCGACTTCTTGGCGCGTCGCGGTCGGTGATGCGGGTCTTGCTCCCTCAACGCGGCAGCACCGCGCACCGACACGTGCACGGCCGCACCGTCCGCGACAGTCTGCTCGAGTATCGACTCGACGCTTTTCCGACGCCGTTCCGCGCTCAGCCCGACCCAGCTCGGAATCGGCGTCAGCGAAAGTGACACTTCCTCCGCCCACCGCGAATCGAGGAGCTTCTCGCCTCCCTCCTTGAGCACGCCCTTCTTCCACCGTGCGCTCCAATGAAAGAAACGGTGGGTTTCACGCCCCTCGCTCAGGAGCAGATTCAAGCAAGACAGCCCAGGCCACTCCGCGGGGTGCCTGACGAGCCCCTCCTTGACCCCATGCGCGAGGATGTACGAGAGCCGACCCACCGCCGCCTCGTCGTCGAGAACCGCCTCCGCTGAAAAGCGACGCTGCCACAGCGCACCGCTCCATTCCCTGATGCGCCCGACCTTCCGCGCGACGTTGCCGAGGAAATACTGCATGAAGACCGAGAGCGTGGCGCCCTGTGCCGTCACCAGGAGATGCACGTGGTTGGAGAGCACCACGAAACCGTGCAGTTGAACGCCCGTCAGGGCGACCGCTCGCGCCAGTACGCCGGCGATGAGCTCGTTGACCTCCCTGCTCGGCGTCAGCAGCATCCGAGCCTGAAAGGTCCTCGCCGTTACGAAATACATACCCTGCTCTGAATACACCCGCGGCAATCTTGCCATTCGCCCCCCACCGTCCAGTGTTCGGAAACTTCGCTGAACGCTATAGCGCACGGGTCTGACAGTGACCGGTGCGCGCGGCCGCGTAATCGCTGTTCGTCCGGTACAAAGTGTGTGGCACCGCCCTCGCCCCTCGCCCCCGCTCGCCCCCGCCGCCCCCGCCCCCGCCCC
>CAIWFK010000730.1 GCA_903911905.1 uncultured Myxococcales bacterium
CTCGCACGTGCGCAGGTCACGCCCGAGGCGGTCGACTACGTGAACCTGCACGGCACGGCGACCGCGCAGAACGACGCCATGGAAGCGCGGGCGGTCAGCGAGCTGCTGGGCGGCTCGGTGCCGGTCTCGTCGACCAAGCCCTTGACCGGCCACACCCTGGGGGCGGCGGGCGCCATCGAGGCCGGCTTTTCGTGGCTGACCCTGCAGGACGACGCGGGCCGGCTGCCGCCGCACCTGTGGGACGGCGAGCTCGACCCCGGCCTGCCTCTGCTCACCGTGGCCGCGCCTGGAATGAAGGGTGGAAAGCCGACCCGGGTCGTGGTGAGCAACAGCTTCGCCTTCGGAGGCAATAACGTCTCCCTCGTCTTCGTGCGCTCGTGATGGACGTCACCACCCTCGACATGGAATCGCTGATTCCGCACCGGGGCGTGATGCGCCTGGTGGACCGGGTGCTGGCTGACGACGGCGAGAGCACCCGGGTCGAGGCCATCGTGCGCGACGACGGGCCCTTCGTGAGCGACGGCGTGCTGGCCTCGTGGGTCGGCATCGAGCTGATGGCCCAGGCCATCGCCGCGTGGGCGGGGCTGCGGCGACTGGAAAAGAAGGAAGGGGTCAAGCTGGGCTTCCTGTTGGGGTCGCGCCGCTACGAATGCGACCCTGCGGGCTTCGCGGTCGGCACCCGGCTCGAGGTGGTGGTGAAGCAGGAAATCGTCTCGTCGCAGGGCCTGGCGGTGTTCGCGTGCACGGTGCACGACGGGCCGAAGGTGGTGGCCAGCGCGAACGTGAACGTGTTCCAGCCCGACGACGTCGAGGGCTACTTGAAGGAGCTGCTGCATGCCTGACGTGGTGCTGATCACCGGCTCGAGCCGCGGCATCGGCCGCGCCATCGCGCTGCGCTGCGCCCGCGACGGGTTCGACGTGGTGGTGCACTGCCGCACGAAGCGGGCCGAGGCCGAGGCGGTGGCCGCGCAGGTGCGCGAGCTGGGCCGGGCCGCGCGGGTGCTGCAGTTCGACGTGGCGGACCGGGCGAAGGCCGCCGAGGTGCTCGAGGCCGACCTCGGCGCCCACGGCGCGTATTACGGCGTGGTGCTCAACGCGGGCGTGACCAGGGACACCGCCTTCCCCGCCATGAGCGACGGCGACTGGGACAGCGTCATTCACACCAACCTCGACGGCTTCTACAACGTGCTCAAGCCGGTGGTGCTGCCCATGGTCCAGCGCCGCAAGCCGGGCCGCATCGTCACCCTGAGCTCGGTCTCGGGGCTGGTGGGCAACCGCGGGCAGGTCAATTACAGCGCGTCGAAGGCCGGCATCATCGGCGCGACCAAGGCGCTGGCCATCGAACTGGCGAAACGCCACATCACCGTCAACTGCGTCGCGCCGGGGCTCATCGACACCGAGATGGTGGCGCCCGAGGTCGTCGAAGCGGCGCTGGCGATGATTCCGGCCCAGCGCCTGGGCACCACCGACGACGTGGCGCACGCGGTGAGCTTCCTTCTGTCCCCTGGCTCGTCGTATGTGACCCGCCAGGTGCTGTCGGTGAACGGGGGCATGGTCTGACATGAAGCGCGTGGTCGTCACGGGAATCGGAGCGCTCAGCCCCATCGGGCACGACTGGACCACGGTGCTCGCG
The DNA here is from genome assembly GCA_903911905.1 of uncultured Myxococcales bacterium. Lineage (GTDB taxonomy): Bacteria > Myxococcota > Myxococcia > Myxococcales > Myxococcaceae > Xiheilimnobacterium > Xiheilimnobacterium phototrophicum. Next base: position 1,634 of record CAIWFK010000730.1, read on the forward strand.
CGCCTGAAGTCCAACCAGAACGCGGTGCAGCGCATGGCGGCGTGGGCCGAGTACGACGGGCTGCTCACCAACCTCGCCGCGCCGTGCGCGCCCTTCGTGCTCGACGAGACGAAGTACAACCGCAAGACCACCCGCAGCATGGGCCGGGTGGCGCTGATGGCCACGCGCACCTCGGAGCTGGCGCTGAGCCAGGCGGGCCTGCTGGGCGACCCGTGGCTCAAGAGCGGCCAGGTGGGGGTCAGCTATGGCTCGAGTTCGGGCTCGCCCACCGCCATCGCCGACTTCGCCAGCATGCTGGTGAAGAAGTCGACTGCCGGCATTCACGCCACCACGTACATCAAGATGATGTCGCACACCGCGGCGGTGAACGTGGGCGTCCACTTTGGGCTGACCGGCCGCATCATTCCGACCTCGAGCGCGTGCACGTCGGGCAGCCAGGGCCTGGGCTTCGCGTACGAGGCCATCAAGCTGGGTCGGCAGGTGGCCATGTTGGCCGGCGGCGCCGAGGAATTGGACGCCACGCAGGCCGCCATCTTCGACACGCTCTTCGCCACCAGCACGAAGAACGACACGCCCGCGCTGACGCCCGCGCCCTTCGACGCGCACCGCGACGGCCTGGTGCTGGGAGAAGGCGCGTGCACCTTCCTGCTGGAAGAGCTCGAGCACGCGCGCGCCCGGGGAGCGACCATCATCGCCGAGCTGGTGGGCTTCTCGTGCAACAGCGACGGCACCCACGTGACCCAGCCCAACGCCACCACCATGGCAGTGGCGATGCGGCAGGCGCTCGACGACGCGGGCCTGAAGCCCTCGGACATCGGCTACGTCAACGCGCACGGCACGGCCACGCAGCACGGCGACATCGCCGAGACCGCGGCGACCCGCGAGGTGTTCGGCGAGAAGACGCCGTTCTCGAGCCTCAAGTCGTACATGGGTCACACCCTGGGGGCCTGTGGTGCGCTCGAGGCGTGGATGACGTTGGAAATGATGCGCGAGGGCTGGGTGTGCCCGACCGCCAACCTGACCCAGGTCGACCCGAAGTGCGCGCCGCTGGACTACGTGATGGGCCACGGCCGCGCGGTGCAGTCCGAATACGTGAAGAGCAACAACTTCGCCTTCGGCGGCATCAACACGTCGCTCATCTTCAAACGCTGGTAGTTCCCCCCTTCACTCGGAGTTCAGCCATGAAGACGTTCTTCGCCGTCGTCGTGCTCGCCTCGTCGGCCGCCCTGGCCCGTGACTCGAAGTACACGCTGCCCATCGCCGAGGTGCTGGCGATGCCCGAGGCCGCGCAGTTGGACCCGAACATCAAGTTCTACTTCGCCGCACAGAAGGGCCCCGAGGGCCAGTCGCTGGGCGAGGTGGTGGTCAACCCCAAGACCAACGCCGCCAACAAGGACGACGCCACCGCCTGCCGCTGGGTGATGCTCACCGCGCTCAAGGACCTGCAGGCGAAGGCGCACGCGGTGGGGGCCACGGCCATCGTCGGCATCGAGAGCTACTACAAGAAGGTCAGCTTCGTGTCGGACTCGCAGTACGAGTGCCACGCGGGCGCCATCATGTCGGGCGTCGCGCTCCGCGGGCAGTTGGTGAAGGCGAAGTAGCCTTCAGAGCGAATTGCTGGGCGCCGTGGGCTTCGGTGCCGGAGCCGGAGCGGGTTGCGTTTGCGTGCCGCTGTTGGCGACCAGCTTCCCGTCGACCACGAGGTAGGTGATGGTTCGCCCGCACCCGCTCATGCCGATGGCGTCGCCGGGCAGTTCGACCTGGGACACCTGTTCGATGGGGCACTGCAGGTCGAAGGCCGCGCGCTTGCGAGCAGCCGAGCCGTCCTGCCACACGCACACGCCCGCGCAGAACAGGTTGGCCTGGAAGTGCTTCCCGCAGCCGTCGACCGCGTACTCGTGCAGGTTGCTCCGGAGCGACTTGACGAACGAGGGCTTGAGCTCGGCTGCAGGACACCCGGTCTCGGCCGAGGCGAGCTCGAGCAGATTGGCCTCGCGCTTCGCGTTCATGCCCGGACCGCTGATCGAGGCGCGGGCGTGGGAACACGCCAGCAACGGCAGAACGACGACGAGCACCGACACCAGGGCGACGCGGCTGAGCGAAGTGGACATGCGCGCCTTGTACGTGTCGGGTTCGAGCCCTGCAACGTCGACGCAGGTTCAGTCGAAGCGGGCGAGGGTCATCAACGGCGACGCCACGCGAGCAGCGGGCAGCGGGCTGGGTGAGGGGCCGGTCGGCATCACGGGAATCGCGCCTGATTCGGCCTCGCGCAGACGGGTGCGGGCGGCGTCGAGGTCCTCCTTCAGGTTGGCGCGGTCCCGGACCCGCCAGCGCAGCCCCACCGCACCGAAGCCCACCATCGGCACGCCGGTGACCAGGCCGACGAGCCCCATCAGGGTCGGGACGTTGAGGAATGGAGCCAGCCCCGAGGTCAGGCCGATGAGGAAGAGCATCGCGGCGATGGTGGTCACGCTGCTCCCGGTCGCCATCAACGTGACGGGGAGCCCCAGGCCGATTCGCACGTGCTCCAGGCGCTGAACTTCGGCGCGCAGGGGGTCGAGGTCGCTCGGCGCTGAGGGCATCAGCGACGGCGCTTCCGGCCTGGAGCGGGGAGCGTCGGCCGGCGCGGCGGTCATCACGGCGGCGAGGAACACGAGGGACGGCATGCACGGACGCCCGCCGCTCAGAACACCGCGACCAACAGCGTGCTCTCGGGCCCCACCATCGCTCCGGGTGGCGGAGGCGGCGCATCGGGCGCGACGGGCAGCGGCGCCTCGAGGCCTCCCCCATTCGCCTCGAGGTTGCGAATTCTCGAGCGCAGGGCGCTCAGCCGCGCGTTGACGTCGCGCCCGTGTCGAACGGCATTGGCGGTCAGAATGGCACCGATGATGACCAGGGGAATGCCGACCCCCATCACCACCAGCCCGACGATCAGCACCTCGACGTAATACGCGTACGCCACGACGAACAACCCGATGAGGGTCGCGACGCCACCGGGAATCAAGAGCCCGAGCCCCAGGCCCAGCGACGGCCGGCTGGCCTCGAGCTCGGCGTATTCCGCGCGCAGTTGGGCCAGCGACTCCGGCTGACCGACCGCGGGCGCGTACTGGCCGAGCACCAGCTCACCGGCGTCGAGCACGCGCACGTGAGCGGGCATGGTCTCGGCCAGCAGACCTCCGGTGGCGGACGAGACGACGAGGGTGAGGGCGAGCGAGAACATGGAGCTCCTTGTCTAGAACCGGGCGATGGTCGTCAACGGCATTTCGAGTCGTGCGGCAGGTCGCGGGCTGGGCGCGGGGCCCGTCGGCATCACCGGCACCAGGCCCCTGCTCGGCGTCGCGCAACCGCGCGCGCGCCGCTTCGAGGTCTTCCTTCAACTCTTCACGGTCCTTCAGCCGCCAGTGCAACGACACGCTGCCGAACCCCACGCTGGCCCCACCCGCCACCATGCCGAGGATGCCGATGATGGTCAGCGCGCTGTTCAACGGCACGCCTC
>CAIWFK010000731.1 GCA_903911905.1 uncultured Myxococcales bacterium
GGTTGGGCGAGGCCACCGAGCCGCAGTCCAGGTGATCGCGGCCGATCACGATCGGGGCCTTCACCTTGCCGGTGCGCACCAATTCGTTGAACAGCGCGCCCGCCTGGTCGCGCTCGCCGTAGCCCAGCCAGCAGATGCGCGCCGGCAGCCCCTGGAACTGCACGCGCTCGCCCGCCATCTTCAGCCAGCGCAGCAGGTGCTGCTTGTGCGGAAACAGCTCGGCCAGGGCGCGGTCGGTGACGCGAATGTCCTCGGCGTCGCCCGACAGCGCGACCCAGCGGAACGGGCCTTCACCGCGGCAGAACATGGGGCGAATGTAGGCCGGCACGAAGCCGGGGAAGTCGAAGGCGTCTTTCACGCCCGCAGCCTGGGCGCCGGCCCGCAGGTTGTTGCCGTAATCGAAGACGTGCGAGCCCGCGGCCTTGAAGGCCAGCATCGCGCGCACGTGATCGGCCATCGACTGCTGGCTCCTCTCGACGTAGCCCTTCGGGTCGCTCACGCGCAGCGCCGCCGCCTGCTCGAGCGTGAGGCCCTTCGGCACGTAGCCGTTGAGCGGATCGTGCGCGCTGGTCTGGTCGGTCACCAGGTCGGGCTCGAAGCCGCGACGCAGCAGCTCGGGCAGCACCTCGGCGCAGTTGCCGATCACGCCGATCGAGCGCGCCAGCTTCTTCTCTTTGGCCTCGGCCACCATCGCTAGCGCCTCGTCGAGGGAGCCGGCCAGCACGTCCAGGTACTTCGTCTCGAGGCGCCGCCTGGCGCGCCAGGGGTCGACCTCGACGGCCAACATCACGCCGCCCGCCATGGTGCAGGCCAGGGGCTGTGCGCCGCCCATGCCGCCCAGGCCACCGGTGAGCACCACGCGCCCAGCGAGATCATCGGTGCCGAAGTGGGTGCGCCCGGCCTGCGCGAACGTCTCGTACGTGCCCTGCAGAATGCCCTGCGTGCCGATGTAGATCCACGAGCCGGCCGTCATCTGGCCGTACATCATCAGGCCCTTCTTCTCGAGATCGCGGAAGTGCTCCCAGGTCGCCCACTGGCCGACCAGGTTCGAGTTGGCGATCAGCACGCGCGGCGCGTCGGGGTGCGACTTGAAGATGCCGACCGGCTTGCCCGACTGCACCATCAGGGTCTCGTCGTCGTTCAGCTCACGCAGCGACTTCACGATGCGATCGAACGCCGGCCAGTCGCGCGCGGCCTTGCCCGTGCCACCGTAGACGACCAGGTCCATCGGTCGCTCGGCCACGTCGGGGTCGAGGTTGTTCATCAGCATGCGCAGCGCGGCTTCCTGCACCCAGCCCTTGCAGGTGAGGGTGCTGCCACGGGGAGCGCGGACTTCGCGGGGGCCAGTCATGGGTCGACTCCTGTTGCGAAAAATTCGGTACTTCCGAGCGCGGCGGACCTTACCCCACGCCTTGCCCGGCGCACGCGCGGTCGGCTACACGCCCACGAGGCATGACGCGACTGGTTGCGATGGGAGCCATCATTGGTTTTGCACTGACCGTGCTGGCGATCAGCGTGTGGCCGAAGAAGGAAGCTGTTGCTCCTGCGCCGCCGAAGGAGCTCAAGGTCGCTCCGGTGCCCAGGACGGTGGTCGAGTCAGCGGTGCCGATCGCGCCAGCCCGGCCGTGACGCTGCAAGCCCTCACCCCTTGGCCGCGGTGATCATCGGTTGCAGCTTGTGGCTGATGCCCAGGTGCAACGCCGCCGACGCCAGCAACTTCCGCTCGTTCGAGTCGATCTTCCCGTCGACCAGCGCCATCTCGACCAACTGCTGCAGGAACTGCTCGGCCTCGGCCGACCCGCGCGCGACCAGCTTCTCGAACAACCCGGGGCCGGCATTGAGCGCGAGCTCGACGTTGGCCCACGGCACGCCCCAGCGGTCGCTCGCCATCTTGAGCAGCTTGCGTTCCTTTTCGTCGACCACGCCGTCGGCCATGGCCATCGCGGCCATCACGTAGACCAGGCGCTCGCGCTCGTCCTTGTCGGGCACCCGCTTCTGGGCGACGTCGGGGCGGTAGCCCAGGCCCGCTCTGGCGTAGTTGGTCTTCCACCATTCCCAGCCGCCGAAATCGCGCACCACCCAGTCGAGCTCACCCTGAGCGAGCACCGTGCCGCAGTACTCACAGGTGGGTTGCCCGTTGTCGGTCAGCGGCGCGCCGCAACTGGGGCAGCGGTTGGTCGACAC
>CAIWFK010000732.1 GCA_903911905.1 uncultured Myxococcales bacterium
CCTACGCGCCGACCTTCCTGGTCAAGTCGTGGGAACAGGGTGGGCAGACGCACGTGTTCCTGGTCGACGGCTACGCGGCCACCGCCGAGGCCATGCAGGCGGCCAGCTTGAGCGAAGCGCTCGACGTCGACTCGACGATGTCGGTGCTCTCGCCCACCTTCGACCTGCCGCACGACGAGGAATACGCGTTGATGCGCGCCACGCCCGACGGCACGCACGACTTCGGCCGGCTGCTCGAAGGTCGCCCCGACGCCGAGAAGCTGACGAAGCACTACCAGGACTCGGTGAAGATCGCCGAGCTGTCCAACATTCCCATGCGGCAGCGCACCCTGCGAGCCGGCGACTTCCTGCCCGAGAAGTCGTGGGACGTGCTGGCCAGCATCGGCTACCTCTGCGACGACCCGTACACCGGCACCGGCGGCGTCGAGAAGCTGGACGAGCTTCGCTACCGCGTGACCACCCGGCTCTTCTCGGGCGCGGCCTCGAGCAAGGTGACCTTCACCCTGCGACTGAAGGAAGGGCTGGCCGAGTCACGGCTGGTCTTCAGCCCGTTGCTGGTGCGCTTCCTCGACGGCGACGACTGGACGGCGCGCGCGGTGAAGATTTCCGACTCGGGCCGCATTCGCAACGAACTGCAGACGCTCATCTCGCAGGCGCTCGACTACGAAGGCGACGACATTCACGTGAACTTCGCGCGCATCGACGAGAAGGTGCTGCCGAAGACCAGCCAGGTGACCATTCGCAAGGTGCTCGAGTGGTACAAGGTGCACCACCCGGTGTGGTTCGAGTGGCTGCACCTGCACTGACTCGTCAGCTCGCTTCGGGGAAGCGCTTCCTCGTCCACCCCTGCCAGACCCCAAACGCGACGAGGGCGACCCCCACCGCGCCCAGGATCGCGGCGGCCTTCAAGTACTCGCGACCGTGCCTCGAGCTGGAAGCGGCGACGGCGATGGTGACGGCGCTGGCGAGGCTCGCCACGCCGCCCACCAGGGTGCTGATGATGCTCGGCAGCGGCTCGATGGAGAACCGACGCCCACACTGGCACCGGTAGATCGCATACGGGAAGAGCACTCTCGGGGTGGACACGAGCATAGCCGGGTACACCACCACGCCGCACCGACACCGTCGCCCCATGGGGCGCAAAAAAGCCGAGGAGGTGCCGCTCGTCAAGCGCCGCGCTCAGCGGGCGTCGGGCGGCGCGTCGGTCACCACGGGGTGCTCGCGCGCCACCTTGCTGCGCATCAGCGACGAGCCCACCAGCACCGAACCCACCGCCGCCGCCGCCAGCGCGGCGACCACCAGCGCCTCGCTGCTGCCCTCGGTGGTGATCCACACCACGTAGACCCAGACGGCGAGCGCCAGGTTGACCAGCCCCAGCAGCAGAAAGCCCAGCACCCGCCCCGACGAGGTGACCAGGAAGGTCTCGCCACACCGGCAGGCGTAGGTGGTGGTGGTGCCGGCCTCCATCACGCCGCCGCGCGTGTAGTGCGTCTTCACCGCGCCGGGGGCCACCGCTTTTCCGCACGAGCAACGCCGGTTCATCGGGACCCCCTCACCAGGTGCACGTCGTGAATCATGGCGTCCCCCCATCACCAGCGAACTTCGCGCGGTCGAGCGGCCAGGTCAGTTGCGCCGTGTGGCCTCCACCCGCAGCGTCGCCGAGCCAGCCCGTCGCGCGCTCCGACGCGAGGAACAAGGGCCCCACCTCGGTGCTGATCGCGAGCAACGGCGCCAGCTCGGGCGTCTGCACCGCTTCGAGCAGGGGCACCTGCGCCAGCCCCTTCGCGAGCAATGGCGGGGTGACGGTGAACTCCACCGCGTGCGCCTGCTTGCCGCTCGCCGTCTCGAGCGCGGCCACGGCCTTCTTCTTCGCCTCGGCGTCGTTCGAGAGCACCACCACGTTGCCCACCACCGCGACGTCGAGCGTGCCTTCGCGCAGTTGCAGGCTGCGGGGGTCGATGGTGGCGAGCAGCCCCTTCACCGCGTCGCCGTCGGTGGTCTCGGCCAGCAGCGCGAAGCGCATCGCGAAGAAGCGCGCCGTCGCCGTGCGCAGCCCCGAGCTGACGCGCACGTGGCTGACCAGCAGCGCCGCGTTGCCGGTCAACAGCGCACCGGCCTTCGTGCTGGCCGCGCGCAGCCCTTCCATCGCGGGCAACCGCTGCAGGACCTGCTCGAGCACGCCGGGCATCGCGCTCTTCGCCAACCGCGCGCGCACCACCAGCATGCCGTCGGCGGTGAAGGCGCCCAGCGGTGAGGGGCCGGGGCCCTGCAAGGCCGCCACGCCGTCCGACTTCGGCAGTCGGGCGTCGGCGGTCAGGGTCAGGTCCTTCGTGGTCAGCCCCACCGCGCCAGCGGGCGAGAGCAGTTGCACCACGCCGGGCAGGTCCTTGAGCATCGGTGCCTTGAAGGGCTCGGTCAGCGCCTTGACCAGCGCGCCCAGGTGCTTGTCGACCGTCAGCCCGTTGCCGGTGAGCGTGCACGATTCCTTGCCTCGGGTGACGACCGCCGCGAGCACGCGCTCGATGGAGTCGCGGGTCGCCGTCACCGTGAGCCCATCGACGGTCACCGGGTACGGCGTGCCCAGCCGCGCGAGCTTCTCGGTCACCCGGGCACCGTAGACCTTCGGGTCGACCAGGCTGACGCAGGCGAAGGTGCGGTCGTCCAGGTGCGAGGCCGACAGGCTGCCGGCGGGGTCGATGCCCGCGGCGGTCAACGACTCGGCGTGGGTCACGTCGACGGCGAGCAGGGGAAAGGGCTCTTCGCGCCACGACGACGGGGCCAGCGCCACCGAGCGCGACCCGGCGGCCTCGAAGAAGGGCGTGACCTTCGGCAGGGCGTCGAACCGGGGAATGAAGAGCACCGCGCTGGCGCCCGGCGGCGCCTTGACCGGAGCCGCAGCGAAGACCACCAGGGTGAGCAGGAGCGGCGACATGCGCGCACTGTACCCGCCGCGCGCCGGCGGTGGGGTTCCTCGACGGCGCCGACGTTGACGGGGGCAGGGTCGACCGGCAGAGTGAATTTTTCTTCTGCTCTCGAAGGTGTCAAAGATGCGTGTCTGGCTTGGGATCATCGTCGTCGTCGTCGTCGTGGCCTGCTCAGCGAAGCAAGGAGCGCCCGACCTCACCATCACCGTCACGCCCAACACCCTCGCCGGGGCCCAGACGGGTCAGGTCGAGGTGGTCGCCACCAACGCCGACCTGAGCGTCGGCGCTGGCATCGTGCACGTGGTCGGCGAAGCGGGCAGCCTGGTCGCCGGCGTCGACCTCACCCTCGACACCTACGGCACCGCGCGCGTCGACTTCACCTGCAACCCGGCCGTCGACCCCGGCTGCAGCTCGGGGGAGACGCTGACCGCGACGTGGACGCCGAAGGGCCTGTCCGCGGTGACCGCCAGCGCGCACGTCAGCGCCGGGCACGCCGGCACGGGCGGTGGCACCGGCGGTGGCGGTGGCAGCACCACCCTCACCAACGGCACGGTCATCTCGACGCCGTGCACCACCTCGCCGCCGCCGCCTCCCGGCAACGCCCCCACCTGCTGTGTGCCGGACGCCGGCCCTCGCGACGGTGTGGTCGGCTGCGGGTGGACCCTGGTGAAGTTGCCAGCGGTGGTGAAGGTCGCCTTCGGCTCGGCCACCCCCTCCCCGGTCGCCTTCCCGGGCCCCGACACCTTCGCCGATGACCTGGCCTGCCAGGGGTGGGTCGGCTGGGGTGGCGGGCTGGCCGACGGCGGGGTGAAGAACATCATCTACGACATGGTGACCTACGGCGTGGACGCCGACGGCGGGTGGACCTTCCTCGAAGGTGGGCAGTCGCAGTCGGCCGGTGACACCGCGCGCCTGTGCGACCAGTTGTTCATGGGCACGGCCGGCATCACCCAGTGGCCGGGCCCGTCCGTCGTCAACGTCATCGGGCAGATGACGCTCGACAACGCCATGAGCGCGCCCAACCAGTATCTCTTCTTCTCGCTGTTCAAGAAGTAGGCGACCCGCATGCCCTGGTTGATGAAGAGCGAGCCCGACGTCTTTTCCATCGACGACCTCGAGCGTGCTGGCACCAGCGGGTGGGAAGGCGTGCGCAATTACCAGGCCCGCAACTTCATGCGCGACGCCATGAAGCCCGGCGACGAGGTGTTGTTCTACCATTCGAACGCCGAGCCATCGGGCGTGGCGGGCCTGGCGAAGGTGCACGGCGCGCCGTTGCCCGACCCCACCCAGTTCGACCCGAAGAGCGACTATCACGACCCCACCAGCCCGAAGGCCGAGCCGCGCTGGGTGATGGTGCAGGTGGCCTTCGTCGAGAAGTTCGCGCGGGTGGTGCCGCTCGAGGTGCTCAAGGCCGACCCCAAGCTGGTCGGCATGCCCCTGCTGCAGAAGGGTCAGCGCCTGTCGGTGCAGCCGGTCGACGCCGCGCACTTCAAGCGGGTGGTGGCCCTGGGCCGCGGAAAGAAGTGACCGCGACGCCGCCGAAGGCGCATGGTGCGGTCGGTCGCCCGTGAGAGCCGGGCGAGCTTTCGGCTGGTGGCCGAATCGAGGCGCAAGGTCATCGCGTGCCGGCCAGGAACGACCTCGCTCACGCTCCGGTCGGGGCCAGCACCCGGCACAGCGGGCACGACGACGAGGGTGGGTGCGCGATGCGGCCGCGGTGCAGGTCGAGCACCGCCCGCGAGACCTCGGCCAGTTGTCGGCGCGCCTCCCGCCGCGCGCCCTTGACCCGCGCGACCTTCATCGAGTCGTAGGCAGTGGTCTGGTGCCGCAGCCAGGCGATGACCGCCGACTCGGCCCGCCGCTCGAGGGAAATACGCTTGGTGCGCGCCACCGTGCCGCTGCCCACCGGCGTGGCGTGCGCGGTGACCTTCGCCGCCAGTTCGACCTCGAGCGCCGCGAACGCCGGCGTGAAGCGCAGGAACGCGCGCACGGCGCCCGCGAAGTCTTCGACGTAGGCCTGCTGCTCGCCTTCGCGTCTGACGGCCGCAGCCTGTCGCTTCTTCTCGTACGCCGGGCTGGCGCGCTCGACCTCGAGCTGGGCCTTCGCGGTGGTGATGTTCTCGGCTGGCGCCCACACGCCCTTCGAGAAGGTCTTGCGCCCGACCTTTTCGACCACCGTCCAACTGGGGCCAGTGGCCTTCACCCGGCGCGTCAACCCGGCGTCACCGGGCGGCAGACAGGCCCAGCCCTCGGGCACGGTGAGCACGCGGCCGTCGGGGGCCCGCACCTGTCGGGGGTCTTTGGTGGGCGCGCAGGTCAGGGAAGGCGTCATGGCGCGGCGCTTATACGTCGCGGCCGAGGTCGTGAAGACGGCGAAAGCGTCAGCTCGCGCCGAAGCGCAGCAACAGGGGGCGCGAGGCCAGCACCTCGTCGCATTCGGTGAGCGTCACCTCGACGCGGGGGGAGTCGGCGTGAGCACGCCCGTCATCAAGGCCTCGAACGAGGTGCCGAACGCGACCGGTTCGAAGCCGCTCATCGCAACTGCTCCAGCGCGCGCCGACACAGGGGCGAGAGGTCGGTGGGGCCGTGCGCGAGCAGCGCCTGTCGCATGGCCGGTGTCCAGAAGCTCTTCATGTGCTCGGCGATGGCCGCGACCGCCGCCTCTTCGGGCAGCGACTGCAGGTTGAGCGCAATCTGATTGGCCATGTGCACCAGCTTCGCGTCGTTCATCGCATTCCTTCAGGTCAGTCGCTCGGCGCCGTGGAAGACCAGGGCCGCGTCGGGCCGTGCCAGCGCCACCAGCGTCAGGTCGTGAAGAATGGCTCGCTCGATGGCCATCGAGGTGGGTGCCGAAATCGCCACCACCGTGCGCGCGCCGAAGGCGGCGGCCTTCTCGACCATCTCGAACGAGCAGCGGCTGGTGAGCACCAGGAAGCCGTCGAGCGGCGAGCGCCCGGCCCGCAGCAGCGCGCCGATGAGCTTGTCGAGGGCGTTGTGTCGCCCCACGTCTTCGCGCAGCACCGCGATGGCGCCGTCGGGCGTGCACCAGGCCGCGGCGTGCATGGCGTGGGTGCGCTCGTTGAGCACCTGGGCCCCGGCCAGTGCGTCGAGCCCGCGCTTGATGGCTGCGGTCGACACCGTGCCTCCGCGTGCGCCGGTGGCCTGGGTCAACGGCAGCGCGTCGAGTGACTCGATGCCGCAGACGCCACAGCCGGTGCGACCCTCGGTATTCCGTTCGCGACCCGCCTTCGCACCGGTCAGCCCGGGCCGCAGCGTCACCCGCAGCTCGAGCCCCTTCTGCGTCTCGCGCACCGTCACCGCCACCACGTCGGTGGCCGAGGCCACGATGCCTTCGGTCAGGCTGAAGCCGTAGGCGAAATCCTCCAGGTCGGCGGGCGTGGTCATCATCACCGCGAAGGGCGCCTCGCCGTAGAAGACGTTGACCGCCGTCTCGACCGGCACCTCGCGCGAGACCGTCACCTTCGGCGCGTTCGAGAACGAGAGCACCCGGGCGTCGACCCGTGAAGAGGGCCAGGTCACCGCGCGATCCGCCGGTTGGTCTGGTCGAGCTGCGCGTCGTGCACCTGCCAGTCGCTGGGCTGGGTGGTCTTCGTCACCTGCACGGCCGTCACTTTGTACTCGGGGCAATTCGTCGCCCAGTCCGAGAAGTCGGTGGTCACCACGTTGGCGCCCGAGCGCGCGTGGTGGAAGGTCGTGTACACGACCCCGGGCTGCATGCGCTCGGACACCACGGCCCGCAGGGTGGTCTTGCCCGAGCGCGACTCCAACGAGACCAGGTCGCCGTCGGCCAGGCCCCGGTTCTCGGCGTCGAAGGGGTGCACCTCGAGCACGTCTTCGTCGTGCCACACGTTGTTGGGGGTACGCCGGGTCTGCGCGCCCACGTTGTACTGCGAGAGAATGCGGCCGGTGGTGAGCAGCAGCGGGAAGCGGGGGCCGGTGCGCTCTTCGGTGGCCACGAACTCGGTCAGCATGAAGCGCCCCCTTGCCGCGCACGAAGTGGTCGACGTGCATGATGGGCGTGCCAGTCGGCGCCTGCGCGTTGCACGGCCACTGCACCGAGCCCAGCTCATCGAGCTTTGCGTAGCTCACCCCGGTGAAGGTCGGGGTCAGCTGGGCAATCTCATCCATCACCTGAGACGGGTGGGTGTACGCCATCGGCACGC
>CAIWFK010000733.1 GCA_903911905.1 uncultured Myxococcales bacterium
AGCCAGGTGTGCACCGGGAACATCGGCACCTTGATGGCGAAGGCCAGCGCGAAGGCCGCGAAGAACCAGGGGCCGAACTTCATCATCGCCAGCGCGCCGGGGGTCAGCCCCGTGCCGTCACCGCCGGGGTTGGTGCGCAGGTACTGGGCCAGCTCGCGGTTCGACGACATCAGGCCGTTGTAGAGCGAGGCGTAGTCGAAGCTGTGCTGACCGGCCGGCGTGGCGATGAAGTACACGCCCAGCAGCGCCACCAGCATCAACAGCGAGCCGACCAGGGTGTAGATGAAGAACTTGGTCGCGGCCATCTGCCGCTCTTCCGAGCCCCACACGCCGATGAGCAGGTACATCGGCACCAGCATCGCTTCGAAGAACAGATAGAAGAGCAGGGTGTCGACCGAGCAGAGCGCGCCCAGCATCGCGGTCTGAAGCACCAGCAGCGCCAGGTGGAACTCCTTCACCCGCTCCTGCACGAAGGTCCAGCTCGAGAGCACCACCAGGGGGCCCAGCACGCCGGTCAGCAGCACCAGCGTCATCGCCAGGCCGTCGACGCCCACGTGGTACGAGAGCCCGACGTCGTCGACCCACGACACGCGGTACTCGAGCTGGAACTCCACCGGGCTGGCCGCGTCGAAGCGCACCCACGCCCAGACCGTGGTCAGCAGGCTGCCGACCATGCCCAGCAGGGTCACCGTACGCAGTTGCCCCTTCTCGGTCTTGGGAAGGAAGGCCACCAGCACGGCGACCAGCAGCGGCCAGAAGATGACCAGATTGAGAATGCGCGAATCGAACACCGAGTTCATGACGCCACCCGAAGCAGGGCCCACACCAGGCCGCCAGCGACGGCCAGGGCCATCACCGCGGCGTACATCTGCGCATCGCCGGTCTGGAAGTAGCGCAACATGCCGCCCGCGCGCTGGGTCAGCCACGCCGTGCCGCGCACCCCGATGCCGTCGATGAGGATGCTGTCGATGACCCGGAAGAAGGCCTTCGAGAGGAAGGTCAGCGGGCGAATGAGCACCAGCTCGTACAGCTCGTCGACGTAGAACTTGTTGAACGAGAGCTTGCGCAAGGGCTCGAGCGCGTCGGGCAGCTTCAGGCGACGCCCGTAGATGAGCACCGCGGTGCCGCCGCCGATGAGGGCGATGACGTAGGCGAAGGCCCAGGTGGCCCACGGCGCGCCGTGCTCTTCGGCGATCTCGACCGCCTTGCGCTGCGCGATGAGGTCGTTGGTGGTGCGGAAGACCGGGTCGAGGAAGTTTTCCATCAACGTCTGGGTCACCGTCTCACCGCCGCGGGTCACGTGCATCAGCGGCAGGCCGTGCACCAGGCTGACCACCGCCAGCACCGCCAGCACCACCAACGGGGCGGTCATGGCCGGGGCCGATTCGTGCGCGTGCTTGAGCTTCGCGTCCTTCGCGCGCGGGCCTTCGAAGGTCAGCATGTACGCGCGCAGCATGTAGAACGCGGTGCACAGCGCGGTCAGGGTGCCCAGCACCCAGGCGAACTGCTGCAGCCCGGCGTAGCCCTCGATGTGGTTGTGGTGGGCCGCGTCGAGAATGGCGTCCTTCGAGAAGAAGCCCGAGAGGGGGAAGATGAAGCCGGTGATGGCCACCGTCGAGACCGCGAAGGTCGCCCAGGTCACCGGCATCTCGGTGCGCAGGCCGCCGAGCTTGGTGATGTCTTCTTCGTCGCCATTGCCGTGCATGACCGAGCCCGCGCCCAGGAACAGGCAGGCCTTGAAGAAGGCGTGGGTCACCACGTGCAGGAAGGCCGCCCAGAACGCGCCCACGCCGATGCCCAAGAACATCAGGCCCAGTTGCGAGACGGTCGAGTAGGCCAGCACCTTCTTGATGCCGGTCTGGCTGAAGGCGATGAGCGCAGCCACGAACGCGGTGGTGGCGCCGATGACGGCGATGGTCACCATCACGGTGGGCGAGAGCACCAGCAGGTAGCTGATGCGGCAGAACAGGTAGATGCCGCTGGTGACCATGGTGGCGGCGTGAATGAGCGCCGAGACCGGTGTCGGGCCCGCCATGGCGTCGGGCAGCCACACGTAGAGCGGAATCTGCGCCGACTTGCCGGCCGCGCCGAGCATGAAGAGCAGCAACGCCACCATCAGCATGGTGCCGTACGAGCGGCCGAAGAGCGGGCCGGCGACGATGGTCTGCTCGAGCAGGTTGGGCAGCGTCTTGGCGGTCTCTTCGACCACCGAGAAGGCCAGCGGGCCCTTGGCGGAAAGCGCCTGCTGGTAGCGCTCGACCACCGCCGAGCCCTGTTCACCGGCGCGGTTGAGCTTCTCGGCCGGCAGTGCGGCGATCGACTCGACCAGCAGCACCAGAATGAACGAGCCGACCAGAAAGCCGAAGTCGCCGATGCGGTTGGTGATGAACGCCTTGCGGCCGGCGAAGGCCTTGGCCGGGTCGTCGTACCAGAAGCCGATGAGCAGGTAGCTGCACATGCCGACGCCTTCCCAGCCCACGAAGAGCAGGGGCATCGAGTCGGCCAGCACCAGGGTGAGCATCGCGGCGACGAACAGGTTCAGGTACGCGAAGAAGCGCCAGTAGCCCGCGTCGTGGCTCATGTACTCGGTCGAGTACAGGTGAATGAGGAAGCCGACGCCGGTGATGACCAGCAGCATCGAACCCGACAGGTGGTCGGCCATCAGCCCCATGGTCACCTTGAAGGTGCCGGCGCTGAACCAGGTGCCGAAGTCGGCGCCCACCGCGTAGCTGACCGCGCCGAACGGCGTGGGGGCCGACGCGCGGAAGTCGTTGATGGTCCAGAACACGAGGGCCGAGAGCAGGAAGCTGCCGCCGACCGCGCCCAGCGCGACCAGGTGCACGTTCTGCCGGCCGATGATCTTGCCGAACACGCCACAGATGAAGGCGCCCAGCAGCGGCAGCGCGATGATCAGCCACAGGGCCTGACCCGCGCTCGTCGGGTCGACCGGGGCCGTCTGGAAGAAGGTCTGAATTTTGTCCACGGTGCTTTGCTCGTTTTCAGTTCTTCATCGAGTGGACTTCTTCGATGTTCACCGTTCCGCGCGAGCGGAACAGCGAGATGACGATGGCCAGACCCACCGAGGCCTCGGCGGCCGCGACGGCGATGATGAAGAAGGCCGACAGGTGGCCGTTGATGTCGCCGCGTTCACGCGCGAAGGCCACGAAGGTGAGGTTGGCGGCGTTGAGCATCAGCTCGATGCACATGAAGACCACCAGCGCGTTGCGCCGCACCAGCACGCCCACCATGCCCAGGCAGAAGAGCGCGGCGGCGAGAATGAGGTACCACGAGGTCGGGACCATGTTGTTTTCAGGCTCCTGTCAGACCCGCGCCTTCGCGACCACCACGGCGCCGAGAATGGCGACCAGCAGCAGCAGCGACACCGCTTCGAAGGGGAACAGCCACCTGGTGTAGAGCACTTCGCCCACCTTCGCGATGGTGCCGAAGGTGGCCACGGCGTCGGCGTCACGCGTCCACCCGTAGCTCGGGGCGGGCAGCTTGACGAACACGCTGGTCAGCGCGCCGAACATGGCGACGATGGCCGCGCTGCCCGCCACGCGCGAGACCGAGAACGACATGCTCGGCCCGTCGCTGCTGGTGGTCAGCAGCATGATGACGAACAAGAAGAGCACCATGATGGCGCCGGCGTAGACCAGCACCTGCAGCGCGGCCACGGTGTGCGCCCACAGCAGCACGTAGACGCCAGCCAGGAAGAAGAAGCACGCCACCAGCGACATGGCGCTGGCGATGGCGTTGCGCGCGAAGATGACGCCGGCCGACGAAACCATGATGGCCAGCGCGAAGACCGCGAAGAGGACCTGCTCCGGGGAAACGCCGCTCACTTGAATTCTCCGAAGTGACCCCACGGCGCGTTGCCCAGCGGGCAGCGGTGGAGCCTGAGGTGTTCCTCGAAGTCCTTGCGGAACTTCTGCACGAAGCTCTGCACCGGCAAGGCGCCAGCGTCGCCCAGCGCGCAGATGGTGTTGCCCAGGCCAATCGGCGGCCACGGCGCGATCGCCTGCGCGACGTTCACCAGGTTGTCGAGGTCGGCCATTTCGCCGCGGCCTTCTTCGATCTTGCGAATCAGCCGCGCCATCCACGGCTGGCCTTCGCGGCAGGGCGTGCCCTGGCCGCACGACTCTTCGGCGTAGAAGCGGGCCACGCGCCACAGCGAGCGCACCACGCAGCTCTGGTCGTCCATCACGATGATGCCGCCCGAGCCGGCCATCGACTGCAGCGGCTTGAAGGCGTCGAACTCGAGCTTCACGTCGATTTCGTCGGCGGTGAGCACCGGCGCCGAGCTGCCACCGGGAATGACGGCCTTGATGCTGCGGCCTTCGGGCAGGCCCTGCCCGTATTCCTTGTCGTAGATGAGCTCGCGAATCGAGGTGTTCATGCCCACCTCGTACGTGCCCGGGCGGTTCACCGAGCCCGAGAGCGTCACCAGCCGCGTGCCGCCCGACTTGGCCTCACCCAGCCCCGAGAACCACGCCGCGCCCTTCTCGAAGATGCGGGGGATGCTGGCGATGGTCTCGACGTTGTTGACCACGGTGGGGCAGCCGAAGAGGCCGACCACGGCCGGGAAGGGCGGCTTGAGCCGCGGCCAGCCCTTCTTGCCTTCGAGCGACTCGAGCAGGGCCGTCTCTTCGCCGCAGATGTACGCGCCAGCCCCGCGCACCTGGTAGACGTTGAGTTCGAAGTCCTTCCCCATCAGCTTCTTGCCGAAGATGCCGTCGGCGTAGGCTTCGGCGATGGCCTTGTCGAGCACCGCCGAGGGGTATTTGAACTCGCCGCGCGAGTAGATGTAGCAGGTGTGCGCGCCCAGCGCGTAGCAGGCGATGGCGATGCCCTCGAGCAGCAGGTGCGGGTCGTTCTCGAGGATGAAGCGGTCCTTCGCGGTGCCCGGCTCGCTCTCGTCGGCGTTGATGGCCAGGTAGCGGGGCTTGGTGTTCTTCTCGAGCGAGGGCACGAACGACCACTTCATGCCGGTGGGGAAGCCGGCGCCGCCACGGCCGCGCAGGTTCGACTTCTTGACCTCGTCGGTGATGGCCGCAGGGGCCAGCTCGAGCGCCTTCTTCGCCTGCGCGTAGCCGCCGTGCTGCTTGTAGACGGCCAGCGTGTTCTGGCCGGGGCGCGCCCAGTCACGGGTCATCACCTTCTCGGTGAGAATGGTCATGACAGCTTCTCCAGCAGCGCGTCGACCTTCGCGCGCGTCAGGTTCTCGTGGTGGTCTTCGTTGATCTGCAGGCAGGGCGCGGTGCCGCAGCTGGCCAGACACTCGGTCTCGCGCAGGAAGTACTTCGGGCCGTTGGTGCCGGCCTTGGTGTCGAGCTTCTGCTCGAGGTAGGTCAGCAGGCCTTCGGCGCCGCGCAGGGCACACGAGAGGTTCGTGCAGACGTCGATGACGTACTTGCCCGGTTTCTGCGTGTGGTACATCACGTAGAAGCTGGCGACCTCGTACGCGCGCGCGACGGTGGTCTCGAGCTTCGTCGCGACCTGCTGCATGCCCTCGGGCGGCAACCAGCCCTTGAGGCTCTGCAACAAGCGCAGGGCGGGCAGCATGGCCGCGCTCTTGCGGTCAGGGGGGTAGTGACTCAGCAACTCGGCAATGCCCGCGTCGAACGTCTTCTGTTCGTCGGGGGTGAACAGGGGCTCCGACATGGCGGGTGCGTCGTAGGGCTCGCAGGGCCCGACGTCAACGAAAAGCTGATCGACCAGAAGCCGTAACTGCGCAAATCAGCGGGGCTTTCAGGCGGGGCCCGGTGATCCTGTGGGGGCGAGCCCGTCGAGGTCGAACTGCCGGTAGTGGAAGAAGGCGCAGAGCATCGAGCACGAACCGAGCACGTGCCAGATGGCGTGGCCCTGCAGCACGTGGCTCGACGGGTCGCACCAGGCCCGCGAGGCGTCGGACGCCGAGAAGCCGAAGGCCACGGCGATGAAGGCCAGCGTGGCATACAGCCAGCGGTGGTCGACGACCTGGCTGCGCGACGCCACCACCTCGGTCGCCAGCGTCAGCACGATGAGCAGCACCACGATGCCCTGCACCGGCAGGCCGATTTTCCCGACCACCACGGTGAGCGCGGTCAGCGAGAAGATGCAGGCCCACAGCGTGACGAAGAACCGGTGCTTCGCCACGGCGCCGGTGCGCACCACGTTGAGCAGCAGCACCAGGCAGAAGAAGAAGTACATGCCCCAGAAGTCGAAGACCTGCGTCGCGAAGGCCACGGTGGCGTGGTACGCGAACGAGGTCGTGCCCACCCAGAACGCGGCGCTGGCCCAGAAGCGCTGCACGCGGCTGGGGCTGCCCCGGGTGAACCAGAAGAGGAACGCGGCGACGGCCAGGTAGGCCAGGTTCGACCAGGTGTTGGCCGGCTCGGCGACCACGCTGCAGAGCGTCTCTTCGCACCACTTCACGTTGGGCAGGCCACCCCATTCACGCAGCGGCACCCAGGGGCAGCCGGGCTCGAGCAGGTGGGGGTAGGGCGTGAGGTCGAACGTCATGTCGTCTCTGATCGAAGAAGAGGCGGGTGAAGTGCTGCGGGCCTGTAGCACGTTTCGATCCGCGCTCCCGGCCGGGGGATAAACTTCCGCCGTGCGCCAGTTCCGACTAAACCCACGATCTGTCGAACGGATCGCGCCGGCCTGGCGATCGCCCTGGTGACCCAACCGTGAGCGCCGACCTGACCCAGCCCGTGACTGATGCCGCCACGGGAGCGGTGCGGGTGCTCATCGTCGAGGACAACCCGCACATCATCGAGATGTACAGCTACGTGCTCAAGAAGCTCGCCGCCAACGAGCTCAAGGGCAAGCTGCCACTCGAGGTGCACTTCGCCGCCGACGGCCACGCCGCGCTCACCATGCTGCTGGAAAGCAGCTTCCAGTTGGTGATGACCGACCTCTACATGCCGGTGATGGACGGCTTTCAGTTGATCGAGCGCATGCGCCACGAGGCGAAGCTCAAGCCCATTCCGGTGGTGGCCATTTCGGCCGGCGGGCAGGACGCGCGCGAGCGGGCGATGAAGCTGGGCGTCGACATCTTCCTGAAGAAGCCGGTGCGCTTCGCCGAGGTGATGGACACGGTGAAGCAGCTGTTGAAGATCAAGTAGTGAAAGGAGCAGTCGCCTCATGGCTTCGGGAGCGCCAAACGAGATGACTCGGGACAAGGTGAGCGGCGACGCGCTCTTCATCTTGAAGAGTCTTCGCGAGAACACGCGGCTGAGTCGGTCGAACAAGCTGGCCGACGTGAAGATGTCGCTCGAGAGCTCGGTGTCGCTCGAGTTCGACAGCTACTTCTTCTTTCTGCGCAAGTTCCACTACATCGCGATGGACCGGGAAGCGCAGCTCAAGCTGACCGACCAGGGCGAGCGGGTGGTCGACGGCGATGCAGTCGAGAAGTTCGCGGGCGAAGTGGGCAGCTTCTTCGCCGAGCAGATTGGCGGAGGCGGCGGCGAGTCGGCCGACGACTTCGAGAAGACGTTCATGCAGACCGCGCAGCCCCCTGCGACGGACATCATTCTGGAGTCGAACCCCATGCCGCAGCCTCCTTCCCGTGGTGGTGGTCGCAAGTCGCCTGACGATCTTCCCCAGATGCCGCACGTGACGGCGCCCGCCTCGGGCTTCGGAGGCCCGCCGCCGCCGCCCGCGCCGCAGCCGCTGCCGTTGACCGCGGTGGCGAGCGGGCCGTCGGGCGTGATGAACGCGCCGCGAAGTGGAGGCATGGGCGGCCAGGACCTCGACCTGCGCTACCAGAAGCTCGAGCAACTGGGCCAGGGCCCGCTGGGCACGGTCTTCAAGGGCAAGCACAACGCGCTCGGCCTCGACGTGTGCGTCAAGGAGCTCAAGGACATCTTCGGCTACTTCTCGTTCCTGCAGCGGGGCGAGGTGATCAAGCGCCTGAAGAAGGAACTGTGCGCCCAGGCCCAGGTGCGGCACCCGGGCATCGTGCAGATCATCGACCAGAACACCGACGTGGCCCGCCCGTACTTCGTGATGGAGCTCTGCCGCGGCAGCCTGCGCGAGAAGCTCGACGCCAGCCAGGGCAAGGGCATTCCGGTGCCGCTGGCCATTCGCTACTTCCTGCAGTTGGCCTACGCGCTGCGCGCCAGCCACCAACTGGGCCTGACCCACCACAACTTGAAGCCCGAGAACGTGCTGTTCGACGCGTACGGCAACGTGAAGCTGTCCGACTTCGGGCTCTCTCGGGTCATCGAGGTCGACCAGACCAAGGGCATGCCCCAGGTCTTCGTGGGCACCGGCGGCATGGGCTACATGAGCCCCGAGCTCATCGCCCGCAGCAAGGACGTGGGCCCTTCGAGCGACGTCTACGCGCTGGGCATTCTGCTCTACGAAATGCTCACCGGGCAGATTCCCGGTCGCCGCAGCCCGCTGCCCAGCGAGATCAACGCCGAGTGCCCGGCCAAGCTCGACCCCATCTTCGACAAGATGAGCCAGGACCGCAAAGACACCCGCTACCCCGACTTCGAGGCGGTGTTCGAGGACTTCTACGCGGCGTTCGGCGACAAGTCGTACCTGGCCAAGGGCGACCTGCTGCTGTGGAGTGAGCTGTCGGCGAGCTGAAGACTCAAGCAGCTATGGAAAACGAAACGGCCTCGCATCCACCCGGGAGCGAGGCCGTTTTCCTTTGGAACTTCGAATTCAGTTCGCGCGGGTGGGCTCGCCCACGTGCGTGACGACCACGTCGGCCAGCTCGCCATCGGCGGTGACCTTGGCCTCGACCTCGTACGCGACCAGGTAGCGCGAGTCGCCCTGCTCGATGACGGCTGCAGCGGCGTCGAAGGCCTGGCTGACCAGGGTGTAGATGACGCGGCCGTTGTTCAGCTCGAGCTTGGCCGACGAGCTGGCGGCGGGGTTGAAGGCCTCGGGGCGCAGCGCGGCGGCGGCGGACTTGGCCGACTTCTGGGTCGTGGCGCGCACCAGACCGCGAACGGTCATGCCGGGCTGGCTCAAGAAGGTGTCCTTGATGGTCTCCTGGAAGTGGCGGGTCGCCGCTTCGACGGCGGCGGCCTTGCGCGCTTCGACCGAGAGGTCGATGGCCGCCGTGGTGGAGCCGGTTTGCTCGGTGTCGCTGCCACGCCCGCAGCCGGTCAGCAGCGCGGTCATGACGATGATCAGGGAAGCAGTGATCGTGCGGTTCATGGCCCGTTGCGATGCGCACATCGTGCCAGAAGGTGTGTCCTGTAATTGCAACGGTTAGCGCCCAGCCCATGTCCTGAGTTCGGACACGTTGGACCATGCGTCTACCAATGGAAACGCCATGTGGCCGTATTCGCAGATGCAGGGTCAGGTGCGCCTTTTCGCGACCTCCTGCTAAGGGTCGGCACGTGCCGGACAAGAACTCCCCCGCGCCGTCGTCGCTCGAGAAGGGCAGCCTGGCGGCGCTGCGCTCGGTGCTGGTCGCGCTGGTGGTGGTGGGTGCGCTGGGCATCGTGGGCGCGCTGCTCTCGTACCGGGCCGACGTGGCCGAGGCGCGGCGGCAGGTGCGCGCACGGCTCTCGCACCAGGGCCGCCTGTACGGTGACTCGCTCTCGCTGCACTTCAACGTGCTGCGCGCCGAATTGCAGCACCTGGGCGATCGCCACATCGACCAGCTCCGCGTGCGCGACGACGAGCTGATGATGGCGGTGCACGACGACCAGAGCCTCTTCGGCGGCGGCGTGGCCCTGCTGCAGCTCGACGGCACCAGCCTGTGGAGCGAGCCCGAGAACGCGGTGCCCGCCGCGGTGGTGCGGCAGCCCTGGTTCCAGCACGTGCTGGGCAGCGACGCCGAGGTCATCGACGCGCTGGGCATCGACGACACCTCGCGCATCGCGATGGCGCACCCGGTGCACGAGAAGGGCAAGCTGGTGGCGGTGCTGGTGGGCGTCATCAACCGCGCCGACCAGCTGCTCTACGGCGTCGAGGGGCCGGGCGAGCAGCTGCTGCTCTTGAGCGGCCGCGACGAGGTGCTGGTGCCGGTGCAGGAACCCGAGTGGACGCACGCCAGGGACTTCGCGGGCCGCGTCGACCAGCTGCGCGCCCACGGCGGTGACGTGACGTGGAACATCGCCGGCGAAGAGTCGATGGGTGAGGCCTTCGGGGTGAAGGGCACCTCGCTGACGGTGCTGGCGCTGGAATCGGAAGCGACCTCCATCGCCCCCATTCGCACGCGGCTCAACGTGCAGCTGGCCTTCCTGCTGCTGCTGCAGGTGGTGACGCTGGGGGCGTTCTCGCTCTTTCTGCGGCGCACCTGGGTGGCGTTCGCCGACGTCGAGGCCCGCATCGCCGAGCAGGAAAAGCTGGCCGCGCTGGGCACCGCGGCCTCGCTCATCGCGCACGAGGTGAAGAACTCGCTCAACGGGCTCAAGGGCGCCGCGTCGCTGTTGCAGTCGGGAGGCGACGCCGCGCTGGTCTCGCGCACCATGAAGGGGCAGGTGGAGCGGCTGGGGCACCTGGCCAGCTCGCTGCTTTCGTTCTCGCGGCAGTCCGAGACGCGGCTGGTGGAAATGGACTTGAACGCCGTCACCCGCGAGACCATCGACGGGCTGACCTCGCTGCCCGAGTTCGCCGAGGCCACCGTCGAACTGACGCTGGACGGGGCGCTGACGCTCTCGAGCGACCCGCTGTTGCTGATGGCGGCCATCGACAACCTGGTGCGCAACGCCATCGAGGCTGCGGTGGGCGCGAAGGACCTGGGGCGCATCACGGTGCCCACGGTTCGGGTGAGCAGCCGACGCGACGGCGCCCGGTACGTGGTGGCCGTCGAGGACAACGCCGGCGGGCCCACGCGAGACTTCGAGCAGCACCTGGGCGAGCCGTTCTTCACCACCAAGTCGCGCGGCATCGGGCTGGGGCTGGCGATGGCGCGGCGGGCGGTGGAGCAGTTGGGCGGGTCGCTGGTGTTCGCGCGCGTCGAGGGGGGCGCGCGGTTCGAGATTCGGCTGCCGGCGGGCGGGGCGTGACCCCGGTCGCGCGGGCTTCGGCGTGGGCCCGGTGTTGCAACGGGGCGCTGCATGATCATTCAAGTGAACACCGGCCCGAAGATTCACGGGAGCGAAGGGCTCATCGCCGAGGTGACGGCCATCGTGCAGGACTCGCTGGCGCGCTTCAGTGCCCAGGTCACCCGCGTCGAAGTGCACCTGACCGAAGAGACCGGTCGTCTCGGTGGAGAACACGACAAGCGCTGCGTGATGGAAGCGCGCCTCGAAGGTCACCAGCCGCTCGCGGTCACCCAGCATTCTCCGTCGTCGGAGGACGCGATTCGCGGCGCCGCCGAGAAGCTCGAGCGGTTGATCGAGCACACCACGGGCCGCCTGCGCGAGCTGCGCTGACCCTGTCGAACTGACGCAGTGACTGGTCGGTTCGACGCACCCCACCGAAGTCCGAGCCGGGAGCGCTTTGCTTCCACCCCCACGAGGAGCCCCCATGAAAGCCATCGTTCTCGACGCGTACGGAGACAGTGACGCCCTGGTGCAGCAGATCATCGCCGACCCGATGCCCGCTGCCGGTGAAGTGAAGGTGAAGGTCACCGCCGCCAGCATCAACCCCATCGATTGGAAGCTGCGCAGCGGGCGCTACAAGGGCTTCATGCCGCTTGAGCTGCCGGCGGTGCTGGGCCGCGACGTCTCGGGCGTGGTGGTCGCACTCGGCACCGGGGTCGACGAGTTCAAGGTCGGCGACCGCGTGCTGGGCCTGGTGGACCATGGCTACGCTGAGCTGGTCACCGCTCCCGCCATGAACTTCGCCGTGGTGCCTTCGGGCCTCGACCTGGCCGACGCGGCCGCCATTCCGCTGGTGTGCCTGACGGGCGCGCAACTGGTCGACGAGGCCGCCAACGTGCAGCGTGGGCAGACGGTGCTGGTGACGGGAGCGTTGGGCGGCGTGGGGCGCTTCGCGGTGTACGCCGCGACGGTGCGTGGAGCGAAGGTGATTGCCGGTGTGCGCGCCAGGCAGGTGGTCGAGGCCTCGAGCCTCGGCGCCGACCGCGTGGTTGCGCTCGACGACGAGGCCGCGATCGCCGCGCTCCCTGCACTCGACGCGGTGGCCGACACCATCGGCGGCCCGCTGCTCGACCGACTGACGCTCAAGGTGAAGGACGGTGGCGTGGTGGCGAGCGTGGTGGGGGTCCCCGGCGGGTGATTCCGCGCGCGGGGTGACCGGAAAGGCCATGAGGTGCCACCCCGATGGCCGGCGGCTCGAGACCCTGGCGACCGCGGTGCAGACCGGCGCGCTGAAGCTGCCCATTGGCCGGCGCTTCCCGCTCGTCGACGCCGCCCAGGCCCAACGGCTGGCCGAGGGAGGCGGGGTCGGCAAGGTGTTGCTGGTGATGTGAGGGGCTGGGGGCTCGCGGCGCGCCGGGTGAACTGGCAAAGGGGCCGTCATGCCCCTGATTCCCGGCCTTCGCGTCGTTCGCTCTTCGGTCCACGGCTACGGGGTGGTCGCCACCCGCGATTTCGCCGAGGGCGACCTGATGGCCGACATCGAAGGCGTGACCTGGCGCGAGGGCGAGTGGTGGGACGACACGTACACCCTTCGCATCACCGACGCGGTGTCGTTCGACATGGTCGACCAGACCAGGTGGATCAACCACAGTTGCAGCGCGAACGCAGAAATCGACCTCGGGCTCGACGAGCACGGTCAGCCGTGGGCAAAGTTGTACGCGTGGCGAGACATCGCCGCCGGCGAAGAGGTGACGTACGATTACGAGTTCCCTGCCGAGCTGGCCGAGCGGTGCTCGTGCGGGTCACCGGGGTGCCGGAAGTGGATCGTGCGCGAAGAAGACCTGGCGCGCGTCGTCGCCATGCGAGGCGCGTGACCACCACCGGCCTTGACGCTCGGCTGGTCACCTCGGTACGCGGGTGACTTGAAAACCCGCGCCCCGCTCCTCTCGTCGTTGGTCCTGGCTCTCTGTGCAGGGCCACTCGCCTGTGGTTCCCCGGGTTCGGTGGACGGGGGCGCGGGAGGCAACGGCGGCGGCGGTGTCGCCACGGGCGGCGGCTCGGCGACGGGTGGCGGCTCGGCGATGGGCGGCGGTTCGGCGACGGGCGGCGGTTCGGCGACGGGCGGCGGTTCGGCGACGGGTGGAAGTGGCACCGATGCAGGGCCGGTGATGGCGATGACCGACCCACCGCTGGTCATTTCGGGTGGCGGCAACGTGCTGGCGACGCCGAAGGTTCAGCTCATCGTCTACGCGCAGGACCCGCTGCTTCCCCAGATCGAAGCCGCGCTGACCGAGTTCGCGACCTCGACCATCTGGGCGCAGCAGACCGCGGAATATGGCGTGGGGCCGCTGACCGTTCGGCCGACCATCACCATTGCCGGTGCGCCACCGGCCACGCTCGACGACAACACCGGCACCGTCACGCCGTTCGAGAGCACCCTCGCGGGGAACCTGTCTGGAGCGAACCCCGCCTGGGGCGCGGCCGACCCGAACACCATCTACCTGTTCGTCTTGCCGAACGGCACGCAGATCAATTCCAGCGGGTTGTGCTGCGACCCCTCGGCCGGCTTCCTCGGCTACCACTACGAAGCAGCGGTCGGCTCGATGAGCGTGCCCTATGCGGTGGCGTGCAACTGCCCCGGCTTCGTCACGCCGAGCATCACCGCGCTCCAGAACGTGACCACCACCATGAGCCACGAGCTGGTCGAGGCCGCGACCGACCCGTTCTACGCGTCGAACCCGGGGTTCGGCCTGGTCGACGACGCGCACACCATCTGGAACACGGCGTCGTTCGGAGGCGAGATCGGCGACATGTGCCAGTCGCTGACCGATGCGAACGACACCCCGCCCGGCGCGACCTACACGATTCAACGCAGTTGGTCGAACGCCGCAGCCCTGGCGGGCACCGACCCCTGCGTGCCCGTGCCGTCGGCGGACCCGTACTTCAACGCCTACCCGACGCTGCCCGACCGGGTCTCGATTCTGGGGCCAGGTGGCTCGCCGGTCATGACCGAGGGCGTGAAGATCGCGGTCGGGCAGACCCGCACCATCGACGTGGTGCTCAAGAGCTCGGGTGCGACGTCAGGCCCGTGGAACGTGAGCGTTCAGGACCTGAGCGAGTACACCGGTGCCACCGCCGCGACCCAGGTCTCGCTCGACAAGACCTCGGGCCGCGACGGCGACGTGCTGCACCTGACCATCAAGGTGCTCTCGGTGGACCGGAACATCGGCGGTGAGGGGTTCGTGTTGTCGTCGACGCTCGGCGGGCGGAACACGCTCTGGTTCGGCGCGGTCGGTCAGTAGCCCTCGCTCGAGGGCGGCACGGACCCGGGCATCGGCTGTCGAACGTCTCCAGGGTCCCGATTCGGGACGGACACTCCACCTGGCGGACCAACGGCCGTGCACCAGTTCGTTCCCCAGCGCTCGAGAATTCCCCCGACGCCAGCGGCTGGGCGCGCGGTTGGCCGGGTCCTTGCTGTGCGCCGCCCTCGGAAACGAGGTGCATGGTGCTGGCACGGGTTCGGTCGGGCGCGTTGGTGGGTGTCGACGCGGTGGTGGTCGAGGTCGAAGTCGACATGTCGCTGGGCATGCCGTTCTTCAACGTGGTGGGGCTGCCCGAGGGCGCGGTGCGTGAGTCGAAGGTCCGCGTGATGTCGGCCCTGAAGAACACCGGCTATTCGCTGCCCCAGAAGCGGGTGACGGTGAACCTCGCGCCCGCGGACTTGAAGAAGGAAGGGGCGACGTTCGAGCTGCCCATCGCGCTCGGGGTGCTGGCCGCCGCCGAGCACGTGTCGGCCGAAGTGCTGATGCCCTGGCTCTTCGGCGGAGAGCTGTCGCTCGACGGCACGCTCAAGCCCATTCGCGGGGTGTTGCCGCTGGCGCTGGCGGCGCGCAACGGGGGCTTTCGCGGAGTGATGGTGCCTACCGCCAACGCCGCCGAGGCCGCGCTGGTCGACCGCATCGAGGTCATTCCCGTCGAGACGGTGCTGCAGGCCATGCTCCACCTGACCGGCGCGCAGTTGACGCCGCCCTTCGACCGCGAGGCGAAGCGGGTCGCGCCACTGACGCCGGGGGTGCCGGTCGACATGAGCGAGGTGCGGGGCCAGGCCGACGTGAAGGCCGCGCTCGAGGTGGCGGCGGCCGGAGGCCACAACGTGCTGATGTGCGGCCCTCCCGGTTCGGGCAAGACCATGCTCGCCCGCCGGCTGCCGGGCCTGTTGCCGAGCATGGCCTTCGACGAGGCGCTCGAGGTCACCAAGGTCTACTCGGTGCTGGGCCTGCTGCAGGACGGCGACGCGATGATGACCGAGCGGCCGTTCCGCTCACCGCACCACACCATTTCCGACGCGGGGCTGGTGGGCGGCGGCACCACCACCCGGCCCGGCGAGCTGTCGATGGCGCACCGGGGCGTGCTCTTCCTCGACGAGCTGCCCGAGTTCCGCCGCAACGTGCTCGAGGTGCTGCGCCAGCCTCTGGAAGAGGGCGTGGTGCGCCTGGCCCGCGCCAACCAGCACGTGACCTACCCCTGCCAGGTGATGTTGGTGGCGGCCATGAACCCGTGCCCGTGCGGGTACTTCAAGGTCGCGGGCCGCACCTGCCAGTGCAAGCACCACCGGGTGGTCGAGTACCACGCGCGCATCTCGGGGCCGCTGGTCGATCGGCTCGACATCACGCTCGAGACCCGCGCGGTCGACGTGGAGTCCATCATTCGGCTCGACCTGGAAGAGCGCCCCTCGGCCTGGTACCGCGCGCGGGTCGAAGCGGCCAGAGAACGCCAGCGCGCCCGGCTCGAGGGGCACGGGCTGTTCTGCAACGCGCAGATGGGCCCGCGGCTGCTGGCGCGTTTCTGTGGCACCAGCGCCCATGCCCGCGAGCAGCTCAAGAAGGCCATCGCCCGGTTTGGGCTCTCGGCGCGCGCGCACGATCGCATTCTTCGCCTGGCGCGCACCCACGCTGACCTGGCGGGCCGCGAGCGCATCGAAGACGTCGACATGGCCTTCGCCATCGGCTGCCGAATGCTCGACCGGCGCGACTGGTTGGGCACGGGGGCGCAGGTCGGGGGCGCGCTGGCTCCGTGAAGGCGGCCTCTGTATGGTGCGCCGCCATGAAGACGACTTCGACCCTGATGCTGGCCCTGGTGGTGCTCGCTGGCTGTGCTTCACCCCTCGAGAACGCGCGCGAGACGGGCGCCGAGCACACCTGCACCTGGTACTCGAGCTGCAAGAACGTCGGCTCGGGCAAGACCTACGCGACCATCAACGACTGCCTGACCCAGCAGCGCGCCGACTGGCTCGACAAGTTGCCGACCGCCGACTGCGACGGGAAGATCAACGTCTCGAACCTGAACGTGTGCCTCAGCGCGATCGACGGCACCAGCTGCACCAGCGTGTTCGACCAGATCGCCACCGCCGGCAAGTGCGACAAGTCGAAGGTCTGCTCGCCCTGATTCAGCGCGGCCCGAACGACGAGAGCGCGAAGAACGCGCGAATCTTGTCGTTGGTCTCTCGCAGGCGCGTCGAGAGCGTGCGCACGAAGGTCCACAGCAGCACGTAGGCCAGCTCCTTGTCGGTGAACATCACCTGGTCGAGCTTGTCGCGGTCGAGTTCGTAGAGCGTGCAACTGGAATGCGCGATGGCGTCGGCCGAACGCGGGCCGTCTTCGATGAGCGACATTTCGCCGAAGTACTGGCCGCGCTCGAGAATCGCGAGCGCCTCTTCGCCGATGCCCGGCACCATCTTCGAGATGCGGACCTTGCCCTCGACGATGATGAACATCGAGGTGCCGGTGTCTCCCTCGCGGAAGATGTGGTTGCTGATGGGGTACTGCACTTCGACCAGCGCCGCCCCCAGCTTGCGCAGCTGCGCCGACGTCATGCCCTCGAACAACGCCACTCTTCGGAGGATTTCCACGTCCATCGTGACTTGGGTTCGTAGCACCGAATGGGCAGGAGCGAATCTTCCTGGCTGATGAACCTCAGGGTTCCCAGCGGCGGCCGGTCTCGCAGTCGACGTGGCGCACCTGCACGCCCGTGCGCGAGAGCTCGAGCACCCCGAAGAGAATCGGCAGGGTGAAGCGGCGAGGCCCGATGGAGCCCGGGTTGAACACGGTCAAGCCGCGGTCGACCCCGGCGAAGGGCACGTGCGAATGGCCGCAGACGATGAGCGAGGCCTTCTGGGCGCGCGCCAACCTGGCGGCGTCGGCGCGAATCTTCGGGCCACCGAGGGCGATGTGGGTCAGCAGCAGGGTCAGCACGGGGTGGCCCTGGTCGGTCAGTTCGACGGTCAACGCGTCGGGGACCTCGCGCGCGCTGCGCTCGTCGATGTTGCCGCGCACCGCCAGGGTGGGGGCGATGGCGTGGAAGGTGTCGAGCACCGAGAGGTCGCCGATGTCGCCCGCGTGCAGAATCACGTCGGGGGCCAGGGCGGCGAGGTGCTCGAGCCCGCGGGCGTTGGGGTGCGAATGGGTGTCGGCCACCACGCCGACCCTCAGGGACCCGTCGGGCTTCGCGGCGACGGTGGTGCGGTGGTGGGTGGGGGCTCGCATGGCGCGCAGTCTAGGGGAGAATCGCCCGGCGTCGCGCGAGGCTCTCGGCCGGCCATTCCTTCTCGAGCTCGTAGAACTCGGCGAAGGCGCGGGCGCCGGCCGTCGTCGCTGAAGAGCGCGACCTGGCAGGTGGGGCAGCGGGACACGTCGTGCGGCCTGCCGCTCTCGGTCGGCATCGGGACCACGGTCGGCTGGCGGACCGCGCCGCAACTGCAGCCACCGGTCAGGGAAGGGGGCCTGGGCGAACCTCAGGTTCGCAGACCTGCAGGCGCGGCGCGAGGCTCCACCGTTGCCCGTGAAATCGGCGGGGGGGCGGTGTAACTACCCCGGCAGGTCGCGCATCTCACCCGCAGGAGCTGACACGAACATGGAAACCAAGAAGGTCGTCATCATCGGCTCGGGCCCTGCCGGTTACACCGCCGCCATCTACGCCGCGCGCGCCAACCTCGAGCCCGTGGTCTTCGCCGGTGGGCCCTCGGAGCACGACGCCCGCCGGGTGCCGGGTGGCCAGTTGATGATCACCACCGAAGTCGAGAACTATCCCGGCTTCCCCGAGAGCATCACCGGCCCCGAATTGATGGAGCGTTTTCAGAAGCAGGCCGAGCGCTTCCACACCACGGTGCACCTCGAGAACGTGGTGAAGGTCGACTTCTCGAAGCGGCCCCTTCCACGTGAAGGGCGAGAGCAGGGAATACCTGGCGCAGACCATCATTCTGTCGACCGGCGCGTCGGCGAAGTGGCTCGACGTGAAGGGTGAGAACGAATTCATGAACCGCGGCGTGTCGGCCTGCGCGACCTGCGACGGGTTCTTCTTCAAGAACACCGACGTGCTGGTGGTCGGCGGCGGCGACACGGCGATGGAAGAGGCGAACTACCTTTCCAAGATGTGCTCGTCGGTCACCGTGGTGCACCGCCGCGATTCGCTGCGCGCCTCGAAGATCATGCAGGAGCGCGCGCTCAACAACCCCAAGATCCGCTTCGTGTGGGACTCGGCGATCGAGGAAATCATCGGCGACGCCAAGGGCGTGAAGGGCGCGGTGGTGAAGAACCTGAAGACCGGCGCCACCACCACGCTCGAGGCCAAGGGCGTGTTCGTGGCCATCGGCCACCAGCCCACCACCGACTTGTTCAAGGACACCCTCAAGCTGCAGGCCAACGGCTACCTCTGGGTGCAGCCGGGCACGACGAAGACCAGCGTCGAGGGCGTGTTCGCGGCAGGTGACGTGGCCGACTCGACCTACCGCCAGGCCATCACCGCCGCGGGCACGGGGTGCGCCGCCGCCATCGAAGCCGAGCGGTGGATGACCGAGCACGGCATTTGATGGCAGCCGGGGCGTTCAGGGCTGGGAAAAGCAGCCCGCCGAGAGCGCGCTCATGTGGTTGTCGCAGGCCAGCACTGCGGCGGTGAAGTCGCTGGCCACCGTGCAGACCGGCAGCTTGTCCAGACAGTCGAAGTAGCTGGCGATGGCCGCCTCGTCTGCCGGGGTGCAGGTGGCGAGGCTGGCCTTGCAGGTCGTGGCGTCGAACACCGGCGGCGCAATGGCCTGGCAGGCACGAATCTTCGCGGGGAAGTCGACGGTGGTCTGCTCGGCGCGCGCGCAGGGGTCTGCGGCACAGGCAGCCAGGCAGACGGCGAGGAGCAGGGTCACGCGCACGCGTCACACCATGCCCGACGCGCGTGCGGCTGTCGCGTCGAGCGCTCGCTGCAGCTCGTCTCGGACGGCCGGGGGAAAGCGGCTGCCCGCGGGGATGGCGAGCGTGACGGCGTTGATCAGCAGCAAGGCCTCGTGGGTTGGTGGAATCGGCGCGCGGTGATGCGGCTGGTGGGCCTGAACGAAACGCTCGGCCAGCGAGTCGACGCGCGGAGACGAGTCAGGCACCAGCACCAGCTCGTGGCCGTCCCACGCCACGACTGCGGCCACACACGATTCGTAGAGCTGCGCACCGAGCGGGTCGGTGAGCAGCGTCGCGAGGCCGGGCGCGCGCACCGCGTCCCACGGGGAAGGCGACGACTGCTTGGGCTGGGGACCCGTCGCGCTGGCGATGGGGGACGGCCGGGTGCGCGTCGGCTGCCCGTCGTGCAGCCGTGAGCCCGACCTGGGGGTGACGGTGAAGGCGCCGTCGGCCGACGACAGCGAGTACACGCCGGGAGCAGCAGTGCGGCTGAAGGCGTCGAACGCGTCGGCGGCCGGCGCGCCCAGGCGGCGGCGGTGGGCCTCGAAGAGCACGACACCTGCGGGCACCACGCGCACGGTGGTGTAGCTCATGCCAGGGCAGCCTTGAGGGCAGCGAGGGTGTGGTCGAGCGTCGCAGCGTCGGCGGGTGCGCCGCGCGTGAGGTCGAGCTCGGCGACCTGGTCGATGGGCACCAGGTGCAGATGCAGGTGCCGCACCTGAATGCCCGCGACCGCCAAGCCGACCTTCACCGGGTGGTAGACGGCGCTGATGGCGCGGCCCACGCGCTGGGAGACGTCGAGCAGGTGCGCGAGCAGCGCAGGGTCGGCGTCGAGCCACGAATCGACTTCGACGCGCGGCACGACGATGCAGTGGCCCGGCTTGACCGGGGTGGCGTTCACCAGCGTGACGCACCGCTCGTCCTGGTGGACGAAGCGCGCGGGCAGCTCGCCGCGCATCATCTGGGTGAAGGGGCTCATGGAGCCAGAGGTGAGCACAGGTCGCCTGGTTGGGCACGCGTCGGAAGCGAGCGAGGAGTCGACGTCGGCTCGGTCATCACGAAGTCCTCGACTTCAGTTCACCGCGCTCAGCCGATGGCGCCCAACTTCAGTCGAACCTCGGCGTGTTCAGCCGGCGCGTCGGAGTCCCACGTGATGCCGTTCCCCACACCCCACTGCCAGCCCTCGGCATCCTTCCACCCGGTGCGAATGAGCAGCGCACACCGCGTGGTCAGCCCCAATGAGAGGCCCAGGGTGCCGCAATAGAACCGACGCGGCGTGGGCTCGAGTCGGCTGATGACCTCGAGTGCAGCGGGGCGGGGAGCGCCGGTGACGGACCCTCCGGGGTGCACGGCGTGGAGCACCTCGTTCACGCCGAGGCCCTCTCGCAGGGTGCCGACCACGTCGCTGACCGCCTGCACCACATAGGGCAGCTCGAGGAACCTCCGCGGCGAGGGCACCTCGACCGAGCGCGGCTCGCACACCCGCTGCAAGTCGTCGCGCACCAGGTCGGTGATCATCGCCAGCTCGGCCTGGTCCTTCTGGCTGGCCTCGAGCCACGCTCGCTGGCCGGGCGGCGCGGTGCCCTTCATCGGCTCGGCCCGCACGCGGCGGCCATCGACTTCGACCAGCAGCTCGGGGCTGGCCGTCACGAACTCGTCGCCACCCGGCAGGCGCACCCAGGCCGCGAACCGGGGGACGCCCCGGCGACCGAGTGACGAGAGCAACCGTTCGCCCGACATCGCCTTCAGCCTCGCACGCAGCGTGAGGTTCACCTGGTACACGTCCCCAGCGGCGATGGTGGCCCGAATGGTCTCGACGTCGCGCTCGAAGTGCTGGTCATCGAGCGGCGGGGCCGGCAGCAGCTCGGGGCTGCTGAAGCTCGGCGTCACCGCCTCGACGCGCCCGCTGAACCAGCGGGGCTCGCGCTGCTCGGCCTCGCACAGCACCAGGTCCGTTCCGCCCGGCGAGAGCTGCGAGACCAGCGTCCAATGCTCGTCGGGGCCGTACCCCGGCGCGAGCAGCGCGAAGGCACCCTCGAGTTCGGTCGCACGAACCAGGCGCGGCGTCCGGCTGGCGGTGCCTGACGTGGAAGCGACCTCTTGGCGCGATGGTTCCCGCGGTCGCGCTGCCGCTTTCGACTGCGCGCCCTCGGGCGCCGGACCGAGGTCGCCAGGTCGAACGACGAGGCTCGCCGCCCCGTCCGCACCGCGCCCGGAGGTCCGTTCTCGCGCTGGGCCCGAGCGGCTCACCGCGTGCTCGAAGAACCGCTCGATGAGCGCGCGCCCACCTGGGGTCGCGAAGGAGTCCGGGTGGAACTGCACGCCGAGCATGGGCAGCGATTGGTGCTCGAGCGCCATCACCGTGCCGTCCTCGAGCGCCGCGATGACCGACAGCGGCGATCGCACCGCCCGCACACTGAGCGAATGGTACCGCATCACCTCGAGCGCGCCGCGCAGGCCGGGCAGCAGGCGGGACTCGGCGAAGTGCGCGAGGGCCCGCTTCCCATGCGCGGGCGTCGACCGCTCGAGCGTGGCGCCGAAGGCCAGTCCGAGGGCCTGGTGGCCCAGACACACACCGAGCGTGGGCAGTCTGCGGTCGGCGGCGACGCGAACGAGGTCGACCAGCCCGGCCCGCACCGGGTCCATGGGGCCAGGGCCGACGACGAGCGCCGCGGCTCCATCGAGGGCGGCGAGTGCTTCGGTGGCGTGCACCACCGTCACGTCGGCGCGCGCGACCGGCAGCAGGTCGATGACGTTCCACGAAAAGGAGTCGTGGTTCTCGACGAAGACGACGCGCACGGCGTCAGCATGTAGCACCGCGCGCCACTCACCGCCTGCGTCGGCGGAAGGCCCGCGCTCGCGGTGCCGGGCGATGTCGCCAGGTGACCAGGGCGGCCTCGAGACAGGTGCTGGCCGTCACCAGCCACGCCGCCACCGGGTGCCCCGCGAGACGGGGCGCATTCCACAGCGCGCCCACCGCGAGCAGCGCCGGCACCACTAGGGGAAAGGCCTTCGACAGGCCGTGGAGCGCGACCCCTTCCATTTCCTTCGCGCGGACGTCACGGGCGCGCGCGTCGGTCAGCGCGATGGCCGTCTCGAGCGCCACGACTTCCCGCTCGAGCTCGTGCAACCGGGTCACCGGCGCCAGGCCGTCAGCCGACGGCTTCTCGAGCCGGGCCCTGGCTTCGGCCACGCGGGCCTGCGCCAGTTCGAGCGCATCCCTCCATCGGTCAGCCACGAAGGCACCGCAGGAACAGCCCGACCCAGAGCGCGGCGATGGGGAGCGTGGTGCGGGCGATGGGCGTCGCTTCGTCGGCCCAGGCTCCGGCCCAGAAGACCAGCAGCACCGACCACCACGTCAGGCGGAGCACCGTGAGCGCAGCCAACCATCGACCCGCTCGCGCCAGCCGAAGCCAGCGTGCCAACCTGTCACGCGCACGGGTGAGGTGCGCTGCCTGCATGTCACGCCAGCGCGCAAGGTGGCGCAGACGCACCGCCGTGTCCTCGAGGTGACGGCGACGCCGAGTGGTGCGAACCCCCCAATCTGCCTCGAGTCTCATCGCTTCGGGCTCGGTGGCCTGCAGCAAGGCGAGGGTCGACGGGTCGCGTGAGGGGGTCATGGCCTCGAAGCCAAAGCAGGGACCGTGCCCGTTCACCGGCGCGGTGCGCTAAGGGTGCCGCGTGGCCGAGCGCGTCTTCGTGGCAGTGGGCACCAACCTGGGCAACCGGCTCGGCAACGTCGTCGAAGCGCGACGTCGGCTGCACGGCGTGAGCGACCTGCAGGTCGTCGCCACCTCGCGCCTGGTGCAGACGCCTGCGCTGCTGCTGCCCGGTGACCTGCCGCAGCCCGACTTCCTCAATGGCGTGTTCGAGCTGCGTTGTGCCCTCGAACCGGTGGACGTGTTGCGCGTGCTCCTGCGCGTCGAGCGCTCGATGGGCCGGGTGCGCACCAGCCGTTGGGCGCCGCGGGTCATCGACCTGGACCTGGTGCTCTTCGGTGAGCGGGTGGTCGACCTGCCCGGGCTGCAGGTGCCGCACCCGGGGCTCGCCTCGCGCCGGTTCGTGCTCGAGCCGCTGGCGACGCTCGCACCGTTGGTACGCGAGCCGGTGTCGGGCCGGACGATTCGGGCGCTGCTTTCGGCGTTGCCCGACTGACACGCTCCAGCTCGCCACCACCCGACGACCAGTGCTACGGGAAGGCCCGTGAACCTCTTCGCCCTGCTGCTGCTGACCCAGGCGCCCCTGCCGCCGAATCACCCGCCCGCCAACCCGAACGCCGCTGCGCCGAGCGCCGAGGAATTGGTGAAGAAGCTCGACAGCACGCCGGGCCTGACCGACCGCGACAAGCCGTTCGAGATCGCCGCGTCGCTGGGCCGGCTGTACGTGGGGCAGGGTCGGGCCGACCAAGGCAAGGCATTCTACCAGCAGGCGCTGGCCAAAGCCGAGCCGGTGCGCGAGTTCTACGCCGCGCAGCGGAAGGCGCTGGGCTCGAAGCCGGTACCCGACGGCGCGAAGGTCGGCTGCGCGGGTGGGCCCGACGCGGCGCTCGACGCGCTGTTCACCACCGCGCAGGCCAAGGCGAAGGCCAAGGACGTGCCGGCGGCCGTGGCGTGTGCACGCGCGGCGCTCGAGGGGACCAAGGACGTCGACGTGCAGTGGGGCAACCTGCTCTTCGTGGCCAACGACGTGAACGGCGCGCTGGCGGCGTACACGAAGGCGCTCGACACCTTCGAGACCAACGCCGAGGCCCGCTACGCGCGCGCGGCGGTGCTGCTCGATTCGAAGGGCGACGACGTGGGGTCGCTCAAGCAGGCGAAGGCCGACTTCGAGCGCTTCCTGCACGACGCGCCGGGCTCGCCGCACGCTGGCCAGGCGAAGAAGCTGCTCGAGCGCACCAGCGAGGCCATCGACAAGGGCGGCATCTCGAAGCTGCCGCAGGTGGTGGCGTCGGCGCCCATCGTGCCCGCGCCGGCCGATGGCAAGCAGGTGATGCCGCCGCAGCTCTCGCCCGAGGTGATGAAGGCCTTCAACGACGCGCCGCGCACCCCGGAAATGCAGGCCAACTTCGTCAAGCTGCTCGACGAGGCCGAAGACCACCTGGCGCACGGCCGTTTCGACCAGGCGCGCACCAACTACCTGCAGGTGATGCCGTATCAGCCCGAGAACCCGCGCGTGCGAGCGGGCATGGCGTGGACCATGATCAAGCTGAACCGCCAGCCCATGGCCGACCGGGTCTGGAGCGCCGCCATTCAGACGCCCGACGCGGTCATCGCGCTCAGCGACGTGCTCAAGGCCAAGGGTGACGTCGAGGGGTCGAACGCGCTGAAGGAGAAGTTGAAGGCCTCGGTCCCCGGTCGCTGATCTGACGCGTACCCGGTTCTGGGGTGACCTGCTTCGTCGCGCCTGCCCCGTGTAGGCGCTGGTAGGCCGGCCCGCCGAGGCCGGCAATTCCTGCCGTTGCGCAGCGCGTTCAGCAGGCCCCTGCCTTGCAAACGCACGAAGGCATGAAGGCGCTGCGGGTGATCAGTGTGACGAGCGGGAAGGGTGGGGTGGGGAAGACACACCTCGCGGCGAACGTCTCGACCCTGTGTGCGAAGGCCGGTCTGCGGGTGTTGGCCATCGACGCCGACGCGGGCCTGGCGAACCTCGACGTGTTGTTGGGCCTGTCGCCTCCGCGTTCGCACGTGGGGCACCTGCTCGACGGCGCGACGCTCGACGAGGTCCTGCTCGAGTCGGCGAGCGGGGTGAAGGTGTTGCCTGGCGCTCCGGGCGAGCGTCGGCTCACGCACCTCGACGCGGGCGACCTGCGTGCCCTGGTGTCGATCTGGGACGAGCTGGCCGAGCGCTTCGACGTGGTGCTGGTCGACGCAGGCCCGGGCGTCGGAGACGACGCGCTCTTCTTCTCGGCCACCGGACAGCGGGTGGTGGTGCTGGTGACCGAAGAGCCGACCTCGCTGGCCGACGCGGCGGTGCTGTTGACCTCGCTGCGGCGGACCACGGCGGTGCGCGAGGTCGACGTGGTGGTCAACGGGGTGCGAACCTGGCGCAGCGCGCAGGCGGTGTTCGCGCGGCTCGAGGGCGCGGTGGCGCACCTGTCGTTGGGGCTCAAGCTGCTCGCGCACGTGCCCGACGATCAGAACGTGCGGCGCGCGGCGATGCAGCGGCGGCCCCTGGTCGAACTGGCGCCCACCAGCCCCGCGGCGCGCGCGTTCGAGAAGATCACCCAGTCCCTGCTCGAGGGCCCGGCGCGCGTCGGCGGCGGCGTCACGGTCGGCGTCGAGCGACAGTTGGGCCCCACGCCACCCCTGCCGCCCCTGAGGGTCGTCTGACATGGCCACCGCGCTCGACGCGCTGCTCGCGGAACTCGACGGCATCGGTACGGTGCCCACGTCGTCGGCGCAGCTCTTCGCGCTCATCGGCAACCCGAAGGCGGGCCCCGAGGACTTCGAGCGCGTGGTGCGACCCGACGTGGGGCTGACCGCCAATCTGCTCAAGTGCGCGAACTCGGTCTTCTACCGGGGCTCGCGCGAAATCACCTCGGCCCGCGAGGCCATCAACCGCATGGGGCTGCGCCGGGTCTTCGAGGTGGCGGCCAGCGCGTCGTTCG
Source organism: uncultured Myxococcales bacterium (assembly GCA_903911905.1). GTDB lineage: Bacteria > Myxococcota > Myxococcia > Myxococcales > Myxococcaceae > Xiheilimnobacterium > Xiheilimnobacterium phototrophicum. Next base: position 25,761 of record CAIWFK010000733.1, read on the forward strand.
CCAAGACCATTCCCCCCCGGTTGGCTGGCTACGACTGCAGCTCGAAGGAATACTGGTCGCACTCGGTGGCGGTGGCGGTGCTGGCCGACCGCATCGGGCGCGCGGCAGGCTTCACCTACCCCGACCTCGCCTTCACGGCGGGGCTGCTGCACGACCTGGGCAAGGTGGTGGTGGCGACCTGGGCGGCCACCCAGGCGCGCCCGCCCAGCTTCCATTCCATCGAGGCCGAGCGCGAGGTGCTGGGTACCGACCACGCGGAACTGGGCGAGAAGCTGGCGCTCTCGTGGCGATTGCCCAAGGAAATCTGCAGCGGGGCGCGGTGGCACCACGACCCCGAATCGGCGCCCAGCGCCACGCTGCGCTACCTGGCGACGGTCGTGCAATTGGCCGACGGCGCCGCGCACGTGGGCGGCTTTGGCGAAGGGCCCGAGGTGTCGATGCCGTTGCACGCCGATGCGCTCGAGCGGCTGAACCTCGAGCCCGCAGGGGTGCACGGCATCATCGACGCGG
>CAIWFK010000734.1 GCA_903911905.1 uncultured Myxococcales bacterium
GGCAGCACGGGGGCAGTGCAATCGTTGGCCGACGCGGTCACCGAGGCCGAGCGCCGCGCCATCACCGCCGCGCTCGAGCAGTACCCCGACGACCTGCCTGGCGTGTCGGAAGTGCTGGGGGTGTCGGCCACCACGCTGTGGCGCAAGATGAAGCGGCTGGGCCTGAAGACGACGGGCGACGAGCCGGCACCGACCAGCTGAGCGGCACCCGATGGCCCGCAAAAGAAGGCGGCCCGACGCACAGTTGCGCACGGGCCGCGGGTCTTCTCAAACTCCAGCAGCACCGAGCGACGTGAAGTGGTGGGGGGGAACCGCCTTCACGCCTGGTCGAGCTACTGAGGCCGGATGTAGCGAACGTCGTGCCACCACCACATTCGAGTCAAATCAAGGCCTTGTGCTTTCCGGCCAGCCCGTGGTTTTCATTGCTGCAAGGGCTAAGATTTCATTTCTGAAATGGCGGGGTAGGCGATCAGACCTGTCACTTCACCTCGACGCACGACAACCCGTCGGCCGGAGCGCAGTTCTGGCCGATGAGGCACCCACCCCCACCCTGCGCGTCGACGCACCGAATCGACTTGCAGTCACCGTCCGTCACGCACGCCCGGCGGCTGATGCTGCACTCGCCCATGGTGCAGGTCTCGGTCGCACAGTCCTCGTCGACCTGGCACGAGCAGAACCCCTGGCTGTCGCCTTCGGCGATGTCGCACTGCCCAGCGCAGAAGCCGGTGGGCAGGCCCGCCGACTTCACGCAGGTGCCTCCGCGCTTGCAGTCGGTGTCGGCCGAGCACGGCAACGACGGGTTGGTGGGGCAGGTCGGGTTGGCGACGCTGCAGGCCCACTGGGTGAGCACCACGATGACGTCCTGACACGAGTACCCGCGCGGGCAACTCTGGCCCATGCTGCAATCGGCGCCGCAATACGAGCTGCCAGGGTGGCGGGTGTCGATGAGGCACTAGTTCGGCCCGTTGCCGCAGGTGGGTACGCCGCCGCCGAAGGTGCAGCGGTCGCAGTACGGCCGCACGTCGGGGTCATAGTCGCTGTAGCAACTGGCGCGCGGGCTGCCGGCATCGGGCTGCGCGCCGCACAGCTCGCCATAGCGGCAGAAGGTGTCGTCGGCGCAGAAGTTCGGGTCGCACACTCCGACCGTGCAGCGCGCCAAGTCCTCGGGCGTGGTGCCGGTGCAGGTGCACGCCACGTCTCCGCAGCGGCAGCTCACGTCGTCGCAGTCGCCGTTGCGGCGGCACCCCGCGATGCACCGCGAGCTGACGGTGTCACACACGTTGCCCAGCGCGCAGTCGAGGTCCGACGTGCAGCGCCCCAGGGGCAGGCACTGGCCCGACGCGGTGTCGCAGAAGAGCGACGGGTCGCCGCAGTCGGCGTTGGTCGCGCAGCCCGCGCGGTCCTGACAGAACCCCGACGGGTTGCAGAACTGCGAGCCCGGGCAGGCCTCGTCGGTGCGGCAGTAGCAGACGCCGGTCTGCGTCTCGCAGCGGAAGGCGGCGGCGGGCGAGCCACAGTCACTGTCCTGCTGGCAGGCGCCGGCCGCGAGCCTGGTGTTGCGACACCCGCCGAGCACCGCCAACCCCAGCACCACCAACGCGCGCACCTTCATGGCGTGAACGAGTTCGACACCGCGATGGTGAAGGCCGACCAGGTGACGCCCGAGAGCGAATTGTACGTCCACTGGTTGTAGGCGAACTTCGGCGAGCGGCTCGAATAGATGACGATGAAGAGCGAATTGCCCGCCTCGTTCTGCAGCAACTGCTGCACCACCGGTTGGGGCAGCGAGACCTGGTTCTGGGTGCCGGGCAGCACGACTTCCCAGAGCGTCACGTTGCCGAAGGGCGTGGGCTTGAGCAACTGCACGTCGTGAATGTCGGGCACGCCGCCGGGGTCCAGCGTCCACGCGATGGTGCCGGTGAAGGTGGTGGTCGGCGCGATGAGGTTGGGTGCCGGCAGCAGCGGGCCGATGGTGACCCCAGCGTGCAGGTCTCCGGGCTGACGGCGGAAATAGTAGCTGACCGGGTAGCCGGTCTGGCTCGAGGCCTCGTCGAGGAAGATGAAGTTGCTACCGTCGAGCGCGGGCAGGTTGGGCTCGGTCAGCGACGTGCCGCTCGAGACCACCGAGGTCGACGACGCGAGCCCCGTGTCCCAATTGTTGGGGTTGGGAATGAAGCCCTCGGCGCCCAGGTCGAGCCACGAATAGAGGCCGTTGCTGGCCGGCTGCGGCGCACCCGTGGTCCCCGGGAAGCTGACCGGCGAGTCGATGGTGATGGGGGCGCTCTGGTCCAACTGCATGTCGAGCACGATGTCTTCACCGGTCGCCGGGTCGTCGGGCGAGGTGGTGACGCCGCGGCGCACGCCCATGGTCAACGGCTGGAAGCGCATGGCCGACGCGTTCCAGATGCCGAGCACCGCGTAGACCGCGCGCAGGCCCGCGCCCGAATACACGCGGTAGGCATCGCCGTCGTTGGTCAGGCGCCACGTTTCCTGCGACTTGTTGGGCAGACCACCCAGCGGAGGGCCACTGAAGAGCGAGCCCGCGGCCACGAAGACGCGCGCCTCGAGAATCTCTCCCGCCGCCAGCGGTCGCGGAGACTTGAAGCCGGTGACGCGCCCCGAGATGACCGAGGCCGGCGTGCCCGGCGGAGGCGGCCCCGGCGGCCCACTCGCGCCACCGGTCACCGTGACGAAGACGGTGAGATTCTCGGCGTTGACGTTGGTGACGGTGGTGGAACTGAAGCCGTCCTTCCAGACCGTCACCGTCTGCGCCTTCACCAGCGACGGGTCGCTCAAGGTGAGTTGGCCGCGCTGGTCGGTCACGCCCTGGAACGGCGTGGTGGGGTCGGTGCCCAGCATCACGTTCACCAGCGGCACCGGCGCGCCGTAATTCTGCTGGTCGCCATCGAGCACCGTCACGTTGATGGTGCCCACCAGTGGCCCACCCGACAGGCCTCCCGAGATGCTGCGCGGGTCGAAGTACGAAAAGCCCCCCGGCAAGCGGTCGGTTTCGGTCAACCGCTGCACCGTCACGTCGACCACCCCGACGGCGGCCTTGGGCGTACGGCAGGTCAGCGTGTGGCTGTCGATGACCTTCAGGTCCTTCGCGCGAGCAGTGCCGAAGTCCACCACCGTCGAGGCGCCGAAGCCCGAGCCCAGCACCGTCACCAGCGTGCCGCCAGCGACCGCGCCCCGGTCGGGCTGCACCCGGCCGATGCTCAGCGGTTCGAGGAAGGTGAAGGCCGCAGGGAGCACGGCTTCGTTCTCGGGGTCGGCGCTCTCGCGTACGCGCAGGTCGCTGGGCGCGCCGCCCGAGCCGGCCGGGGTGGCGAAGGTCAACAGCGTCTCACCGGTGACCGACGGGCTCGCCGCCGACATCGCGCCGACGAAGGCGTCGACCTGCGCAGGGAGGGCGGTGGCGGTGACGGTCGCGGGCGTCCCACCAGCGGTGGGCCCGGTCGAGGGCGTCATCGACATGAGGCCGATTCGCCACGTCGCACCGCCGGTGAGCGTCGCGGTGCCCGAGCTGGTGACGGCCACGTCGCTCTTGCGGGGCGCAGCGCCGCGCGGCGGCACGGTCAGGGTCGCCGTGTTCGCGGTGACCGCACCCACCGTCGCCACCACCCCGCCGATGGACACGCTCAACGGAGCCTGGTCGAGCGCCTGCCCAGTGAGGGTCACGGTGTCGCCCGCGCTGACGACGTGGGGAAAGAGCCCGTACACGGCGAACCCGCCACCGGCCGCGACGTAGGTGAAGGCGTTCTTCACCACCTGGCGATCGCCCGGCGTGACGAGCGTGAGGTCGACCGCGCCAGCAGCCGAGGCCGCCGGCGTCACGGCCGTCACCTGGGTGTCGCCGTCGACCGTGAAGCTCGCGGCGGGGTTCGACCCGAACGAGACCTGGGTGGCACCGGTGAAGCCCTGGCCCGTGAGCACCACGGTGGTGCCTCCCGCCTGCGGCCCGACCAGGGGCGCGACGGCGCTGACGCGCAGGTCGGCCACGTACTGGAACGCGCGGCGCTGCGTCGACACGCCGCTCTTGTCGTAGACCACCACGTCGACCAGGTCGGCTTGCGCACCCCGCGGCGCCACGGCCTTCACCTGCGCTGCGCTCACGAAGGTCACCTTCGGGCTCGAGCGCGTGCCGAAGAGCACCTGGGTGCCGGTGGTGAAGCCCTGCCCCGTGATGATGACCTCGCTGCCGCCGGCCAGGGGGCCCTGCGTGGGGCTCAGCCCCGTCACCACCAGGTCGTCGAAATAGGTGAAGCACGAATTGCAGAGCGAAGCGCCGTTGGGGTTGGTGATGGTGATGGTCGCCGTGCCCGCCACGCCCGGAGGCGCGGTCAGGGCGATGGTGCCGTCGTCGATGATTTCGAAGTCGAGCACCTCGTTCGACTTGAACTTGATGATGGTCGAGGGCTTCGCTTCCGACCCCGTGGTGGCGAAGCCCGCGAGGAACCCCGAGCCCACCAGCGTGACCTGGGTGCCGCCCGCCGACGACCCCCGAGGCGGCAACACCTGGGTGATGGCCAGCATCGGCTTCGGACCCGCGTCAGGCACTCCGGCGTCGACCGGCGGCCGACCCGCGTCGGGCTGGCCCGCATCGAAGATGACCACGCCCGAATCGAAGGGGCCGGCGTCGCCGGTGGCCGACGTCTTTCCACACGAGGCGAGCACGACCAGAGCGAACAGCGTGGTGAGCCGGGCGTTCATGGGAACTCCACCTGCAGCGTGTACGAGTTGGTCAGGCGCGCATCGACCGCGATGACCCGAACCGCGACGGTCGGGGTGGTGATGGCCGAGGCAGGCACGGTGAGCGAGGGCTGCGGGTCACTCGCGCAGCCCAGCACCGTCACGCCGTCGGGGGTGAAGACGCACACGCTCAACGGGCCCTTGCTCTGGTCGTAATTGACCAGCGACGCCGTCACGCCCTTGCCCGCTGGAATCGTGGCGCGGAACCAGTCCTGGTCCTGCGGGCAGATGACGCCGTCGATGCTCGAGACCTGGTTGAGCACCGTGGGCTGCGAGGCGGTGTCGTTGGGCTCGTGCGCGTCGTCGTCACACGGTGTGCCGCGCGACTTGAGGAAGGTGACGCCATACGGCTGGTACTGGTCGCTGGTGGCGATGACCACGTAGTAGCTGGCGGCAACCGGAGCGACGTAGCTGACCAGCAGGTGACCGCCGGCGAGCGTGCGGCCCGTGCCGTCCTTGATGACGGTCGAGAAGGTGTTCTCACTGAAGGGGTCGGCGTCGAGGTTCACGCCCAACTGGTCTCCGCGCGCGAGCGAGATGGCGTACCAGTCGACGTCGCCAGGACACAGCGTGAGCGTGCGGTAGGGCCCCGGCGCCACGTTGAAGGCGTGCGCCCGGTCGTCGTCGGGCTCGTAGCGGTCGGGCTGGCAGGTGCGGGGAATGCACTTGCCGCTGGGCACGTCGCAGCGCTGGTCGACCGCGCAGGTGTCGTCGGTGATGCACGGCGGCGCCCTGGGCAGGCAGGCGCCCGTCTGGGTGAGGCACACCAGTGGCACCGGGCAATCGCGGTCGGTGTAACAGCGGCTGCCCGCGTTGCACTGGCCAGCGGGGTCGCACGTGAGGCCCACGCCGCAGTCGGCGTCGACGGTGCACTGCACGCACTTCGAGTCGACGCAGCGCTCTGCGGCCGCGCACACGTCGGCCTGGGTCGCGGCCGTGCACATCGGCACGCACGCGCGGCTGCCGGTGTTGCAGACCTCGGACGCCGAGCAATCGGCGTCGATGGAGCAGCCGAGGTCCTCTTCACACACCGTCGTCACCCGGTTGCAGCGAAAGCCCTGCGGGCAGTCGGTGTTGAGCCCCGACGGGCAGAGCGAGACCTGCGAGCGGTCCTTGCAGAGGCCCTGCATGCACCACGAGCCGGCCTGGCAGTCTTCGTTGACCGCGCACTGGGTGCCCCAGCCATCGCGCAGCACGCACAGGGTGCTGGTGGCGTCGCACGTTTCCTTCACCGTGCACTGACCCGACGTACTGCAGTGGGCGCAGAACTTCTGGTCCGTGCAGACCTCACCGGCGGTGGGGCAGTCGGCACGGGTCTGGCACTCGGGCGCGCGGCCAGCGTCGGCGTGCTGGCTGGTGTTGGGGCACCCGGCGAGCAGCGCGACCCCGGCGACGACGAGCAACGCGCGCGTCATGGCAGCACCTTCACGTCACCCGAAGGCCAGGTCACGTCGAGTGCCGCCCAGGTGTCGTTGGCCTTGAGCAGCGTGTGCTGCACTTCGGCCTTGAGCACGCCGTACAGGTACACCCGCACGGTGGCGGTGCTGGCGGGCATGGGGCTGAGCAGCGCGTTGGCGAACACCACGTGCACCCGGTAGGTCGAGTCGACCGGGTTCACGTACCCGAACACCTCGGGGCCGTAGCCGGTGAGCGCGTCACGCACGAGCAGCGGGTCGTCGGTGGGGTCTCCGGGCACGCCCCAGTCGGGCGTCCGGTCTTGGTAGAAACAATCGTCGGGGGCCACGCCCAGCGGCGCGGTGGTGGTGCGGGTGACGTGCAGGTCGAGGTCGGTGCCGGCGTTGTCCCAGAACATCTCGACCAGCAACTTCTGCGCAGGGGCCGCGACCACCGTGGCGCGCGCGGGCGTGCACGACTTGACGCCGGTGGCATCGGTGACGTCGAGCTGCACCTCGTACGAGCCTGGCACCAGCGGGTCGAGCGTCATCGCGGTGCTCGAGGTGGTGGGGGCGCCGATGGTGGTGTTGCTCGAGAGCGGCTTGTTGCGCAGCGTCCACTGATACGTCAGCGGCGCATCGCCGTCGGGGTCGCTCGAGTTCGAGCCGTCGAGGAAGACGACCTGCCCCGGCGCGGCGTTGCCCAGCGGCGAGATGACGGCGACCGGTGCGCGGTTGACGGTGGCGGTGATGGGCACCGAGACCATCGGCTGGTCGGGGTCGGTGGTGGTCAGCACGATGGCGCCGGCGAGCGTGCCGCTGGTGCCCGCCGCCACCTGCAACCGCACCGTGAGAATGATCTGGCCCGGCAGGCCGTTGGCCCCGGTGGTCTTCACCGTGGCCGGCGTCTTCGTCGAGCCCACGAACGAGAACGCCGCGTCGGTGTCGGCCGAGAAGGCGATGCCGGTGATGACCAGGTCGGCCGAGCCCTTCGAGAGAATCGTCAACTGCTGGACCGCGCTCGAGCATTCGGGCACGCGGCCGAAGTCGACGCTGGCCGGCTCGAGCGCCATCACCGCGCGGGTCGAACCCAGGCCCGTCAACTGCAGGGTGACGGTGGGCGTGTCGGTGTCGTCGGTCTGGAAGGTGAGCGTGTTCGAATACGCCTGTTCCTTCTTCGGCACGAAGGCCACCACCACGTTTTCGGTGTTGCCGCTGGCCACCACGGTGGGCGCGCTGACGATGCGGAAGATGCCGTCGTCGGTGCCCAGCGCCACGCCCGTGACGTTCAGGTCGGCGCGGCCCACGTTGAGCAGCGGAATGAGCACCTGCTTTTCGTTGAGCACCGGGAGCGTGCCGAAGTCGACCGGCGAAGCGGGCGGCTGCAACTGGGGCTTGACCTTGCCCAGGCCCGGGCCTCCACAGGCCAGCGCGAACACCGAGAAGACCGCCAGTGCGTGCCTCATGGGCCCTTCCCCTGCTCGTAGTACTGCAGGTCGA
>CAIWFK010000735.1 GCA_903911905.1 uncultured Myxococcales bacterium
CGACGCCCGCGTCGGGCCAGGCAGGCATCGCGTGGAAGGGCTGCTCGGTCGCCTCGAGGCTGGCGAGCAGCGCTTCGCGCAGGGCCTCGACGTCGGGCGCCTCGAAGTCGTCGCCGACCGAGCCCAGCCGTTCCATGGCCCGCAGCAGCAGACGGTGCGCGCCCTGGGCCCGGTTCTGCTGGTGGTGATCGAGCGCGGCGGCCCACAGGGCGAGGGCCTCGAGCACGTCGCGTTCGTGACCCTGCGTGGCCCGCGCGCCGACTTCCCACGCGTCATGGGCAGCGGTCGGCTGGCCGGCGGCGAAGCGCGCGCGCCCCGCGGCGAGGGCCTGTTCGAAGGCAGCCGAGGCCATGGGTCAGTAGCCGAGCTGCGACTGGCGCGGCTTGCCCGACTTGTCGGGAACGAAGGTGAGCGGCTGGCGGTCGCCTTCCACGGCGGCGGTGAACTCGGGCATGCCGGCGACGACCTTCAGGTCCTTGAGCACGGGGTGGGTCGACCACTCGTGCCAGACCTCGACCTTGTAGGCGCCGTCGGGCACGTTCTTCACCGAGAAGCGCCCGGTGAGGTCGGCCTGGGCGAACCACGGCGAATCGGACACGTAGACCCAGCCCTGCATCGACGTGTGAATGTTGCACAGCAGGTGGATGACGCCGGGGCTGGCGAAGACCTGCTCGCGCACCGCGCGTTGATCGTACGAGCCCAGGTCGAAGTCGTTCGGTTTGCTCAGCGAGAACACCGAATGGAAGATTTCGTCTTCGTTGCGGAACTCGACGGTCGAGCCCTGCGGCACGGCGAGCACGTGCGGCACGAAGCGCTTGTCCTTCTGCACGATGGCCTTGACCCGCGTGGGGCGGGGCTTCGGCGTCGACCCGTCGGCGCGGCGCAGCACGATGATGGCACCGCCGGGGCCGTGCGAGCCGCCCCCGGTGATGGTGCCGCTGACGGTCTGCACGGTGGGCACCACGCGCTTCGGTTCGGGCGCGGGGCTCGTGGCGCTCGGCTCGTCCATCGGCGTCATGGTCACCCCTTCGATGGGCGGGGGAGGCAACGACACGGTGCCCTTGCCTCCGGCCTTCTCGCGCGCCGCGAGGGCCAGCGGGCGCACCAGCGAATCGAGCTCGACGGTCAGCCCCGGCGTGCGCAGCAACGCTTCCCACCGCGTGGCCGCTCCTTCCCAGTCACCGCGGTCCCACGCCACCTTGCCACCCGCGAGCAGGTTGAAGATCAGGTACTGCTTTTCGGCAGCGACCTTGAAGGTGAGATCGCCAGGGCTGAGCACCGGCAACTGCAACGGCATGCGCTCTGCCAACCACGCGGGGTTGGGCGTACCGGCGTCGGGCCCCCTGGCGAGCGCAGCACCCGCCAGGACCGTGAGCATCAGGAATCGTCGGGGCATGGAAATCACCAGGTCACCACGGCAGAGGCGGTGAAGACGTTGTTGTTCACGTACACGGTGTTGGTCTGGGGCAGCTCGCCGTTGACCAACCACTCGGCCTTGAGCGCAAGCTGGTCCCAGAGGTCGATTCGACCAAAGACGGTCAGGCGATCGGTGTTGACCCACGAGTAGCCCTCGAACTGGGCCTTGCGGCGGTCGAAGCGCGCGCCCAGCGTCACCCCGGTCAGCACCTCGGTCTTCCAGGGGAACGTGTAGGCCAGGCGCACCCAGCCACCCAGCACTTCGAAGCCCGAGGCGATTTCGCCGGTGGTGAGGCCGGTGACCTTGCCTTCCTGCCGACTGGGCTGGTCCCACAGGTGAATGAGCTCACCGGCGATGGCGATGCCGTAGAAGTTGAGTCGGGCGTCGACCCCCCAGGCAGCCTGCGTGGCACCGGGGTCGTGTTGATCGTTCCGCGGGCCGTACACCCCGCTGGCGCCCAGCTTCACCTGCACCTTCGTGAGGTTCAACTCGTAGCCGACGCGGCCGCTGCCCACCGGCAACCCCACCAGGCTGACGTCGATGGGGACCAGCGCCTCGATGCGCGTGCCGTTGAGCGTGCCGGCCACGTTGAGGCTCAGCGCCGACCAGATGCCGGGCAACTGCCGCCGGAAGAAGGCCTTGAGCCCCAGCCCCTGCCCCGTGGTGTACCGGGCGATGAGCGAGGGGGTGATGTTCACGCGCAGGTTGGCCTCGTTCTCGTTGTATTCGATGCCGAAGACCGAATCGAAGCGACCCAGGCTGACCGCGAACTCCTGCGACGAGAACGGGGTCAGGCGCGCGAAGGCCTGCTGCAGGTCGACCCGGGTGGTGTCGCCGCTGCCCGTCAACCGCGGCAGGAACTGCACGCGCGCGAAGACGAACAGGGGCACCGAGCGGGGCTGGAAACGCACGTCGGCGCTCAGGGTGTTGAGCAGCAACGAGGGTCGGTTGCCGATGCCCACCGAGCGCGGCAGGAAGCCGTTGGTGAAGCGGCCGCCCGAGTCGGTCGAGGCCACCTCGCCACGCGAGTTCACCATGGTGGCGAACGGGTCGGTGCCGTAGTCGAGCGGCACGCGGGTGTCGTTGGGCGCGAAGCTGGTGCCATCGCCGGTGGCCTTGGCGAAGCCGACGTCGAGGTAGCCGGTGAAGCGCAGCACTTCGCTCGAGTTGCTCTCGTCGGGGGTGTAGCCATCGCCGGGGTCAGCCGTCTCGACGAGGCCAGCGTCGACCTGGGCGAACGCCGGCATCGCGAACAGCGCGACGAGGAAGATGGTGGACCTCATGGCGCCACTCCCAGCACGCCGATGGCGGCGGTGACTTCCGAGGTATGCCGGAACGAACTCGAGAGCTGTTCGAGGCGCGAGGCGTGGTCGAGCCAGTCGCAGGTGTCGGGGAACCCGCCGTCGGCCTCGAGGCAGTGCTCGTTCATGAACACCCGCAGGGTGTACTGGCGAACCGCGGCCTCCGGCAGGTCGATGGTCCGCAGGGGAAGTCCGGCCCAGGGCTGCGTGCCGTCGGGCCTGGTGAAGGTGGAGACGGCGTCGAGCTTCGAGCTGGGCACAAAGATTCGTGCGGTGGTCGGCAGTTGGACGTCGACGACCCTGACCAGCGAGTGGTGCACCGGGTCGTCGGCCAGCACCGGCGGGAGCGCCAGCGGGTGCTCGAGTTCGTCGAGGCTGCGGGTGAACAGATACATCGACGAATCGACCACCACGTCGCCCGTGGAAGGCGCGAGGTCGAACCCGGTGTCGAAATTGAGGTACGCCACCGCGTTGGCGTTGGCCCAGCCCTGCTTGATTTCGACGCGGGAATAGCGCTGCGCCGTGAAGGGGTGTGCGAGCTCATCGTTCGCCGGCTGATGAAGGCGTACGTCGTCGGGCACCAGCGGGCAGTAGATGAGCGGCCCCGCCGAAAGCTCGTGCGGGCCGTTCAACACCTGTTGGGCGGTGCGGAAGCCGCCATCAGGGTCGTTGGACGAGCCGACGTAGTACTGGGCCCTCCAGTATGGCGAGTAGAACGACGCCCCCGGCTGAATGGGAAAGACCGACGCGGCGTTGGTGATCACCGGGCGAACCGCATAGTCGACGACCGACATGTACACGGGCTGAACCCACGGCCTCGGTTGGTTCGCCCAGATGTCGGTGATGACGAACGCGACCGCCTGCTGGTCGGCGAACGCCGGCCACACCGTGAGCACCGGCGAATTCCCGGTGACGTGCCCGTCTCCCCAGAACGGCGGGCCCCAGAAGGGCATGCCCCCATCGGGCTCGATGCGCAGGTCCGCTCGGGGCCAGCGCCCGAGCACTTCGTCGGCCGGCGCGTCGGCGGTGACCTGAAACCCGTCGACCGACCAGCGATCGATGGGGTTCGCCGGGTCCGGCACGGTGCAGCCGACCACACACCACGACGCCACCAGCAACGCTCGGGTCATGTCGAAGCCTTGAAGAAGCGATCGGTCTCGGAAGCCAGCTCGTCGCGCAACAACGTGTCCATCAGTACCTGCACTTCGCTCGAGGTCGCCGGCGTGCCGCAGGCGGCGATGGCGCGCGCGAACTCGTCGGCGTCGGCGTAGCGGGCGGCGGGGTCCAGCTGCAGCGCGCGGGCCAGCACCGCCCCCAGCCCCTGCGGCAGGGCCGCCACCTTCGCGAAATCGGTGGCCGTCAGCCCGTTGCCGGCGCGGGTGAGCAACTCGAAGCTCGAGTTGCCGTCGTACAGCGTCTCGCCGGTCAGGGCGGTGTAGAGCGTCATGCCCAGCGAGAACAGATCGCTGCGGCGGTCGACCTGCTGCGCGCGCGCCTGCTCGGGCGACATGAAGAACAGGTTGCCCTTCACCACGCCGGTCTGCGTCCTGGTCAGCCGCTGCTCGCTCTTGACGATGCCGAAGTCGAGCAGC
>CAIWFK010000736.1 GCA_903911905.1 uncultured Myxococcales bacterium
AGGCCCTGACTGCGCTGCAGAACGACAAGCGCCTCAAGATGAGCGCCTGGGAACCGATGTGGTGGCAGCTGGGCCTCGAAGCGCCTCCCATGCAGCAGCCCCAGTTCGTCGGCGGTGGCGGACGCCGTCGCTTCATGCGCGGTCGCTGAAGAGCGCCTCGTGTCCCTCCAGCCCCTTCCGCGCTACCATCGAGCGCCGTGTCCCTGCCGACCGACCCCAGACGCATCACCCGGAACGCCCCCGACGCCATCGTCGCCCTCGACCAGCTCGTGACGCCTTTCCGGGCCGCCGCCATTCGCGCCGCGCTCGCCCTCACCCACCGCGCGCTCGCCGTGCAGGCGCCTCGACCGCGCGCGTTCGTCACCATCGAACACGAGCGCGAATGGACCGACCCCGACCGCGCGTGCGTGACCGAGGCGCTGGAGCTCGTCGCCCAGCTCGTCGTCGCGATCGATCGCGCTGACGCCACCGCCGAGGCGGCGCTGACCGCGAAGGGCCGTATTCTGTTCGAGCGCGTCGAGGCGTACGGGCGCGCCGTGTCGGACGCGGCCGATGGCTGGGACTACGACGCCGGCTGCGTCGTGGTCGGCGTCGTCGGCGCCCTGCTCGAGGCCACCTGTCTGGGAACCCTCGCCCTGGGCCAGGTGGCGTGGCGCACGGCCTGGCTCGTGACCTGCCCTGCCGAGGACGCGCTCCCGAAGACCTGGGCCATCACCGACGGGCCCCGCATCTGGGAAGAGCGCCGACGCCTTCGCGCAGTGGCCCTGCGTGACGTCGTGCACGCGACCCTCGCCGTGAGCGGGAGCTGAACCGCTCAGCCGATCAGACTCGCGTTCCACGGCGGCGACAGGAAGGTGCCGCCCTTTTCCTTCTTGAACCAGGTGAACTGCCGCTTGGCGAAGTGCCGCGTGGCCTGCGCCAGGTCGGTGATGGCCTGCTCTCGGGTCAGCTTGCCGTCCAGACAGTCCAGCGCCTGCACGTAGCCCACCGAGCGCATGGGTGCCGTGTCGCGCCAGCCCCGGTCGACCAGGGCCTTCGTCTCTTCCAGCAACCCCTGCTCGAACATGGCCTTCGCCCGGGCGTTGATGCGCTCGTACAGCCAGTCCCGCTCGGGGCTGAGCACGTACAGCGCATGGGGGTGGCGGTCGGCCACGAAGGCATGGGCATCGCGCTGGGCGCTGGCAGGCGTGCCGGTGAGCGTGGTGATTTCGAGCGCGCGAATCACCCGCAGTCGATCGGCCACGTGCAGCCGTTGGGCCGACACCGGGTCGACCTGCGCCAGCCGCGCGTGCAGCGCGTCGTTGCCGTGCTGGTCGGCGAAGGCCTCGAACTCGGCCCGCAGCGACTCGTCACGACTGGGAGCGTCGATCACCCCGTGCAGCAGCACGCGCAGGTACAGCCCCGTGCCGCCCACCACCACCACCCGCTTTCCCCGCGAGCGAATGTCGGCGATCGCCGCGTCGGCCAGCCGGCCAAAGGTCGCCGCGGAAAAGTCGTCGGTCGGGTCCACCACCGACACCAGGTGGTGCGGCACCGCGGCCAGCTCGCTCGCCGAGGGCTTGGCCGTACCCAGGTCGAAGTGCCGGTAGACCTGCTGCGAATCGGCGCTGATGATTTCCGCGCCCAGCCGCTGCGCGACGTCGATCGCCAACGCGGTCTTCCCCGACGCCGTCGGGCCGGCGATGACGATGACCGGTTGGTTCACTTCTTCGCCGCGAGCGCCGACTCGACCTCTTTGTTGAGCAGCTCGACGCCGTCCTGGCTGTAGCCACGGTGCACCGCCGAAATGGTGCCGTCGGGGCGAACCATGAACAGCGACGGCAGCGGGCTCTTGGTGCCCAGCCAGCGCCGCGCCACGATGTTGAAGCGGTCCTTCAGCACGGGGAAGGTGACCTTGTTCGCCGCGATCAGCTCGGAGACCTTCTTCTGGCCTTCTTCCTCGG
>CAIWFK010000737.1 GCA_903911905.1 uncultured Myxococcales bacterium
CCCTGCCCCGGCGCCGAGGCGACGTGCACGTGCCCCCGGTTCCGGGTCACCGCGCCGTACACCATGGCCAGCCCCAGGCCCGGGCCCTTGCCGAAAGGTTTGGTGGTGAAGAATGGCTCGAAGAGGTGGGCGCGCACCTCGGGGCTCATGCCCACGCCGGTGTCGGCGACGGCGACCTGCACCACCGACGGGCCGGCGCCGACGAAGCCCGCGAGCGTCGCTTGCTCCAGCGACACGGCGCGGGTGGACAGGGTCAGCGTGCCGCCGTTCGGCATGGCATCGCGGGCGTTGACGCACAGGTTCAGCAACACCTGCTCGAGCTGGTTGGGGTCGGCGGTGATGGTGACCGCCGTCGCGGCGAACTCGGTGCGCACCTCGATGCGCTCCGAGAGCAGCCGGCGCAGCAACTTCTGCACCCGCATCACCACGTCGTGGGGGTCGATGACCCGCGGCGCGATGACTTCCTTGCGCGAGAGCGTGAGCAACTGGCGGGTGACCTGCGCGGCCGAGTTGGCGGCGGTCTCGATGTCGGCGATGAGTTCGCGCAGCGGGTCGTCGGCGCGCAGCTCGGCCAGCGCCAGGTTGGCGTTGCCGATGACGGTGCTCAGCACGTTGTTGAAGTCGTGGGCCACGCCGCCAGCCAGCCGGCCAATCGATTCAAGCTTCTGGGCCTGTCGCAGCTCGCCTTCGAGCCGGGCGCGCTCGGCCTCGGCGCGCTTGCGCTCGGTGATGTCGCCGATGGTACCCACCACCAGCAGCCGATCACCCCGTTCGTCCCGCTGCACCACGTTGCCGCGCGTGAACATCCACCGCCAGGTGCCGTCGGCGGCCTTCATGCGCATCTCGACCTCGAAGCGCGGGCTGGGGTGGCGGGTGAGCGCGGTGCGGGCGCGCTCGAGCGCCAGGTCGAGATCGTCGGGGTGCACCAGGTTCAGCCATTCCTGGAACGGCATCGGCGCTTCCCTGACCGGGTACCCCATCAGCTCGTACCAGGTGGCGCTGTAGAAGATGTGCTGGGTGGCGTAGTTCCATTCCCAGTTCGACTCGGCGGTGGCGGCCAGGGCCAGCGAGAGCCGGCGCTCGAGGGCCTCGGCGTCGACGGCGGCCTGCCGCCGTTCGCTGACGTCGAGCACCCGCGCCGACCTCGCGGGCCGGCCCAGCCACGTGACCGCCGCGGCCCGCACCTCGAACCAGCGCCGACTGCCGTCGCGGCGCACGAAGGGAATTTCGAAGGTGCGCTCGCCGGTGTCGGGCGGCTCGGGGAGGGCGGGCTGCACCGGCGGGCCGCTCAACCCGAGCACCTCGAGCAACCGCTGCCCCGTCAGGCGCTCGACGTCGGCGGCTTCGACCAGCCGGGCGAAGGCCGCGTTGGCGTCGACGATGAGGCCGCCCTCGTGCACCACCATGCCTTCGGCGGCGCCGGCGGCGAGCGTGGCGAAGCGCTCTTCCCGCGAGCGCTCCCGAATCGACGCCACCAGTCGATCGGCGCCGTCGACTTGGGCGGTGCGCAGGGTGACCAGCGCGCTGAAGGGTCGCTTGCCCGCGGCGTCGAGTACCAGCTCGACCGAGGCGGGAGCGACGAGGGTTCGAACGCGCTCGCCGAACGCGGCGAGCTGCTCGCCGAAGAGTTCGCGCGCGCGGGCGTTGGCCTCGAGGGGGCCGTCACCGGGCGCGACGACCACCAGCGCCGCGTCGACCGCCTCGAAGATGTCGCGAAAACTCCCCACCGACCTCGATTCAAAGCGCGAATCAGACCGTCCTGTAAACGGTGGGTAGGCGAACACCCGCCGGAACTGATCGCCCGGCGCGGGCGTGCTACAGGCGCGCCCATGTCGCCAGTGTCCCCGCCGGTCGAGCTCGAGGTCGGGGTGAAGGTTCGCCGCCTTCGCCCCTCGCCCCTGCCCCTGCCCGCCTACCAGACGCCTCACGCTGCGGGCCTGGACCTGCAGGCCGACCTCGCGCACGAGGTGACGCTCGCCCCCATGGAGCGGCGGCTGATTCCGACCGGTCTGGCCCTCGAGCTGCCGGTGGGCTTCGAGGGGCAGATTCGCCCGCGCTCCGGCCTGGCGTTGAAACACGGTCTGACCTGCCTCAACAGCCCGGGCACCATCGACGCCGATTACCGGGGCGAGGTGCAGGTGCTGCTGGCCAACCTCTCGACCGAGCCCTTCGTCGTCAAACCCGGGGAGCGGGTGGCGCAGTTGATCGTGGCGCCGGTGGCGAAGGTGGTCTGGCAGCCGGTGGAGGCGCTTTCCGACAGCGCCCGGGGTTCGGGCGGGTTTGGCTCGACTGGGCGTTGAACCAGCGAGGCGGTTGGGGTAAAAATTCGAGTTTGATTCGCGCCTTACGGTTTTGAACGACCCTTTCGAGGCTTCAACGTTGCTCTGCTACCGCTGCGGTTCCCACGTTCCTGACACTGCGGACAAATGTCCGACCTGTGGGCAGAACCTCGCGGCGGGCGGCCTTCGTCAGGCCACGGGCACGTTCAGCCGGCGGCGCGCGGCGACCGGGCAGATCGAAGGCGCTCCGTACAAGGCGCAGGAGCTGGTCGCCAACCGCTACCTGATCAAGGACGTGGTCGGCGCGGGCCCGCTGGGCTTCGTCTTCCGCGCCCACGACAAGGAAATCGACGTCGAGGTCGCGCTCAAGGTCATCAACCCCCGGTTGGTGCAGAGCGCCGACGAGCGGAAGACCTTCGCCAAGCAATTGCGGTTGGCGCGCAAGCTCTCGCACCCCAACCTGGTGCGGGTCTACGAAGAGGGCGAAGATCAAGAACGGCCCTACTTCACCTCGCAGTTCCTCGACGGGCTGACGCTGCGGAAGATCATCGACCTGCGCCTGCAGAAGGGCGGCTTCTTCGCCCTGCACGAAATCGAACCGATTCTCGCGCAGATCTGCCACGCGCTCGACGGCGCCCACAAGGTCGGCCCGCATTCCGACCTCAAGCCCGACAACGTGCTGGTGCTGCCCGACCTGCTCAAGGTGACCGACTTCGGCCTGGGCCTGGCCATGCCGCGGCTGCCCTTCGTGCAGGCCATGAAGGCCCGCAAGGCCGATCGCTACCTGGCTCCCGAGCTGGCCGACGGCAGCGAAATCGACCTGCGCGCCGACCTGTATTCGGTGGGCGTGATTCTGGGTGAGATGCTCTCGGGCCTGACGCCCGACGGCGCCATTCCCGAACTGCAGCGCCGCAACCCCGACGTGCCCCAGGCCGTCGAAGGCATCTACCGCAAGGCCATCAACACCAACCCCAATGCGCGGTTCAAGAGCGCGGGCGAGTTGATGACCGACTTCAGCGACCAGGTGAAGAAGGCCTCGCCGCCGCCGCTCAACCCCAACAAGCCGCGCAGCGAACCTGCCACCGCGCCCACCAGCCGCCCGCGCACCTCGACCGGCATGCTGCAGTTGCAGCCCCGCCGCGAAGTGAAGCCGCCGCCGCCGGTGCCCGACTCGCTGCCGCCGCCGCCGCCGCCCGCGTCGGGTGAGAACGCGGTGCCAATCGACGCGACCCAGCCGGTCGACCCCGCGCAGTTGGCCAGCGCGTTGAAGAAGAACCGCGAGCCCGACCGCCAGGACCGGCAGGAAACCGAGGTCATCGACTCGGGCATGTTCATCGCCTCGCTCGACGAGGAGGACAACGCCGAGACCAAGGCCTCGCTCGACGCGGTGGCCGAACCGCCGCCGCCGGCTCCGGTGCCCTTCGCGCACGAGCGCGCGCGCAGCTCGTCGGGCGGCTCGAAGACCTGGCTGTTCGTGGTGGCGCTGGTGGTGCTGGGCGTGGGCGTCGGCGCGGGTGGCGGGTTCCTGTACATGCAGCGGCTGCGGACCCAGCAGCAGCAGGCCCGCGAGCAGGCCGAGAAGGCCGCCGCCGAGAAGGTCGCCGCCGACAAGCTGGCTGCCGAGAAGGCCGATGCCGACCGGCTGGCAGCCGAGAAGGCCGCGGCCGAAAAGGCCGACGCCGAGCGCCTCGCCGCCCAGAAGGACAAAGAGAAGGACAAGGACCCGGGCAAGCAGTCGCCTGCAGAGAGGGCTGCGGCCGAGCGCGCCGAGAAGGAACGGCTGGCGCTCGAGAAGGCGAACGCGGCCCAGGCCGAGCGCGCCGAGAAGGAACGGCTGGCTGCCGAGAAGGCCGCCGCCGCCCAGGCCGATCGCCTCGAGAAGGAAAAGCAGGCGCGCGCCCAGGCCGAGAAGCTGGCGGCCGAAAAGGCAGCGGCGCTCGCGGCCCAGAAGGACAAAGAGAAGGACACCAGGGTCGTCACGCCGCCCACCAGGCCGACCGAGGGTGGCTGCCCCGAAGGCATGCGCGCCGTCGCGGCCGGTGCCTTCAAGATGGGCACCGCGCCCGGCGATCAGATGATGGCCTTCGACGAAAAGACGCTCAGCTCGGTCGACGTCGGCGCGTACTGCATCGACACCTTCGAGTACCCCAACAAGCGCGGCGCCCCGCCGATGGCCGCGGTGGGCTGGGCCGACGCCAAGCGGCTGTGCGAAGCGCAGGGCAAGCGGCTGTGCAGCGAGGCCGAGTGGGAAAAGGCC
>CAIWFK010000738.1 GCA_903911905.1 uncultured Myxococcales bacterium
ACCTGAGCGTTCGGACGGACGAGCTGTCAGGTCGAGTCGACCACCTGAGCGTTCGGCTGGACGAGCTGTCAGGTCGAGTCGACCACCTGAGCGTTCGGCTGGACGAGCTGTCAGGTCGAGTCGACCACCTGAGCGTTCGGGTGGACGAGCTGTCCGGCCGCTTCGACCGGCTCTCGATTCGGGTCGAGGTGGTGGAACAGAACCTTCACGGGTTGACGCTGGCTCTGGGCGAACTCGCGGAGTCCGTCGAGGAGCGCTTTGCCGCAGTGGACCGGCGCTTCGACGCGCTCGAGAAGACGGTCAAGGACGGCAATGCCGCCCTGATGTCCGCTATCCTCTCGCTGGGCCGAAATTCGGCCTGAAATTCCCTCGAATTCGTCAACCACCCTGACGTTTCGACCGAAGGCCTTCCAGCCAGGGCGTCCGACAATCCTTCAACCTCGCTGGTTGGAGTGCTCGCCCATGTCCATCACCGTCCGCTCTGGAGACACCCTGTCGGCCATCGCTGCTCGCAACGGGGTCACCCTGGCCGCGCTGCTGCGCGCCAACCCCCAGGTGAAGAACGCCAACCTCATCTACCCCGGTGAGCAGCTCTCGCTGCCCGGCCACAGCGGCACCTCGAGCTTCAGCCCGGCTCCGGCTGGCAAGTACACGGTTCGCCCCGGAGACACCCTCGGCGCCATCGCGGCCAGGTACGGGGTCAGCGTGTCGGCCATCGCCCAGGCCAGCGGTGTGCGGAACGTGAACCTCATCAGCGTCGGCCAGGTGCTGACCATTCCGGGTCGAGGCGGCTCGACGACGCCCGTGCAGCACCCGACGCCGGCTCCCGTGCCCTCGTCGGCCTCGGGCGCCCGCGCGGTCGGCATCGCCCAGTCGGTGCTGGGTCAGAACATCTCGTCGCTCAAGTACAACGGCCCGCTGGCGCAGTACCTGGCGAAGTGGCCCGGCAACAACGTGTGCTGCGCGAACTTCGTCTCGGCGGTGCTCGAGAAGGCGGGGCAGATTTCCCACAGCGAGCACAACGACAACGTCAGCGGGCTCTCGCGCAACCTGTCGAACGACCCGCGCTGGCGCAAGGTGAGCGCTGGCAGTCTGTCGCCCGGCGACGTGGTCTGCTTCGACGTGCCCGGGGAAGGGCACTTCGCCCACGTCGAGATGTTCGTCGGCTACCGCAACGGTCGGCCGCTCTTCATCGGGTCGAACAACGTCAACGCCGACGGCTCGCAGCGAATCAGCGAAGGGTCGCCGGGCTACGCCATCGACGCGGCGTACCACTTCGTCGGCTGACCGCGAGTGTCGGACCTGCGGGCTCATGCCCCGCGCGCGAGGCCTGGGGTCTCGCTTTCGGACCGGCTGGTTCGATACGGTACGGCGAGGCGTGGGAATGGCGGACGCGGCGATCGGCTGGAGCCCCGCTTCGATTCCCTCGAGAAGACGGTCATCGACGGCAACGCGGCGTTGATGGCCGCCAGCCTCGCGCTCGGCCGGCTGCGCCCTGAGCCGGTCTGACCTGCTCGAAGGTCATGGCTTCATGCCCGCACTCCTGCTGCTCGCCCTGACCTCCATGCCCGACGGCGCGCGGGCGTTTTCCGCCCGTGACCCCTTCGCGGCGCCCCATGGCACCGCCCCCACCTCGGCGTGCCGAACCGAGCTGTGCCGGCCGCTCGAGGAACTGACCCTGGTGGCCATCGTCTCGGGCACCAGCACGCCGGTGGCGATGTTCGAAGACCGCGAGGGCCAGGGGCTGCTCGCGCACCGTGGAGACGAGCTCGGCGTGCAGGGCGGGCGGGTCACCGCCTTCGAGCGCGAGTGCCTGGTGCTGACCCGGTTCATGGGGGAGGGCGCCCGTGAGGCCGTCACCGAGCGGGTCTGCCTGTCGCACCGCTGAAGCGAACCTCGTGATTCGACCACCCGCTCGTCGCCGCGCCTGCGCAGCGTTCTGCGCAGCCCTGTCCGTTCTCCGGAGGGGACTTGTGCGGCCCGTCGCCCCCCCGCACGATGCGGCCCATGCCCCCATTGAGCCGTCGCCGAATGCTGCAGGCGCTCAGCGCCACCGCCCTCGCGCCCTTCACCGCGCGCGCCGAACGCAAGGTCATCGCCGCCGAGTACTTCGAGGTGGCGCACGTCGAACTGGCGCTGCCCTCGCTCGACCCGGCGCACGACGGGCTGAAGGTGGTGCAGTTGTCCGACCTGCACATCGGTCGCGGCGTTCCCGATGGTCGCATCATCCAGGTGGTGCGCGAGGTCAACGCGCTCGCCCCTGACCTGGTGGTGCTGACCGGCGACTTCGTCACCTCGAAGCGTGACCCCCTGGCCCGCGTGCCCCAGTTGCTCGAGCCCATCGCCGCGCCGAGGGTGGCCGTGCTGGGCAACCACGATCACTGGAGCGGCGCCGTCGAACTGCACGACCACCTCGAGCGCATCGGCGTCTCGGTGCTGACCAACGAGCACACCGCGCTGCGCCTGCGTGGAGCCGACCTGCGGGTGGTCGGCGTCGACGACAGCACCACCCGCAACGACGACGTGGCGAAGGCCTTCCGCGGCGCGGGCATCACGCCCCTGGTGCTCACCCACACCCCCGCGTGCGCGGCGAAGCTGCCGTCGAATCGCGCGCTGCTGTGCCTGTCGGGCCACACCCACGGTGGCCAGTGGGACGTGCCCGGCCTCACCGCCGGCCTCTTCAAGGTCGCGGGCCAGCCCTGGTACCGCGGGGCCTACGAGGTCGGCGGCAACCACCTCTACGTCAACCGCGGGCTGGGCTTCGGCGCCGGCACGCCGTTCGGCCGAATTCATTCCGACCCCGAGGTCACGGTCTTCACCCTGCGCCACCGCGAGGGCGTCAGCGCGTGAAGCCCGACACCGCGCGCTCGAGGTCACCCGCGTCGAAGGGCTTGTCGACCACCTTCGGCGCATGACGGTCGAGGAAGGCCTGGGTCTCGCTGCTGGCCGAACCGCCGGTCATGAAGACCATGCGTGAGCGCAACGCGGGGTCGAGCTGCTCGTAGAGCTGGGCGCCCGACAAGCCCGGCATCATCATGTCGCAGAGAATGACGTCGAACTGCTCGCGGCGCAGCAGCGAGAGCGCTTCCTCTCCGCTCGAGGCCGTCGACAGGGTGTGCCCCTTGAGCATGCGCTTGACGGTGCGCAGAATCATCGGCTCGTCGTCGACCACCAGCACCCGCTGGCCCGCGCTCGCCACTGGTGCGGGCGCCGGCTCGTGGGCTTCGTCGCCCACCGGCAGGGTGACGGTGAAGGTCGTGCCACGGGTGACGTTGGGGGCCACGCGAATGGTGCCGCCCAGCTCGCGCACCGTGCCCTGCGCCACGAACAGGCCCAGGCCCGTGCCCACGCCGGGTTCTCGGGTGGTGAAGAACGGGTCGAAGATGCGCGAGCGGTTCTCGGGGGGAATGCCCTCGCCGGTGTCGCTGACCTCGACCACCACCGAGTGGCCCTCGAGCCGGCATCGCACCGCCAGCTCGTTGTGCTCGGGGTCTCCGGGGCGAATGGCCTGGGCCGCGTTGAGCACCAGGTTGAGGAAGAGCTGCCCCAGGCGCGCCTCGTTGGCCTTCACCGTGGGTACGGCGTCGAGGCTGGTCACCACGCGCGCACGGGTGCGGGTTTCGTTGCGGGTCAGGTTCAGCGCGGCGTCGAGCACCCGCGGCAGCTCGACCTGGGTGGTGGTGCGGTCGTCGGTGCTGGTGAAGGCCCGCAGGCCCGCCACGATGTCCCGCACCCGCTCGGCGCCGCCGATGGCTTCGCTGAGCGCCGCCAGCAGGTCGACCATGTCGAGCCCGGGCACCGCGCCAGCGCGCCCCAGCTCGTTCTTCACCGCCTGCAGGTTGCCCAGAATGAAGGCCAGCGGGTTGTTGATTTCGTGGGCCACGCCCGCGGCCAGTGTGCCCATGGCCACCGCGCGCTCGGCGGTACGCAACTGGGCCGAGAGCCGGGTCTCGTCGGTCACGTCCTGCACCACGGCGATGCTGTGATGCACGCGGCCAGTGCCGTCGGCCTGCGGGCGCGCCCAGATGCGGAAGTCGCGCGGCCCTTCCGAGAGCCGAATCTGCACGGTGATGGTCGACGCGAGGCCGTGTCGGTCCTCAGACAGCGCCCGCTCGGTGCGCTCGCGGTCGACCGGGCTCATGCGGGCCAGCGCGCTGGGAATCAGCTCTTCGCCGGGCGGCACTTCGAGCATTCGCGCGAGCTGCGGCGAGGCTTCGGTGTTTCCGGCCACCAGGTCGCGAATGATGGTGCCGATGCGCGCGATGTCCTGGGCCACGGCCAGTTGCTCACGCGAGGTGACCAGTTGGTCCTGCTGACGAAGCTTCTCGGTGACCTCGACCCCGCGCAGCAGCACGATGTCGCCGAACTGCTCCGAGCGTTCGGGGTACACGGTCCACGAAATCAGCCGCCAGGTGCCGTCGCGGTGCCGCATGCGCACGATGACGTCGCGCTGCACCTGGTTCGAGGTGATGGCGTCGATGGCCCGCTGCAGGTCGTCGGGGTGCATCAGGCTCGACGCCTGGTCGCCCAGGAAGTGGTCGGCCGGCCAGCCCAGCACCCGGGTGGCGCCTTCGTTGACCCGAAGGATCTTCGCCTTCCGCGAGGCCAGCCCAAAGAGGTCGTCGGACAGCTCGAAGTAGCGCCGGTACTCGTCGAGCTCGGCGGCGGTGTGCCGCTCGGGCTCGGGCGTGAAGGTGACCCACGCGCCGGTCGCGCCCATGGTCGACAGCGGCGTGACCCGCACCGAGACCAGGGTGGTGACCCCCCGCGGGCGCTGGAGCCAGGCCCGGGTGGTCGACGGCTCGCCCACGCGCAGCGCGTCGACCACCGGGTCGTTCGTCAGCGGGCGGCGGTCGTCGGCGAGCAGCAGCCAGCTCGCCGGCCCCGGCCCCGAGACGCCCACCAGGTCGATGGCGGCCCGGTTGAAGTGAACCACCTCACCGCGCGCGTCGACCAGGACGGTGGCCTCGGGCAACAGCTCGATGACGCGGTGGAGTTCGACCAGGGGCATGACGCAGGGAAGCTTACGGAGGTGGCGTGCGTTCGACGAGTATCCAACCGATGACTGCGCTGACCGCCGCCGCCCCTGCTACGCCCCACGCCACGTTCGCGCCGGTGGCCGTGCTCTTCGCGGCCGCGCCGAGCGTGACGAAGTCGCTCTCGTATTGCGAGGAATTTGCCTTCGCGGCCTGGGCGTTCGCGCTCACCCCCAGCCCGATGGCGACGCTGGCCGCCACCGCCGTGACCCCGGTCAAGACCAGGGGGGCGACGCGTCGATTCCAGGGCCCCGGTGGGCCAGGCGGCGTCAGGGGTGTCGGGGCGTCCTTCGGGGTCAGCGTGCGCACCAGCGGCGCGTCGGCGGGCAGGTCTTCGTCGGGCATGGGCTCGGTCGGTGCGCGCAGCGCCTTCTTCACCGCCAGGAACAGGTCGACCGCCTTGGGGCTGGTGTAGGGCGGCAGGTCGCTGCCTTCGTCGATGCGCAGCGCCGTGCGGAAGTGTTCGGCCGCCAGCTTGCGGTGCCCCAGGTTGAAGTGGCACAGCCCGGCGGTCAGCTCGATGTCGCGCAGCTCGTCGGGCGTCGACTTCCACTGGGTCGAGGCCTGGGTCAGCCGTTCCAGGCAGCGCTCGAAGGCCAGCGACTGCAGGTGCACCTTCGCTTCCTGCAGGAAGGGGTTGCCACCGGCGGCGAGCAGCATGGTCAGCAGCAGGGCGTTCATGGCCCGAGCACCGTGGCCTGCGAGCGCGAGAGCTGAAAGCCCGAGAGCGTGGTGGTGAAGGTGGGCCCGCCGTCGACGCCCGACGAGACCACGCCCAGCCGCAGCTCGATGGGGGGCAGCGCGTTGCCCTGGGTGACGCCGGTGGACGCCACGGTCACTCCGTCGATGGCCACCACCCGTTGGCCATTGGGCTTCCACCCCACGTCGACCACCACGTCTCCCGGCCCGTAGCCGCCGTCACGCGGGAAGGTCTCGACGAGCGCGGCCTGCGAAATGGTCTGCGCCGCCGACGAGACGTAGAGCGCGCCGCCCGGCGCGAAGCCGAGGTCGAGCCAGCTCTGGCCGTCGTTGCCCAGGCGCACCAACGGGGTCAGGCCCCTGACCGAGACCTTCGAGATCAGGGTGATGCGGCCGCGCAGGTGCCCTTCGCCGGTCTGCGGCAGGCGCGCTTCGTCGAGCAGGGCGGCCACCGCTTCGTCTCCCGGGCCCGCGTCGGCGCCGGTGCGAATGGTGGCCTGCACGCGGTTGCCCTGGCCGGGGTCGATGTCGACGGTGCACCCCGGCGCGGCGACCGTGGACCCGAAGCCGTCTCGGCGCTGGTCCCAGTCGATGGTGCCGGCGTCGGCGCCCGTGCCGCCACCGCTCGCGCCACCGCCTCCGCCGGTCGAGCTGGCGTCGGGAGCCGTCAGGTCGACGCAGGTCAGCGCCACGCAGGCCCGGCCCGCGCGGCAGGGGTGGGTGTCGTCGCAGGCGCGCCCGGGGCGATCGACCAGGTCGACGCCGCACGCAGCGAGGGCGAGGCACAGCGCGAGGGTACGGCCAGACACGCTCACGAAGGTACCATCGCAGCGATGCGAACGGGGCAGGGTTGTGACACCCTGCGCCACGTGAGCCTTTCGGATTCGGTGAAGCGCGGCTTGCGGGTGTGGACCGAGTCGATGGTCGGCGGCGAGCTGGAAGGCCGCCTGTCGACCTCCCGCCCGCAGAACGAGTACGGCGTCGACCCCTTCGGCTTCTCGCTGGACTACGCGCTCTCGGCGCTCGGGCCCTTCGTGTGGCTGTACAAGCACTACTTCCGCGTCGAGACCTTCGGCATCGAGAAGGTCCCGAAGGGGCGGGTGCTGCTCATTTCGAACCACGGCGGCCAGTTGCCGCTCGACGGCGCGATGATCGGCGTGGCCATGCTGACCGAAGCGGTGCCGCCGCGCGCGATTCGCTCGATGGTCGAGAAGTGGGTGCCCACGCTGCCCTTCGTGTCGACCTTCATGGCGCGTATCGGGCAGATCGTCGGCACGCCCGAAAACTGCCGTCGGCTGCTCGAGCGTGACGAGACGATTCTGGTCTTCCCCGAAGGGGTCAAGGGCATCAGCAAGACCTTCCCGCACCGTTACCAACTCCAGGAATTCGGGCTGGGCTTCAT
This sequence comes from uncultured Myxococcales bacterium, assembly GCA_903911905.1. Classification (GTDB taxonomy): domain Bacteria; phylum Myxococcota; class Myxococcia; order Myxococcales; family Myxococcaceae; genus Xiheilimnobacterium; species Xiheilimnobacterium phototrophicum. The sequence continues at coordinate 7,138 of CAIWFK010000738.1, forward strand.
GCGGCTGGCGCTCGAGACCAACACGCCGATCGTTCCGGTGGCGGTCATCGGCGCCGAAGAGCAGGCCCCCGCGATGGTGGACCTGAAGCCCCTGGCGAAGATCTTCGGCCTGCCCGCGCTGCCGGTCACCCCCTACGGCCCGCCGTTTCCCCTGCCCACCAAGTACCGCATTCGCTTCGGCGACCCGCTCTTCTTCACCGGGCGGCCCGACGACGACGACGTGGAATTGGAAAAGAAGGTGAAGGTGGTCAAGGCCGCGGTGCAGACCATGCTCGAGCGGGGCCTCAAGGAACGGAAGGCGGTCTTCTGGTGAGCGACGAGCGACCGGCGGTGGTGGTGACCGGCATCTCGGGCAACCTGGGGCGCGCGGTGGCCAAGCTGCTGCATCGGGAAGAGCGGGTCATCGGCATCGATCGCCGGCCCTTCGTGGGGCGCCCGAAGGACGTCGAGCACGTGCAGGTCGACCTGCGCAAGAAGAAGACCGACGAGGTGTTCCGCCGCAACCAGGTCAAGGCCATCATTCACCTGGGCATCATGCACGACCCGCGCATGAGCGCCGAAGATCACCATTCGTTCAACGTGCTGGGCACCACCCGCATTCTCGAGACCGCGGCCAAGTTCGGGGTCAAGAAGCTGATCGTGCTCTCGAGCGCCAACGTCTACGGGCCGTCTCCGGACAATTCGAACTTCCTGACCGAAGACGCGCCGTTGATGGCGGCCAGCCGCTTTCCCTCGGTGCGCGACCTGATCGAGGTCGACATGCTGGCCCACGGCTTCTTCTGGCGGCACCCCGAGACCGAAACCGTGGTGTTGCGGCCGGTGCACGTGGTGGGGCCCACCATCAAGAACGCGCCGTCGAACTACCTGCGGCTGCAGCGGCCGTGGGTGATGTCGGGCTTCGACCCCATGGTGCAGTTGCTGCACATGGAAGACGCGGCCCGCGCGATGATCGCCGCGCTCAAGCCGGGGCGAAAGGGCGTCTACAACGTGGTCGGCCCGGGTGAAGTGCCCCTGTCCAGCGTGTTCCGCGAGCTGGGGCACCAGCCGCGGTCGATTCCCCACCTCGTGGCGCGCCCGCTGCTCTCGACGCTCTTCAAGTACCGGCTGGCCGACTACCCGCCAGAAGAGCTCGACCACATTCAGTTCCTCTGCATGGTCGACGGCAGCCGCTGGGCCACCGAGTCGGGGTGGGCGCCCAAGCACTCGATGAAGGAGACCATTCGGGCGGTGCTGGGCGAAGGCTGAGCGTCTTGACCGTACGTCGAATTGAAGCGCGCTGGCGTGGCCCAGGCGTCGTTGCCGCCCATCACCGACCGAGCCTCAGGGCTCGCCCCACGTCGAAGGCGTCGGGCCCAGGTCGAAGACCAGGTGGCCACCGGGCTTGAGCGCGCCGGAATGGAGCACCGCCGTGGTCAGCGCCACGCCGTCGAGCGTCACGCCCTGCACGTACAGGTTCTGCGCCGAGGCCTTCGGTGCGTCGATGGTGAACGCGCCGCCGTTCACCTGCAGCACCGCGCGGGGAAAGCGCGGCGCTCCCAACACCAGTTGGTCGCTTCCGGCCAGCGGGTAGAGGCCGAGCGCAGTGAAGACGTACCACGCCGACATC
>CAIWFK010000739.1 GCA_903911905.1 uncultured Myxococcales bacterium
CGTACACCCGACAGCCGCGGGCCATGGCCAGGCGGTTGGGCCAGTCTCCCCAGCCGTTGACCGACCCGAAGGCATCGTGAACGAGCAGAATCGGCGGCCGCGAAGGCGAGGGCGAACCCCACCAGCGATATTCGAGCGAGACCTGGTTGACGCTCACCGTCGGCATGCCGTGCTCGAAGAATGCACTGCTTCCCGCCCGGTTCACAACGAACTACACGCTCCTTTCGTGGATCTTTCGCACCTCAACCCTCCGCAGCGCGCGGCCGTCTTGACGACCGAGGGGCCTTTGTTGGTGCTCGCCGGTGCGGGGTCGGGCAAGACTCGGGTCATCACCCATCGCATCGTGCACCTGCTCGACCAGAAGGTGCCGGCCCGCAACATTCTGGCGGTGACCTTCACCAACAAGGCCGCCGCCGAGATGAAGGAGCGGGTCATCGAGATGGGCGGCCCCCGCGCGCTGGGGGTGACGCTGTCGACCTTCCACGCCTTCGGCGCCGAGGTCTTGCGCGAGCACCTGCCCAAGCTGGGCTTCCCGCGGAAGTTCGCCATCGTCGACACCGGCGATCAGATCGCCCTGGTTCGCCGCGCGATGAAGGAGCGGCAGATCGACGACAAGGCCTTCGACGCTCGCAAGGTGCTGACGCTGATTTCGCGCGCGAAGAATTCCGGCCTCGAGCCGCAGCCCAAGCCCGAAGGGCAGGGCGACGACTACGACCTGGTGACGCACCTGGTCTTCCCCCTGTACCAACTGGGGCTCAAGGCGCAGGGCGCGGTCGACTTCGACGACCTGATCGTCTTTCCCTCGCAGTTGTTCGCCAGGTTCCCCGAGGTGCGCACGAAGTTCGCCTCACGCTTCAAGTACATCATGGTCGACGAGTACCAGGACACCAACGCCGCGCAGCTCGAGCTGTTGCGCCACCTGGGCGAAGATCACGGCAACGTGTGCGTGGTGGGCGACGACGATCAGTGCATCTACAGTTGGCGCGGCGCCGAGGTGCGCAACATTCTCGAGTTCGAGAAGTTCTTCCCCGGCGGCAAGGAAGTGCGGCTCGAGCAGAACTACCGCTCGACCGAAGTGATCATCGACTCGGCCAACGCGGTGATCGAGAAGAACCCGCAGCGCCGCGCCAAGCGCATGTGGACCTCGAACAAGGGGGGGGCCCGCATCAGCGTGGTCTGCGCTCCCACCGAGGAAGACGAGGCGCGCTGGGTCGCCGCCGAGATCAAGACCGCCATCGGCAACGGGCTGCACCCCGACGAAATCGCGGTGCTCTACCGGGTCAACGGCCAGTCGCGTTTCATCGAGGAATTCCTGCGCGAGAAACAGGTCTTCTACGAGGTGGTGGGCGGGTCGGAATTCTTCGATCGCCGCGAGGTCAAGGACGTCATCGCCTACTTCAAGGTGCTGGCGAACAAGAAGGACGAGGTCTCGTTGTTGCGCATCGTCAACGTGCCGGCGCGCGGCATCGGCGATGTGACCATGGAACGGCTGACCGCGTGGTCGCTCGCCAACGACATGCCGCTGTGGCAGGCGCTGACCCAGGCCCACGAGTGCGACACGTTGCCCACCGGGGCGGCCGAGAAGATCGGCGAGTTCGTGGCGATGATCGAGGGCTACCGTACGCGGTTCGACAAGGGGAACCTGTCGCACCTCTCGCGCGAGCTGCTCAAGGAAATCGGCTTCGTCGACCACGCGCGGGCCAACGCGCCGAGCCTGGCCGCGGGCGACCGCAAGTCGAAGGCCATCAACCACGTGCTGGCCTCGCTCGAGGCATTCGAGAAGCGCGAGGGCAAGAAGGCCAGCCTGCTGACCTACCTCAACCGCCTCTCGCTCGACACCCGTGAAGAAGACGACGAGCCGCAGACCACCGGCCGGGTCACCCTGATGACCATTCACGGCGCGAAGGGGCTCGAGTGGAAGCTGGTCTTCCTGATCGGCGTGGAAGAAGACCTGTTGCCGCATTCGGGCATGCAGGGCGAGGCCCCCAACCCCGAAGAAGAGCGGCGGCTGTGCTACGTGGGCATGACGCGGGCACGCGATCGCCTGGTGATGACCCGCACCGCCATGCGCATCAAGCGGGGCAAGGAAGTGCCGCGCACGCCCAGCCGGTTCCTGAGCGACATTCCCGAACACTTCTGCGATGTTGTCGACCTGGCGGCGATTCCGGAAGGGCCTCCGACCCCCAAGGAACTGAACTTCTTCGCCAGCTTGCGCGAGAAATTGAAGCCGCCGTCGGCTCCATGAGACGACAGAAAAACAGTCGGGCCTTGACAGCAGAGGGCGGCGAAGGTAGCAGGAGCGCCCTTTCTGGCGTTTCCGCGATCACTGCGGGCCGTCACGACGTAACTGAAAATCGAGGTTTGCAAGCCATGCCGCACCAGAGGACGTACAGCGCCAAAGCGGGTGACATCAAGCGCGAGTGGCACGTGATCGACGTGTCGGGCAAGATTCTCGGCCGCGCTGCGACCCAGATTGCCACGCTGCTCAAGGGCAAGCACAAGCCCATGTACACCCCGTCGATGGACACGGGCGACCACGTGGTCGTGATCAACGCCGAAAAGGTCAAGGTCACCGGCAACAAGGCGAACCAGAAGATGTACTACCGGCAGCCGCGCGCCGGCTTCCCTGGCGCCCTGAAGTCGTCGAACTACGAGACGCTCCAGCGTCGGCACCCCGAGGACATCATTCTTCACGCGGTGGGCCGGATGTTGCCCCGCAACGCGCTGGGTCGGCAGATGATGACCAAGCTGCGCGTGTACGCGGGCGACAAGCACCCGCACGTGGCCCAGAAGCCGGTCGCGAAGCCCCTCGCCTAATCTTTCTTCTTCAAGGACAACACCATGGCCAAGTCAGGCACTGACGGTTTCTACGCTACCGGCCGCCGCAAGGAGGCCACTGCCCGCGTTTGGGTGAAGGCCGGCTCCGGCGCGATGCTGGTGAATGGTCGTCCGCTCGATGAGTACTTCGGGCGCGAGACCTCGATCATGATCATCAACCAGCCGCTGCAGGTGCTGGAGCAGATGGGCAAGGTCGACATGACGGTCAACGTTCGTGGCGGCGGGCTTTCGGGCCAGGCCGGCGCGATTCGTCACGGCCTGTCGCGGGCGCTGACGCGCCTGAACCCCGACTTCCGCCCGCCGCTGAAGAAGGCCGGCTTCCTGACCCGTGACGCTCGCTCGGTCGAGCGCAAGAAGTCGGGCCAGCCGGGTGCTCGTCGTCGCTTCCAGTTCTCGAAGCGCTGATCAGCACACATCGATTCTGGTC
>CAIWFK010000740.1 GCA_903911905.1 uncultured Myxococcales bacterium
GTGGCCGTGCCGCCGCCGGTGGCCGTGCCGCCGCCCGTGGCCGCACCGCCGCCAGTGGAGATGCCACCGCCGGTCGCCACGCCGCCGCCGGTGGAGGTGCCGCCTCCGCCCGTCGCGGTGCCGCCGCCGGTCGAAGTGCCGCCGCCCGTCGCCGTGCCACCGCCAGTGGAGGTGCCGCCGCCCGTCGCCGTGCCGCCGCCGGTGGAGGAGCCGCCACCCGTCGCGGTACCGCCGCCAGTGGAGGTGCCGCCGTCCATGCAGTCGAGCGCGTCGCAGGTGGCCGTGGGTGCCCCACAGCCCGTGACGCCCAGGGAGACCAACGCGAACGCAGCCAGGGTGAGTCGTGACATGGGGCGCCTTCTAGGCAGAAACGGCGCGCGTCGACCACCCCCGGGCATGTCTTCGTGCTCACGGCTCGCGCGAATCAGGGGCTCACGGGTGGCGAGCAACGCCTCGTGACCCGCGGATCACGGCCCACCTTCGAAGCGATCCTCGAATCGCCTGCCGCCGTTCAGCGCGCCCCAGCTCGCAACCGCGCCAGCGCCTGCGCATACCGCGCATTGCCCGGGTTGAGCTTCGCGGCCTGTTCCCACGAGCTCTTCGCCTCATCCACCCGCGACCACGCCGCCGCCAGCTCTGCCCGGAACGCCCACGCCTCCTCGCACCCGGGCTCGGTCTGGCACAGCTCGGCCAACTCCAACAGCGTGCGTTGCCACGTGGTGTCCGGCGCCAGGCGGTAGCGGGTGACGAGCAGATACGCGCGGTACCGCCCGCGGGGCTCGATGTCGCAGGCGTATTCGAACAACTCGGCCGCAGCCTGGTACTCGCCGGCCTCGAAGCGGGCCAGCCCCTGCGTGAACTGCGCGCCAGCGTCGAGCAGCTCGGTCTGAATGCGGAACACGCGCGCCGCGGTCTCGGGTCGCGCTCCGCCGGCCTTCTTGAGCGCCGCCGCCGTCTCGCGCCGCTTTCGATGGAGCGCGGCCTGATCGGGGTCGGCCAGGGCACCGAACGCCCGCGCATACGCCACCAACAGCACCTCGGCTTTGCTGCGCAAATCGGTGGAACGAAACCGGGCCGGCGGAAAGCGCGCACTGCGAGCCAGGAAGGCCTTCTGCAATCCCGCCGACTCCACGGTGACTGGCACCTCGAGCAGATCGAACGGGTCCTTCGAGCGGAAGGTGAGGCAGTGCGCGGCCAGCGCGTCGAGCGTCTCGGCGTCGTCGTCGAGCCAGGGCACTCCGGGAGGCGGCGCAGCGGGAACCGCCACGGGCGCGGCCTGAATGCCCGAGGCCCCGCTGACCACCGGCTGGGCGTCGACCCGCTCGGCCAGATCGACCAGCCCCAACACGGTCCACGCGAAGAGGCGCTGGGTGACCTCACTGGGCGTGAAGCCCGTCGTGGCGCGCAGGGTGGCGAGCGTGGGCCGGGCCTTGATGGCCTGGAAGAGCCGCAGGTCGCGACCGGTCAGCTTCAGCTCGTTGGTGGTGCCGGCGGTGTGCGCCACTTGCTGCGAGCCGGGCAGGGGCAGGTGCCGAAGCAACGCCTCGTCGGGCATGACCGCAGCGCCCATGAAGATCAGCCTCGCGCAGTTCAGTCGAATCGGCGCCTCGACCTCGCGCACCGGCCCCAGCTTCCACTTCGCCCCCTGCCAACGGAACGCGTCGAGAATGCGGTGGGCCAGGCTGGCCTGCAGGTGCTTGAAGAGCTCGAAGGGCGAGACCAGCTTCTGTTCGACGAGAATGGCCGACAGCGGCTGCCCGGTGGCGGCGCTCTCACTGGCCAGGGTGTGGTGCTGGGCGTCGGTCAGCTTGCCCTTCGCGACCAGGTACTTGCCCAGGCTCTCGTGGAGCAGGTTCGACTCGCAGCCGACCAACTGCCCTTCTTCGAAGAACACGTGCTTCTCGAGGTTGCGCAGCTTCAGCTCGAGCGTGCACGAGCGCTCGTCGGCATCGAGCGCCTGCAGCAACAACGCGAAGGGGACCTCGTCGAGCGAGCCTTCGCCGGCCTTGAGCACGGTGCGGGGAGACGGGAACACGAAGACCCGCAAGGCTAGTCGAGCACGACCCCCGGGCAAGAAACCCCGCGTCGCTCAGTACAGGTCGGCAGGCAGCAGCCGGTGCATGGTCTCTTCGAGGTGTTGAGACTGATCACGCAGCGGCGCTTCGTGCCGCACTTCCTTGCCCGAGACCCAGGTCACGCCGCCCGAGCCGTCGAGGGCGATGCGCCAGGCATTCTCGGGCTTGAGATCGCGATCGAGTGCGGCGCCCAGTTGCACGGCCAACGGCGCGCAGTCGATGACCAGGCCCATTTCGGTGTTGGTCTGCCGGCTGCGCGGGTCGAGGTTCATCGAGCCGATCAGCACCTTCTTGCGATCGATGACGATCACCTTGGCGTGCAGCCCGAGGAAGCCCGAGACCACGGGGGCGGTGTCGGCGACCTGGGCGCGCACCGCCGCGTCGTGCTTGACCTCGTAGAGTTCGACGCCGCCACCGACCAGTCTCGCGCGCCACTCGGCGTAATGGGCGTGCACGCCGGCCGCGTCGGTCGAGCCCAGCGAATTGGTGAGCATCACGAAGCGCACGTTGGGCTTGAGCTCTTCGGCGGTGCGCTTGAAGTTGAGCTCGTCGGGAATGATGTAGGGGTTGGCGACCAGCACCTCGGTGTCGGCGCTCGACCACAACCGGCGCACGGTCTCGGTCATGTTGTGGGTGACCACGCCTTCGTCGGGTGAATCGGTCACGGCCCTGCTGGTGCCGGCGTGCAGCTCGGCAGCCAGCGCGACCAGCCGGGTCGACCAGTCCTCCGGCTCGATGGGGAAGCGCTGCAGGGTGGTGTTGGCCGCAGCGGCGACCTGCCCCGCCAGCGTCTTGCGCTCGGCCGCCAGCGTCTCGACGGTGCCGCGATCGGCGAGGTTCTTCTGGGGCAGCACCCACTCGCTGTTCCAGTAGCGATCGAACACCGACGAGACCTGTCGCGCCGCCGGGCCCACGCCGAGCACGTCGACGTCGCGGAAGTTGAACTCGCTCGACAGGCCCATGTACTCGTTGCCCAGGTTGCGCCCGCCGACGATCACCGCGTGGTTGTCGGCGATGATCGCCTTGTTGTGCATGCGCTGGTTGAGCCGGCTGAAGTCGGTGACGAACTCCACCGCGCGCCCGGCCAGCCCGCGGTTGTTCCAGGGGTTGAAGACCCGCAGGGTGATGTTGGGGTGGGCGTCGATGGCCGCGTTCGAAATGTCGCGCACGCGCCAGCCTTTGCCGTCGTCGAAGGTGGTCATGTCGTCGACGATCAGCCGTACCTTCACGCCACGATCGGCCGCCGCGAGCACCCGCTGCAGCACCA
>CAIWFK010000741.1 GCA_903911905.1 uncultured Myxococcales bacterium
CTCGGAAGAGCTCTCGGCCCAGGGCTCGGGGTCGGCGTTCCAGGCCTGCTTCGAGGGCGGGCGAAGCCGGGTCGCCTACAGGTGCAGCCAGGTCTTCGCCGCCTGACGAACCTCGTCGTCGACCGTGCCCTTCGCGAAGGAGTGCCTGGCCAGCCACCACATCGCCTGGGCCAGCCCCTGGTCGACGCCGCGCTGGTCCTTGAAGGCCGAGGTGAGGCCGGGCTGGTCGGTCGCGACCCGCGTGAGCCACTGGCCCAACCGCCCTTCGACCCCCGTCGCTCCGAGTGCGTCGAGCACGCCGGCCACCGTGAGCAGGCCGCTGACGTTGGCGATGGGCTCGGTGTCGAACCGCGCCTCGAGCGTCGCGCGCAGCGTGGGGTCGGCGCGCACTGCGGCCAGGACGATTTCAGCCACGCTCGCGGCGAGCCCGTCGGCCCGCTGCGCCGAGAGCGCCCCCAGCACCTCGAGCGCAGCCGACACGATGGAAGGCTCGCTCGAATGAGCACGACCGAACGCGGCGGCTGCGGCGGGCTCACTGCCGTATGGATGCTGCGGCCAGTCACCGCCGAAGTCGTGGTCCAGCCCCAACGGCCCCTTCTGTCCGGCCTCGAAGCGCAGCACGTCGACCGCCAGGCTGGTCGGCGAGGGCGCACGAGCAAACAGCGTCGCCCCCGGGCCCGGCAGCACCAGGTGATGACACGACCAGCCGCTGACCGCATCGACCAGACGCCAGCGCTCGCCACCATCTGATGACACCGCAACCCACCCACCATCGGGCGAGGCCAGCAACTCGAACGGACCCTTCAGCAGTTGCCGAATCGGCCTGGGTTCCCAGAACATCGGAGCGGGAAGCACCGTGCTCTCGAGGACGATGGGGGGCCCGTCGTCGAATACCAGCTCGACCGCGCCCAGTTCGTGGTCGCTGCCTCCAAAGCCATGACCACCCCCGCCACTGGTGCGCTCGAAGGCGGTCTGCAGCCGCGCGCGCCGCCAGGTCGCGCCTGCCGGAGCGTCGATGGTCGCCACGACGCCGACCTTCGGAGAACACCCCGCGAGCACCATCAGCACCGACCACCAACGCGCCTTCGCCATGGGCGGCGAGTCTGGCACGGCGGTCGACCGAGTACAGGCAGTCGTCGAGCCTGCCTCGCGGGCCGAAACGGCCTCGAGCGGTGCTTCACCCCACCGGCAACGATCGCCATTCCCCCGGCGCCAGCGAGCCCAGCTCGAATTCCCCGAACCGCACCCGGTGCAGCGCCTGCACGTGCAGCCCACACGCCGCGAACATGCGTCGCACCTGGTGGTACCGCCCTTCCTGCACCGTCACCTCGGCCACCTTCGGCTCGACCATCGTCACGCTGGCCGGCAGGGTCGGCTCGTCGTCGCCTTCGAGCAACAGCCCCTGCGAAAATCGCGTCGCCACCTCGGGCGACACCTGTCCATCGAGCGTGGCGCGATACACCTTGGGCACGTGGTGCTTCGGGCTGGTGAGCCGATGCACCAGCGGCCCCTGGTCGGTCAGCAGCAACAACCCACTGGTGTCCTTGTCGAGCCGACCGACCGTCGTCACCACCGGGTCGCGCCGCCGCCAGCGCTCGGGCAACAGCTCGTAGACCAGCCGGCCATCACGGTCGTCGTGCGAACAGACCACGCCCACCGGCTTGTGCAGCATCACCACCAACCCCTCGGGAAACTCGAGCGGCTCACCGTCGACCCGCACGCTCCTCGGCTCGACCTTCGTGCTGGCGCGGGCCAACGGCGCTCCGTCCACCGTCACCCGCTCGTCGTCGCACAGTTCCTGGGCCTGCTTGCGCGAGCAATACCCCAGAGCGCTCAACAGTTGGTCGACCCGTCGCATGGTGCGGCGAAGGTTTACCCGTGCTTGCCCGGCCCCGCTCGCGGAATTCTGATGAGGAAGGTGGTGCCCGCGCCGATGGTGCTCTTGACCTCGATGGTGCCGCCCGACAACTCGACCACCAGCGCGCACACCGACAGGCCCAGCCCGGTGCCCACGCCCACCGGCTTGGTGGTGAAGAAGGGCTCGAAGATGCGGGTGAGGTTGGCCTCGGGAATACCGCAGCCGGTGTCGCTGACCTCGAGCTCGGCGAACTCTCCCACGGTGCGCGTACGCAGGCCCAGCACGTGGCGTTGCCCTTCGGGCAGCGGTCGCGCTTCGACGGCCTGCATGGCGTTGACGACCAGGTTGAGTACGACCTGATGCAGCTTCTGCCTGGGCGCCGCGTCGATGGGCGCGCTCTGCAGGTCGCGCTCGACGGTGCCGCGCGCGCTCAGCTCACGCTCGGTGAGCAGCAGGGTCGAGCGGGCGACGGCGGCCAGGTCCACCGCTTCCATCGGCGCTTCTTCCGAGCGCGAGAAGGTCTTCAGTTCCTGCACGATGGCGCGCACGCGACGACCGCCGTGCACCGTCTCGTCGAGCAGCGGGCTGATGTCGGACAGAATCGATTCGAGCCCCACCTTCCGTTCCATCGCCCGGCCCGCTTCGGGCCCCTGCTGCCAGGCCTGCAGCACCTGCTTCAAGTCGTTGAAGTAGACCCGCAGCGAGTCGAGGTTGCTCAAGATGAACGAGAGCGGGTTGTTGACCTCGTGCGCCACGCCTGCGGCGACCTGGCCGATGGCGGCCAGCTTCTCGGAATGGGCAATCTGCCGCAGCAGCATGTGCTCGCGCTCGGCGTCGGCCAGCCGCAGCAGGTTGCGCACCCGCGCCGAGAGCACCCGCCGCGAAATCGGCTTGTGCAGGTATTCGTCGCCCCCCGCGTCGAGCCCCAGCAGTTCGCGCTTCTCGTCGACCTGGTCGGCGGTGAGGAAGATGACGGGGGTGCGCGCGTGCCGGGAATTGGCGCGAATGCGGCGGCAGACCTCGTAGCCGTCCATGTCGGGCATGCGCACGTCGAGCACCACCAGATCGACTCCGCCCGCCTCGAGCCGCTCGAGCCCCTCAGGCCCGCTCTCGGCCACCGCCACCTCGTACCCGTCGAGCGTGAGGTAGCCCTTGAGCACCTTCAGGTTCATCGCGTCGTCGTCGATGACCAGCACCAGGCTGCGGCGCGGCGAGTCGACGGGAGCGCCCGGGGCCTTGAGGAGATCGTATCGTCCGTGCTCGGTCATGCTGCGCTCCGCACCGTCGAGTTCGCCAGCGCAGCGACGGTGGCCACCAGTTCGGCCGTCGCCACCGTGCCCTTGACCAACACCTGCGCCCCCAGCGCCCGCAGCCGCTGCCCCTCGGGCGGCTCGGTCGCGCTGAACACCAACACCTTCACCTCGTCGCCGTGCGGCAAGGCGCGGAGCCGTTCGAGCACCTCGTACCCATCGAGCTCGGGCATCATCAGGTCCAGAATCAACACCGCCGGCAACTGCTCGAGCAGCGCCTCGACGGCGCGTTGCCCATCGGCCGCGGCGCGGGCCCGGCAGCCGTTGGCCTGCAGCACCCGCACCACCAGATGGCGGGTGGCGTCGTCGTCTTCGGCCACCAGCACTTCGATCGACTTCGCCAGCCTGGCGCCCGTCGGCACCACCCGCGAAGGCGGCCTGGGCAGGGTGACGATGAAGCGCGCGCCCTGCCCCACCGCGCTCTCGACCCGAATGGCGCCTTCCATGGGCTCGAGCAGCTTCTTGACCAGCGCCAGCCCCAGCCCGGTGCCCGAGAAGCGGCGGTTTTCGTCGGCGTCGACCTGGTGGAAGGCCTCGAAGATGTCGGCCTGGTGCTCGGGCGCGATGCCGATGCCGGTGTCGGCCACCGTCAACTGGGCGCCGGCGGCGCAGGGTGCCAGCTCGACGGTCACCCGACCACCGCGCGGCGTGAACTTGAGCGCGTTCGCCACCAGGTTGAGCGTCACCTGCTTGAGCCGCAGGGCGTCGCCGCGCACGGTGAGCGAATCGTCGACGTGCAGCTCGAGCGCCACGCCCTTCTTCTTCGCGTTGCCCTCGAGCATGTGCACCGCTTCGCGCACCGGCGTGCCCAGTGAGACCAGTTCGTGCGCAACCGACAGGCGCCCGGCCTCGAGCTTCGAGAAGTCGAGAATGTCGTTGATGACCCGCAGCAGATGCGCGCCCGACTGCCTGATGTCGGTGACGTACTCGGTCTGGCCGTCGGTCAGCGGCCCGCCGACCCCGTCGAGCAGCAGCTCGGTGAAGCCCAGCACCGCGTTGAGCGGCGTGCGCAGCTCGTGCGAGGTCGCGGCCAGGAACTGGCTCTTCGCTTCCGACACCCGCTCGAGCTGCCGGTGCTTCTCTTCGAGCGCCACCGCCTGGTTGGCGGCACGCCGTTGTTGTTCGAGCAGCTCGTCGGTCTGGACCACCAGCTCGGCAGTGCGGCGGCCGTTCGCCGAGCGCTCCTGGGCCAGCAGCGCCACCGCAGCCGCGGCGGCCACCCAGCCTGCGGCCCACACCTGACCCAGCGCAAGACTCAGCCCCACGCCGCAGGCGCACCCCACCACCACCATCAGTTGGACGCGCCGTTCCACGCGATCACCCACAGCAGGCGCAGTGCCATGCGCCGACTGCCCCAAGGGCCACGAACCACGTGGGTCGAACGCCGCCGGTCCGGGTCATCGCGACCCACCGGGTGTGCCGTGACCTGTCTCGACCTCGGTCAGTGGGCCGTCAGCGGCCTGCCGCGAAGGCGGCCAGGTCTTCGGGCAGCGGCGAATCGAAGCGCAGCGGGCGGCGTTCGACGGGGTGCTCGAAGGCCAGCGACGCGGCGTGCAGGGCGTGGCGGGGCAGGCGCAGCTTCACCCACGCCTCGGGCTCGAGCGTGCGCTTCGAGAAGCGGTCGAAGTAGCCGGGGTCGGGCCCGTACATCTTGTCGCCCACCAGCGGGAAGCCGGCGAGCTGCGCGTGAATGCGAATCTGGTGCTGACGCCCGGTCTCGGGAAAGGCGCGCACCACCGCGAACGGTTCGCCCGCGCGCTCGAAGCGGTGCTCGACCACGAAGCGCGTCTTCGCGTAGCGGCCCTCGACGGGGTCGATGCGCACCGCGATGCGAATGAGCGCCGTGCCCTCGGCGATGGGGGCGTCGACCTCGAACTGGTCGCGCGGCGGGTGGCCTTCGACGAGGGCCAGGTAGGTCTTGTCGACGAAGCCTCCCGAGAAGGCGCGCATCAGGCCCTGGTTGGCGGCCAGCGTGCGGCCGCACACCACCAGCCCCGAGGTCTCGCGGTCGAGTCGGTGCGCGGGGTCGGCCTTGAAGTCGGCTCCGTACTTGAGCGCCAACTGCCCGGTCAGCGTGTTGTGGAAGTAGCGGGCCGAGGGGTGCACGGGCAGGCCAGCGGGCTTGTCGAGCACCAGCAGCGCGTCGTCGAGGAAGACCTCGGCGAGCGCCGACACGTCGGGCACGCTCGGCTCGCGCCGCACGCGCTTGCGCAGGCCGAAGGTCAGCCCCGGCCACACCGGGGTCGAGGCCTTGAGCCGCTTCTCGTACACCAGGTCGTTCCCGATGATTTCCTGCACCCGGGTACGCGAGAGCCGCCGCAGCTTGTCGCACAGGTATTTGTCCAGCCGCCACCCGGCGTAGTTCGGCTCGACGACGTAGGTGACGGTGACGAGCTCGTCGCCACCGTCGGCCTCGCCCTCGGGCAGGCCCACGTCGTCTTCGTCTTCCGGTTCCACCTCGGCCACGGGCTGCCAGCTAGCATGATTCGAGGTGGCGGCTGTGGCGCGGGCGGCGGGTTTCGCGCCATCGGGCGAATCAGACGGTATGGTAGCCCCCATGTTGCTCGTGTCTCTGCTGGCGCTCGTCGCCACCGCACCCGCGCCGGCGAAGGGCGCGGCCGCGACCTCCGCCGTGCCCGACCTGGCGATCGTCGACGTCGAGTCTCCCGACATGCTGATGGGCCTGGCCGGCCAGGTGACGCGCTCGCTGGTCGCCGCCGCAGCCGCCCAGAAGCTGACCACCATCGGCCCCGACGAGCTGCGCAAGTCGCTCGACGAACGGCAGTACGAGACCCTGCGCAAGTGCGGCGACAAGCCGGCCTGCGTGGCCCAGGTGCTCGAAGGGCACGCGGTCAACCGGGTGGTGCTGGGGCAGTTCAGCCGCGACGAGAAGAACTACCTGGTGCGGCTGTGGCTGATCGACGTGAAGAACCTGAAGGTGGTGGCCGACGTCGACCGCGCGGTGCTGATCGCCGCCCGCCGCCTGCAGAAGGACCTCGACGAAGCGGTGCCCCGCCTGCTGCGCGGCGAGCGCGAGGCGCGCGGCACCCTGGTCATCGAATCGAACCTGGCCGACGCGCAGATCTCGGTGAACGGTGAATTCGTGGGCACCCCGCCGCAGAGCATCGTGCGCAGGCCCGGCAAGTACGAGATCAAGCTCGAGCGCAGGAAGTACCTGAGCGTCACCCGCCTGGTGAACGTCGAGGCCGAGCGCGAGGTGCACGAACGCATCGTGCTGTTGCTCAAACCCGGCGAGATTCCCGACGACCAGGAAATGCCGGCGCTGGTCAAGAAGCCCGCAAGCCCCGCCGCGCCCGCGTCGACGCCGGGGCTGGTGCTCTCGCCCGGCACGTGGATCAGCATCGTCGCCACCGCCGCCGCTGGAGGCACCTCGCTCTACTTCGGGCTCACCGCGCGCTCGCAGGAAAAGGCGCTGCTCGACGGCTACGACGCCACCACCCACGTGTACCAGGGCACGCGCGCCCAGGCGCTCAGCGCCCAGCAGAACGCGCTGGTGGCCAACGTGCTCTTCGGCGTCACCGGCGCCGCCTTCGTCTCGGCGGTCATCTTCTTCATTCACGACGTGGTGAGTCAGCCGGTGAGCCAACCGGCGGTCACCGTGGCTCCAGCCTTCGACCCCGCACGCGGGGCGGGCCTGGTGCTCGAGGGGCACTTCTGATGCGACGCCTTCTGCTTCCGCTCGCCCTGGCGCTGGTGGGCTGCCATTCGTCGGTCGACCCCAACCAGGGCACTTTCTCGTGCGTGAACACCGCCGACTGCGGCCAGGGCTACGAATGCCGAGCGCAGTTCGCCGGCGGCGGGCGCTGCTTCAAGCTGGGCGTCTGCACCGACCACGAGACCTGCAACGGGCTCGACGACAACTGCGACGGCCGCATCGACGAGACCTTTCCCACCGAAGACGCGGGCTGCTCGACCGGCCTGTTGGGCGTGTGCGCCGGCGGCACCACCCAGTGCCACCAGGGCGCCATCGCCTGTGCGCAACTGGTCGCCGCTTCCACCGAGCGCTGCAACGGGCTCGACGACGACTGCAACGGCAAGACCGACGAGACCTTCGACCTGACCCAGGACCCGCTCAACTGCGGCCAGTGCCAGCACGCCTGCGGCACCGGCACCTCGTGCCTGGCCAGCGTCTGCCACGAGACCGACTGCGCCGACGGCGTCGACAACGACCTCGACGGCCACACCGACTGCGCCGACCCCACCTGCTACGCGCGCGAGTGCCTTCTGTCGGCGCCCCCCACCGGCCACTGCGGCGTGCTCTTCGACGGCGGAGTGCCCGACGCGGGCGCGACCGACGGCGGGAATGATGCCGGCGCCGACGCGGGCGTCGACCCCGACGCGGGCCAGCATGGCTGCTTCCCGCCCGAGCACGCGTGCGCGAACGGCCTCGACGACGACGGAGACGGCCTCGTCGACTGCGCCGACCCCGACTGCGATGGTCAGACCTGTTTCAGCGGAACCACCTGCACCAACCGAACCTGCCCAGGCCCCGGATGACCCTTTTCGACCGCCGACTGCTGTTGACCGCCTTCTTCGCCACCACGTCGCTGGCCCAGTCGGTCGTGCCCTGGACCACCGAGACGCCGACGCTGGCCACCTTCACCGCAGGCGACCTCGCCATCGTGGTCGATCAAGGGCCGCACCCGCGGGCCCCGGTGGTGCTGGGCGCCGACACGTTCACCAGTGGCGTGTCGGTCTACGCGCTCGACGGCGGGTTGCTGCAGACCACCTTTCCTGGCGCCACCACCAGCATCGACAGCCGCTCGAACCTGAACCTGCCGGGCGTGCGCACGCTCAGCGCGGTGGTCTCGGCCACCAACGCCACCATCACCCCCGCACGCCTCGATGATGCGGGGTTGAGCCAGGTGTTCGACGCCACCGGCATCGCCTCGGAAGGGCCCCTGGCCCTGACCGCGCTCGCGGACGGCGGGCTCGAGGCCTGGCTGGGCTCGAAGGACCTCACGCTCCATCACCTGCGCTTCGTCGCCGACGGCGGCCAGGCCACGGGCGGGTTCTCGGGCTTCGTCGAGGTGGACTCGCTGACCCTGCCGGCCGCGGCCAGCGCGATGATCGTCGACGACCGCACTGGCGTGCTCTACGTGGCGATGCCCACGGTCGGCATCTCGACCGTCGCCGACGGCGGCCTCACCACGCTGCTCAGCCAGGGGCAGTTCTCGGGGCTGGTGGCGGGGCTGACCATCTACCCCGTGCTCGACGGCGGCACGCTGTTGCTGACCAGCGTGCCGACCATGAACGAGATCGACGTCTACGACGTGGCGGCGACCATGCAACTGGGCTCGTTCGCCCTCGGCCCGCCCGACGGCGGCGCGCAGCGGGTCGGCGCCACCCAGGCGCTCGACCTCACGCCCCTGCCCCTGACCGGCTACCCGCTGGGCCTGCTGGTGGTGCACGACGGCCTGACCGCCAACTACAAGTACGTCTCGCTGGCCGACCTGGCGACGACCTTCGTCACCTCGACCGGCTTCCCGCTGCCCATCGCGGTGCCCCCCGCGCCGCCCGATGCCGGCACCGACGGCGGCGTCGACGGCGGCACCGACGCAGGGCACGGTGGTGGCGGCATGGGCGGCATCGGCGGCATCATCGGCGACCCGCCGAAGACCTGTGGGTGCTCCAGCGCCGAACCGGTGCTGCCCGCGCTGCTGCTCGGGCTCTGGCTGGTGGTGCGCCGTCGTCAGCAGACCTGAGAGGCCGGTCATTGCTGTTGCCGTCGACCCCGCGCCGTCGCAGAGTCGCGCGCACGCGCGAAGGGTTCCCTTTCGTCGAAGCGCTGCACGTTTCGCCCGCCTGACCGACCATGACCAACCTCTTTCGCTCGTTGCCCCTGCGTCCAATCACCCTCGCTGCCGTGGCCCTCGGCCTGGCCTGCCAGAGCACGCCCCAGCCGATTCCCAACACGGTGCACGACGCGCAGCCCATCGAGCTGCCGGTGTACAAGCCGCCGAAGACCCGCGCGCCGGTGCACCTGACGCTGGTCGGCACCAACGACCTGCACGGCTGGGTGATGACCCAGACCGAAAAGTTCCCCTCGGGTGACCTGCGCTTCGGCGGCGCGGCGGTGCTCGCGTCGTACCTGCAGGTGCTGCGCGAAGAGAACCCCGCGGGCGTGCTGCTGCTCGACGCCGGCGACCTCTTCCAGGGCACGCTGATGTCGAACCTCACCGAGGGCAGCGCGGTCATCGACGCCTTCAACCTGCTCGGCTACGACGCCGCCAGCATCGGCAACCACGAGTTCGACTACGGCCCGGTGGGCCCGGTCTCGGCCGCCACCCAGCCCAGCATGGACCCGTTCGGCGCGCTCAAGGCCCGCATCAACCAGGCGAAGTTTCCCCTGCTCTCGACCAACATCTACGAGAGCGCCACGGGGCTTCGGCCCGAATGGCTCAAGGGCGACGGCAGCATCATCGTCGAGCGCGCCGGTCTGAAGGTCGGCATCTTCGGCCTGACCACGCCCCAGACCCCCAGCGTGACCCTGCCCATCAACGTGGCCAGCCTGCGCTTCGGCTCGCTCGCGCCCGAGGCCATGACCGCCTCGCGACGGCTGCGCGAACGGGGCGCCGACCTGGTCATCGCGGTGGTGCACGCGGGGGGCAAGTGCGGCGAGGTCGACGACCCCAAGAACACCCGCTCGTGCGACCTGGACCAGGGCGAGGTCTTCGAGATGATGAAGGCCCTGCCCGAAGGCACGCTCGACGCGGTGGTCGCCGGCCACACGCACGCGCAGATCGGCCACTTCGTCAACGGCACGCCGGTCATCGAGAGCTGGGCGCTGGGCCGCTACTTCGGCATCGTCGACCTCTTCGTCGACCCGCAGACCCGCAAGGTGCTGCCCGAGAAGACCCACATCGAGTCGGGCATTTCGCTGTGCGAGACCGTCGACGAGGCCACCGGCTCGTGCGACGCGCGCAAGCTCACCGCCAACGCCGCCGGCGTGAAGGTCGTGCCCGCCCGCTTCCACGGCCGGACCATTTCGGCCAACACCGAGGTGGCGGCCGCGCTCGCTCCGGCCTTCGAGCAGGTGGCCGCGCTGCAGACCCGCGCGCTGGGCATCACCGTGCCCCAGCCACTGGGTCGCCACTACGAAGACGAGAGCGCGCTGGGCAGCATGCTGGCCGACGCGATGCGGGCGATGTGCAAGGCCGACATCGCGCTGCTCAACCCGGGCGGCCTGCGCGCCGACCTGCGCTCGGGCCCGCTGACCTACGGGCAGCTCTACGAGGTGCTGCCCTTCGACAACCAGGTCGCCACGCTCGACCTGTCGGGCGAGCAACTGCGTCACCTGCTGACCGCGGCCTTCGGCGGGCGCAAGGGCGTCTTCCAGTTCTCGGGGCTCGAGGTGAAGCTGGGGCGCTGCCCGTCACCCGACCGGCTCAAGGGCTTCTCGCTGCCGGGCGGCAAGGCCATCGACCCGCAGGCGCGCTACCGGGTGGTGATGCCCGACTTTCTCGCGCGCGGCGGCGACGGGCTGGGGCCGGTGCTGGCCACCTTCGAGCCCGAGCGCGTCGACCTGGGTGACACCCGCGCCACCAACCTGCGAGACGAGCTGGTCACCTTCTTCAAGGACCGCAAGCAGCCGCTGGTCGCGCCCAAACCCGGTCGCGTGACCTTCCTCGACGCGGGTGGACACTGCAGTGCGGGCGCGAAAATCGACACCCACAACGGCGCGCCCTGAGCCGTTGGCCCGCCGGGCAAGGCAGGGGTGCGCACACCTGCGCACCTCGGGTCGTGCTCCTTCCGACGCGACGTCGCTGCGCGGCAAAGCGTCAAAAAGACTTTGGAATCGACGCCAGGGCCGATAAATCGGCTCACAACGCTACAGCCCATGCCGGGTTGCCGCGCTATGCTTCACCGAAGAAGGCGCGGGAACCCGTCGAACGGGAGGGCCACGGCTTGGCCCTTTTCCTCACCCGCACCAAAGGAGGGTTCGTGCTCTACAAAGTCACCCCCATGCTGACCCCGGTCGAGAAGACCGCGAAGACCGCCGACCGGCAGACCGACCCGAACGCTCCTGCGAAGGAACCGCGCAAGCGCCGCAAGTCGGCGGTGTACGACGCCGAGGGGCACGAGGTGCTCATCACCATGATGTGCCTGAAGTGCCGGTCGATGAAGCCGCTGGCGATGTTCGGCCTGCGCAAGATGGCCGACGGCGCCATTCGCAACCAGCCCTGGTGCCGCACCTGCCGCTCGGGCGCGGGCACCAAGAAGAAGAGCGAGGTGGTCGAGCACGAGACCGACGAGGCGAGCGTTTCCGTGTCGGCCTCGGCGTCGCTCGGCTCGAGCACCGAGATCAGCGGCGAGCACGAAGCGCCCGCGACCATCGAGACGCCTGCGGTGCAGCGCACCGACGCGCCCGCCGGGTTGCCCGACGGCGTCTGAAAGACGCAGCAGGGAAAAAAGAAACCCTGCCACGGCGTGAACCGGGGCAGGGTCGCAGCGACAACCGTTTTCAGATGTCTGTGGAGGTGAACGGGATCGAACCGTTGACCTTCGCATTGCGAACGCGACGCTCTCCCAACTGAGCTACACCCCCAGATGTTCGAACGGACGTCGCTGCAAGTGGCGGCTGACTACCGGGTTGAAACTGTGGAGTCAACAGGGAATCAAAAGCGCGGTTCGCCAGAAGAAAGTTGCTCGACGAGGCCGCGAAAACGGCAACATCGTGCGCCCCCGCACCGACACCGATGCCGTTTGACTTTAGTGAACTCCGACTGACATAAGAATTTCCCGCCGATGCCTCCAGCCACGAAGACGTTGAGCCAGGCCGAGCTCACCAAGCTTGAGCACGCGTTTGCGACCGACCCGGTTTCCGAGGCGTACAAGCCCCTCGCCGAGGCCTACCTGGGCATGGGTCGCTTCATGGAGGCGATGGTCGTCTGCAAGAAGGGCGTGAAGGCACACCCCAACCGCCCCGACCCTCGCATGCTGTTGGCGCGGGTCTACGCTGATCAGGGCAAGGACAAGAAGGCGGTCGAAGAGCTGGCCGCCGCGATGCAGATTGCGCCTGGCGACAAGGGCGTGCTGCGCATGATGGGCTCGCTGCAGATCAAGACGGGCGAGGCCGACGCGGGCAAGGCGAACCTGCTCAAGGCGTTCGAGGTCGACCCCGGCGACGCCGAGACTCTCGAAGCGATGGGCAAGTACGGCGTGGCGGTGCCGAAGGCTGCCGAGCCGCCGCCCCCTCCTGCTCCAGCGCCGGTCGCGGTGGCCGCGCCGATCGCCGCTGCGCCGAGCGTGCAGGTCTCGACCGAGACCGAGACCGCGGCGCCCGCCCCCGCCGCCGCCCAGACCTCGACTCCTGCAGCGCCCGCTCGCAAGGCGGCTCCGGCCGCGCGCCCAGCGGCTCAGGCCCGCCCCGCGCAGCGCCGCGAGTACGACGAAGACTCGATTTCGGAAGCCACCGAGCTGCCCCCGCCCCGCAAGGCGTCGAAGGGCGGCAACTCGCGGGCGATGTTCTTCATTCTCATCTTCCTCGTGCCGCTGTCGGCCGCCGGCTACTACGGCTACGGGCAGTACAAGGCGAAGCAGATTCGCGACGCGAACAAGCTGCTGCGCGACGCGACCGACAAGCTGAAGACCGACACCTTCGCGGCGTACCAGGTGGCGATCAAGGCCGCCGAAGACGCGCTGTCGGTCAACGCGTCGGCCGACACCAACCGCATCGCCCGCGGGCTGCTGGCCTACGGCTACACGGTGCGGTGGGGCGAGCACCAGCACGACTCGGACAACCGCGAGCACGCGCTGACCAACATCAAGGCGGGCATCGAGTCGAAGGACCAGAGCAACTACCTGGCCGCGGCCGAAGCGCTGTTCGACTACTACGACGGCAAGAGCGCCGAGGCGCTGCGGAAAATCGACGAGCGCATCAAGACGGCCGAGGCCGACAAGAAGCAGGTGTCGATCTTCTACCTGACGCAGGGCCTGATTCTGATGAACACCGGCTCGCTCGACGACGCGCGCCTGAGCCTGGAGCGCGCGCAGATCATCGCGCCCGACGACCCGCGCGTCTTCGTGGCGCTGGGCAACCTGCAGCGTCGCCGCGGCGCCGACATGGTGGCGCTGACCGCGTTCAACAACGCGCTCAAGTACACGCGCAATTCGCACCCCGACGCGCTGCTGGGCACCGCGAACCTGATTCTCGACCAGGAGAACCCGGGCAAGGGCTACATCACCGCCTCGCAGTACGTGAAGACGCTGCTCGACATGGAGCCGCCGCCCTCGCCGCGCGAGCTGGCCGAGGCGCACTTCGTCAAGGCGCTGCTCATCTCGCGCGTGACCACCGACCTGCCCCAGTACAGGGACGAGGCCTTCAAGAAGGACCTGACCGACAAGACCGGCATCTCGGGCGACAAGAACGCTGCGGCGAAGGACATCGACCGCGAAGAAAAAGAGGGCCTGGGTCTCGACCAACGCAACCCCGAGCTGTCGCTGGTGAAGGGGCGTCGGCTGGCGTCGGAAGGGAAGATCGACGACGCGGCGGTCGAGCTGCGCAAGGCGATCGAGATCAACGGGACGGCGGCGCACTACCACGTCGAGTTGGCGAAGGTGCTGATGCGCAAGGAAGGTGGCGACCCGGCGGCCGAAGAGGTGCTCAAGAAGGCGCTCTCGCTGGTGCCGAACAGCCCGAAGCTGCTCACCATGCTGGGGCAGGTGCAGGCGCGGCAGAAGAAGTACGCCGACGCCGAGGCCACGCTCGAGAAGGCGACCAGCGACGAGAAGGCGCGCAACCCCGACGCCCGCTTCCTGCTGGGCAAGCTGCTGCGCGACGACAAGAAGGACTACGAGCGGGCCATCAAGCTGATCGACCGCGCGGCCGGTGAATACTTCAACGACACCGGCATGGCGGCGACGGCCTACGACGACCTGGGCGTGACGCTCGAGCTGCGCAACAAGGACGGCGACAAGGACCGCGCGCGCGGCGCGTACGAGAAGTCGTACGGCTACGACAAGGAATACGCGCCGGTGCTCTGCCACTACGTGAAGTTCCTGGGCAAGCTCAACGACCCGAAGGAAAAGGACAAGCTCAAGAGCCTGTCCGATGCGCTCAAGGCCGCCGACCCGCAGAACACCTGCCTGGGTGGTGGCGCCGAGAAGCCGAAGGAAGGCTAACAGCAGGGCTTCGGTCGTCTTTCGGGCCCGGCCTTGTCGTGGCGGGCCCTCGTAGGTAAGAGCCTGCGCGTGCACGCGTCGTCCAAAGCGATGGAGGTCAGCGCTCCGGTCGGGGCGTGGGCGATCGCGAAGGACTTCATTTCGCTGACCAAGCCGCGCCTCTCGGGCCAGGTGCTCTTCACCGCGGCGGGGGGCATGTGGTTGTCGGGCGTGTCGGTGCCCTGGTGGACGTGGGTCTGCACGCTGGTCGGCACGGCCGGCACGGTGGGCGCGGCGAACGCCTTCAACTGCGTGATGGAGCGCGAGTCGGACCGGCACATGGGCCGCACGCAGCACCGGCCATTGCCCGCGGGGCGGATGGAAGCGACGCCGGCGCTGGCCTTCGCGGCGGCGATGGCGACCTTCTCGTTGCCGTTGTTGTGGGCGGGCAGCAACACGTTGACCGGGGTGCTGGGGCTCTTGGCCATCTTCAGCTACGTGCTGGTGTACACGCCGCTCAAGTCGCGCACGCACCTGGCGATGCAGGTGGGCGCGTTTCCCGGCGCGTTGCCTCCGTTGATGGGGTGGACGGCGGCCACGGGGCACGTGTCGGCGATGGGGCTGGCGCTGTTCGGCATTCTGTTCTTCTGGCAACTGCCGCACTTCATCGCCATCGCGCTGTTCCGCAAGCGCGAGTACCAGGCGGCGGGGTTGACGAGTCTGCCGCTGGCGCTGGGCGACGCGGTGGCGCGGTGGCACGCGGTGGCGTACCTGGTGGCGCTGCTGGCGGTCTCGCTGGTGCCGGTGGCGATTGGAGCCGCGGGTTGGCCGTACGGCATGCTGGCGGTGGTGCTGGGCGTGGGCTTTCTGGCGGAAGGCCTGCGCGGGGCGCTTCGCAACGGCGACGCGGTGTGGGCGCGACGGCTCTTCGGGGTATCGCTGCTGTATCTGACGGCGTTGTTTCTGACGCTGGGCGTCGACTTTGCGCTGAGGTCCTGAGGTCGTCGAACACCCTCGCGGTGAACGTGACCCGGGGCTTGTTTCACTCACCCGAGCGGACTACACACCGATCAGCGGCCGGCCTGGGCCGACGAAGGCGTTGGAATCATGGGTAAAACCGAGACCAGCGCAACCGGGGGAATCACGTTGCAGACCGTTCCACGCGTGCACGACGAGGCGGCGATGCGCCAGGTCGGCGGGCGCTGGGTCGCGGCCACGTCGGACGACCGTTTGCATACGTTCGCCGGGCCGGAGGGCGTTTCTGACGTGGCTGAGCGAATCGTGTCACTGGTCGATGGGGAGCGGACGGTCGCGGAGATCGTGCAGCGGTTGATCGAGGAATTCGAGGTGTCGAGCGAAGTCGCCGAGGCCGACACCCTGCAGTTCATTTCGGAGTTGGTCCACAAACAGGTGCTCAGCACGTAAGCCTTCGTTTCTGAATGGCGACGCGGGGTTGAGGCACCAACGCGGTACGGAAGGGAACGCTCATGACGAACATGATGCGACTGGGGCTCGTGGCGGTGGTGGCAGCGATGGCGCTGAGCGGGTGCAACTGCGGGCAGACGGTGCACGAATGCAGCGACATCACGCTGTCGTTCGTTTCGCCCGCTGCTGACGCGGGCGTGACCTCGCCCTTCGACGTGACCGTGCAGGCGAAGTACAGCGACGGGAGCAACGCGACGATTGAGTCTGCGCACCTCGACGTCACGGGAACCGCGGGCTTCGATGTCGTCGGCACCGGCGGAGCTCAAGTGACGTTCTCCGGCGTCACCGCATCTGGTTCACCCACGCTCACCGCGACGATGACGCAGGGCGTGTGTTCGGCGACTGCCTCTGGCTCGAACAAAATCAACCCGGCGAGCGAGACCGTCACGGTGACCCCTGCCTGCTCGGCCACGGTCTCCACGGTCCAGTTCCCGGAAGACAATGACCCGGCCGACAGTGTTCTCAACAACAAGGAACTGAGCCCGACGAAGACGACGTTCACCACCAGGGTGACGACCACCTGCGCAGACGGCACGTTCGTGCGAATCGTCGCCCAGGGCAACACGATGCCCCCGACCCAGTTGGCCTCGGCCGTTGCGGTGAGCGGTGGCATCGCGACGCTCGAGGTGCCGTACACGGCTGGTCAGCGGTACGACATCTTTGCGCAAATCGTCGCCACCGCGACGTCGACGGTGGGGCTGAACAACCCCGTCATGAACCCGGCTGGCCTTGCGACCATCACGATCCACAACACGCCCCTGATGTGCATGGGCTTCAACACCACCCTTGCGTCGAACGGGCCGAACACGAACGCCGGTACGGACACGAGCAAATTCGTACTTCGTGCAAACGGTTCAGTGCCCGCTGGCTTGACGGCGGTCTTCACGACGAGTGACGGCCAGTCAGCGATGGTTGGCAGCGGAGTGGTCTCGCACGACTTCCCGTTCCCCTACTCGAGCGGTATGTACACGGTGTCCCTGACCGTGACCGATGTCGATGGCAACACCTGCACGGACGACGTGCACGTCACGATCGATCTCACGCCGCCCGTCATCTCCATCACGACTCCCGTCATTCCCGACGCAGGCAACGCCGCCGTCGTGAACATCACCGACGTCGCTGCAACGGTGACCAAGAACGGCGCCGCCTTCTCGTGCACTGGCTGCGCGACGCTTTCCCGCAACGGCCAATCGTTCGGCACCGGCGACGTGGTCAACGGCATGGTGACCTTTCACGGCGTCACCTTCCCCGCCTCGGGCACGTTCACGATTCAGGTCACGGTCACCGACTCGCTGGGCAACGCAGGCTCGGCCAGCGAAGCCGTCGACGTCACCGTGAACACCTGCCCGGTCGACTTCCTCACGCCGAGCTCGATGAAGCCCGGTGTCTGCCCGAAGACCATCTTCGGCAGCGATCTGGTGAACGGCACGTACCCGATCAGCTTCTCGAGCCTCTCGTGCGTCGGCCACGTCGCCCGGCTCTCGGTGACCGGCCCGACCACTGCGACCGCGAATGGCACCATCGGCGCGAACGGCATCTTCGGCCCGAACTCCGTACCGCTCCAGGGCGGCACGTACATGGTGCATGGCGAAGTCGACAACATCGTCGGCGGACCGAGCACCGGCAACTGCGTCCTCACCGTCGACACCTCGAAGCCGGCCATTCTGAGCCCTGCTCCTCCGGGGCCAGTGACCATCAACGTCTTCGGCGACAGCGACGCGATGACGCCGGGCGCGCAGCACGCGATCAACTTCTCGGCGAACCTGACCTCGATGACCGCGCACGCCGACCTGTGCACCACGCAGCAGGTCGACCCGGCGACGGGAATGACCCGCGCGGCCTGCCCGGACGGCGCGGCTGGCTGGTACCTGGCGGCCTCGAACCTGCGCGTGCCGACGGTCGGCAACCCGACCGTCACCACCTTCTCGGAAGGCGCGTACTCGGTGAAGATCGTAGTCGTCGACGGCAGCGCGACCAACGCCTCGGACCCGGTGGCACTGGTGGTCGACGTGACGCGGCCCTGCGTGTCGGCGGGGAGTCTGAGCTTCGACCGTGACAACGGTGCCGGCAACGCGACGTACGGCGGCGACTTCCACATCAACGCGGCCGAGAACGCACAGGGGGCGCTACCGACCCTGTCCTTCGCGCCTGGCTGCGGTGATTCGACCGCCACGCTCGCGGCGAGCTCGGTCGTCATTCAGCAGGTCATCGGCGCAGGAGCTCCGACGGCGCTGCCCGCGAACGTCACGCAGACCGTGACCGTGTCCGGCGGCCGTTTCAACGTGGTGCTCGGTGGGCTCACCGGCGACTCGGCGTACCGGGTGGTGGTCTCGATCGTCGACGCTGCCGGCAACCCGAGCGTCTACACCGGCACGACCGACCCGGCCTCGCACCAGATCAACTTCGATCTCGCGCCGACCACCTGCCTCATCGTGGCGCCCGCCGGCACGACCCCGCTGAACACCCCGCAGGTCGCCGTGCACGTCACCACCGACCCTGACGTGAGCACGGGTGGCGTGCAATTGACGACGACTGGCACGGCCCCGGTGACGGCAGCCCAGACGAAGACCCAGACTCCGGTCGCGAGCGAAGTGCTCACCACCTTCCCGGTGACCGACGGGGCCTACGCGCTGAACGCAACCTGCACCGACCCCTACGGCAACGCGACGACGAGCTCGGTGAACTACACCATCGACCTCACCCCGCCGCAGAACTGCACGCTGGTCTCGCCTTCGGCGACGGGCGGCCCGCTGAGCAACGGCGTGTACCCCTCGGGTTCGATTGCCTCGACGTTCACCGCCACGGGTGCGAACGGCCAGAAGGTGACCTTCAGCTCGAACCTGGGCGGCACCATCACCACCGCGACCTTGAACAACAACACGGCCACCGACCCGACCTCGACCTACAACCCGGGTACGCAGACCATCACGGCGACGGTCGCCGACGCGGCGGGCAACACCTGCACTGCGACCGCGCAGATCACCGTCAGCGGCTGCGGCGTGGCGGTGAAGACCAACGTGGCGGCCCCCAACAACGTGCTCTACGGAAGCGGCTACCTGAACCGCACCAACACCACGCCCACGGGCGCATCGACCGGCACGGTCGGCTTCATCGCCACGGGTTGCCCCAACGAGCAGCTCACGCTGACGCGCACCACGCCCGGCGGCTTCACGGCCATCGTGCAGACCACCGACGCGAGCGGCGTCACCACCTTCCCCGTGCAGAACATCAACGACGGTGAGGTGTGGACGATCGCGAACGGCCTGGGCACCACCAGGACCATGACCGTCGACCTGGTCGCGCCGACCGTCACGGGCTTCACCATCTCGAGCGGCGTGTGCCCCGGCAACGCGCCGGCCTGCAACTCGACCGACTCGGTGCCGCTGACCGGCACCTCGCTCTTCTTCGTGGCGGCCGCGGGCAACCGTCTGGCCTCGACGGGCAAGGCGGGCTACTTCGCGGACGGCAGCAGCAGCCAGAGCGGCGCGCAGATGCAGGCGATCGTGCGGGGCGTCGGCGGTGCGACCGGCGGCACGGTGGACCTGTTGCTCGGCTCGACCAGCTACGGTTCGACGGCGGGCCCGGCGACGACGGGTGACGTGAGCCTGGGGACCCTGAACCTGCCCGAAGCGCCGTCGCAGGCCTTCGTGCTGCGGGTGACCGACATCGGCGGCAACGTGACCAACGCCTTCAGCGGTACGGCGACGGTCGACGTGACGCCTCCTCCGGACCCGGCGGGCAACACGCCTGCGCCCTCGACGCGCGGTGGTCAGTTGACCGTGGCGTGGTCGGCGGTGACGGACAACCAGAGCGCGGTGACCTACGAGATCGGCTGGACGACCTCGACCATGTCGGCGACCGGCATTCCCGACGAGGCGACGTACTTCACGAGCTCGGCGGTCCAGTTGCTGCCGCAGGCGGGCAGCGCGACCAGCGCGGTGCTGAACATGCCGCCCATCACGACGTACTCGGTGGTGGTGCGCGCCATCGACGGCGTCGGCAACTACTCGTCGTTCGTGCCGGCGAACGTGTTGTCGGTGCCGAACCTCTGGTCGACCATCACGCTGACCGACACCACGGCGTCGTCGAACTTCGGCCAGACGGTCGTCTCGGCTGACGTCGTCGGTGGCGCAGGCAAGGACCTGGTGGTCGGCGCTCCGGGAGCGGCAACGACGGCGGTGGGCGCGATCTACGTGTTCACCGGTGGCGCGACGCTGGCCAGCGTGACCTGCCCCGCGGGCTGCACGTCGATCGCGCCGCCTGACGGGCAGGCCGGCCAGTTCGGCGCCGACATCTCGGTCGATGGCAACGTGACCGACCTGGGCTCGCCCAACGACATCGTGGTCTCGCAACCCCGGTGGTCGGCCAACACTGGCCGCGTGTTCATCTTCGCGGGCACCACGGGTGCGAGCATCAGCACCGCGGCGGGCCAGTACGTCGAGATTCGCGGCAACTCGGGCAACACGTTCTTCGGGCAGTCGGTGAAGATCCTCGGTGACATCGACGGCGACGGCTTCGATGACGTCGCGATCTCGACGCCGACCTGGGACGTGTTGAACACCGACGTGACCCGCAAGAACGTGGGCCGCGTCTACGTCTTCAAGGGTCGCAAGCTGATGGACTGGCAGACGCTGATGACGAACAACGGCGGGTTCGTGCCGGTGGCGTTGGCGGATTACGTCATCGACGGCCCGGCGCGCCGGTGCAACGTCGCAGGCACCCAGTGCGGCAACGCCTACGGCACCAACCGCTTCGGCATGGTGAACCTGGGCAAGGTCGGCGGCGCGAATGGTTCGAACTACTTCGGCATTCCCATGTCGCGTGGCTACTGGAGCACCGAGCAGTTGTGGAACGGCGCGACCGTGGCGGCGACCCCGTTCGCCAACGACGCCGGGGTGCAGTCGTCGGCGGCGGTCTCGTCGATCAGCCAGAACGCCTTCGACACGAACGCCACCAACGGCTTCGGCTTCGCGGCCGCGGCGGGCAGCATCATCGACCTCAACGGCACGGGCTCGAACGCCTTCGACCTGGCGGTCACCGCACCGCAGTCGAACTCGCTGTTCATCTACGGCGACATGCTGACCACGGGCTTCGGCGGCACGGCGCCCAAGGTCATCACCGGGCCGAACAGCTTCGGCGCGGCGGTGGCGATTGGCGACCTGACCGACGACTCGCTCACCGACATCGTGAGCGGCGAGCTTGGCGCCCTGCCGACGGCCGCATGGATCGCCGTTCAGGTTCCGGATGCGGGTTTCCCTGCCTCGCTCCCCGCTCCGCAGTCGACTGCACTGCGCGGCACGGGCTCGTCGGCGCAGGGCGCCAGCCTCTCCATCGGCAACTTCACCGGCCACGCCGACTCCAAGAATGACCTTGCGGTGGGCGACTACGCGCTGCAAACCGTGAAGATCTGGAAATGACAGTGACGAAAAAGAACTATTCGACCCCGGTCATCTGCACCGTCGAAGCGCCGGCGCAAATCGACTTGTGTTCGCCGACCAAGCCGATCGACTGCGACGTTCAGGCCGGCGGTGGGGTGTGCGCCGGTACCTGTGGCGCGACGCCGGCGGTGTGCGACGTCATCTGCCCGCCCTTCTGATCGGCGGGCAGTGCAGTGAAGTCGACGTCACGCGTTCGCGCCGACCTGGCGCTGTGGTTCATCACGGCCATCTGGGGCGCGACCTTCGTCACCGTGAAGGGCGCGCTCCAGGACGCTGACACCTTCAGCTTCCTGGCGTTGCGATTCACCCTCGGCGCCGTCGCTGCGGCGCTGGTGGCCCGAAGAGCGTTGCTCGACGCCCGGGTCTGGAAGAGCGGTTCCCTGCTCGGCCTGCTGATGTTCGCGGGCTACGCGCTACAGACCCTGGGGCTGTCGACCATTTCCGCGTCACGCAGCGCCTTCATCACCGGCCTCACCGTGGTCTTCGTACCACTCGCGAGCCTGCTCCTCTCTCGAGGCGAGGTCCGCCTTCCCCGTTCGACCCTGGCCTCGATTCCGCTCGCAGCCCTCGGCCTGTGGTGGCTGACCGGCGCGAGCTTGAGCGACCCCTTCTCTCGCGGAGACCTCCTCACCCTGGGCTGCGCCGTGGCCTACGGCTTCCACATCGCGCTCACCGGCCGCCTGAACCCCGAGCTCGCGCCGATGGCCGTCGTCACCGTGCAACTGGCGGTCACCGCGCTGCTCTCGGCCCTCGCCCTGCCCTTCACCAGCCCCCACGTCAACCCGACGACGGCGCTGCTCGGCGCGGTGGTGCTGACCGGGCTGTTGGCCTCGACCCTCGCCATCGCCATTCAGGTCTGGGCGCAGGCCCGCACCTCGGCGGTGCGTGCGGCGGTCATCTATTCGCTCGAGCCGGTCTTCGCCGTCGCGTGGTCGGTGCTGCTGGGCCTGGGCTGGCCGCAGCGCAGCGAACTGCTCGGAGGCGGCCTGGTCATCGCCGCAGTGCTCCTGTCTGAACTGGGAGGCGCTCCGGGCCCCGTGGCGCCGCGCCCGTCCGACACGTAGAACGGCCGCATGCCGGTGGAGTGGCGCAAAGGCGGGCTCGTTCTTCAAGGCACGCCGCTGTGGTTCGACGCGCGGACCCGCTCGCCGCTGGCCTTCGTCTCGCACGCGCACAGCGACCACATCGCCCGGCACGACCACGTCATCGCCACGAAGGAGACGCTGGCGCTGATGACGCACCGCCTGGGTCCACTCGACGCCACCACCGCGCTGACCTACGGCCAGAGCCACACGGTCGACGGCCTGCACCTCGAGCTCTTCCCCGCGGGCCACGTGCTGGGCAGCGCCCAGGTGCGCGTCACCCGCCAGGACGGCCACCGCATCGTCTACACCGGTGACCTCTCGCTCGGCCCCAGCCTGACGGCCACGCCCACCACCACCGCGCACTGCGACACGCTGGTCATCGAGTCGACCTTCGGCCACCCGAAGTACCGCTTCCCTCCCCGCGACGAGGTCTATGATCAGGTCGCGGACTGGGCCCGCGTGCAGCTCGAGCGTGACGTGCGGCCGGTGCTGCTCGCGTATTCGCTGGGCAAGTCGCAGGAAACCATCGCTCAGCTCGCCCGCCGAGGGCTGCGCATCTGCGCGCACCCGTCGATTCACGACATCGTCAGCCTCTACGCCCAGCTCGGGGTCGACGTGGCGGCCCGCCGCTTCGAGGGCACCTTCGAGCCTGGAGAGGTCGGCCTCTTTCCGCCCTTCCGACGAGGCAGCGCGCTGTACCAGGTCGGGCCCATCGCCACGGCCGTGCTCACTGGCTGGGCGATCGAGCCCTGGGGCGCGCGTCGCAGCGGGGCCGACATCGCCTTTCCGGTGTCGGACCACGCCGACTTCCCTTCACTCTTGCAGTACGCGACCGAGACCGGGGCGCGCGAGGTGGTGACGGTGCACGGCTTCGCCGACGAGCTCGCGGTGGGGCTGCGCAAGGCCGGGCTGTTCGCGCGCGCCGTGTCCGAGCGCGTGCAACTCCAGCTGCCGTGGTAGCGGAAGGCGGACCGGCGGCGCGCCCGACCAGCTCTTCCCTGGCGAGGTGCTCTCGTTGGCCGCGGCGCTGACGATGCGCGGGTTCCGCCCGCAGTACGCTCCGTGACGAGCCGCACCGACGGTGTGCGCCTCCGCGCCCCCGCACCGACCGTATGCGCCCCACGCCCCCGCACCGAGGGTGTGCACCTCCACGCCCCGCGCGACGGTGTGCCTCTCCACGAGCGTGACCACGGTCGCTCGCCCCGTCATCCACCGCGACCACCGTCATGACGGTAGTCCTCGAACCCGCACCGGCTTCCGCCCCGGCCACCCTGACCGGCCGGCACAGGTCAATCAGCCAGCGCCACGGGGCTGGTCACTGAGGCCCGGCGTGTGTAAGCGCTGGGGCAGCCATGGCTGACTCCTCCAAGACCCTGCGCCACCTGCTGCTGGGCAAGATTCACCGCGCAGTCGTGACGAGGGCCGACCTCGACTACGTCGGCAGCATCACCATCGACCGCGACCTCATCGACGCGGCGGGCTTCCTGCTGCACGAGAAGGTCGACATCTACGACGTCACCAACGGCTCGCGCCTGGCGACCTACGTGCTCGAAGCGCCGCGTGGCTCGGGCGAAATCGGCATCAACGGCGCCGCCGCCCACCTGGTGAAGCCGGGCGACCTGGTCATCATCGCCAGCTACGGGTGGATGAAGGACAAGGCGGCCCGCAGGCACCAGCCCAACATCGTGCTGGTCGACGACGAGAACCGGCAGACCAACATCGACGTCGAGACCGTCGAAGCCAACCCGTCGCAGGACCCCTTCGGCCACCTCGCGGCGAAGGACGAGGCCCAGGCCCACGACGGCGACCACGACACCACGGTGGCCGACGCGCCCGCGGCGAAGAAGCTGCGCAAGAATGACAAGAAGAAGGCGAAGAAGTCCAAGGTCGAATGAGGCTGCGCTGCGCCGAGGGCGTCATCGAGGCCGATGACAGCCTCTGCGTGATGTCGCGGCCCCGCGTGTTCGTCGACGCGTTCTCGGCCGACACCGCTTTGCGGCCCGTGCTGTTGACCGTGGTGCGCCGTGACCACGTCGAGGGCGAGACCATTGCCGGCCCGCTCGGCTCATGCGTCGTCGCGCTCGACGGGCCGACCATGACCGTGCAGGTCGCCGACGGCAGCTTCCCGGGGGAACTCGTGTTGCGGCTGGCCTGGTACGTGGTCACCACGAGGTTGGGTGGCGTGCTGCTCCACGCCTCGGCCATCGCCGAGGGTGACCGCGCGCTGGTGGCCTGCGGCAAGAGTGGTGACGGCAAGTCGACGCTCGGCCGGCTCTGTCACGGCGCTGGCGCGCGACTGCTCACCGACGAGGTGGTGCAGGTCTTCCCCGACGGGCGCATCAGCGGCAGCCCGTTCCGCAGCGACGAGGACAACGTGGGCCGCCCCGGCGTGGTGCGCGCCCGGGCCTTCGTGACGCTGCAGAAGGCCGACCACGAGGCGCTGACCTCGGTCGACGTGCTGACGGCGGCGTCGGTCGCCATGGCCCAGTGCTTCGACATTGGCCCCAGCAGCTTCACCCTGCCCCGCAAAGACGTGCGTGAGCGCCTGCTGGCCTTCCTCGACGCGGTGGAGCGCCACACCCTGCGCTTCCGCAAGGACCCGGCGGCCGGCGAGTTCGTGCGGGCCTTTCTGCGCGGAAGCCCGGTGGCACCGTGACACGAGGTGTGTCACCGCCCCACCCGCCACCCGGTTCGTGATTTCGAGGGGTTCGGAAGGGTCCTGGCGCTGGCAAGCCCGCTGCATCGGGGGTGGTCATGGTTCAAACGACTTCCGCCCAGGCCCTGCAGTTCGACGTCATCTCTGCCTCGCCGATGGTTCGACTGGGCACCATGCGGCTGCAGCGCTACGCGAGCGCGCGTGACGCGGCGGCGGTGCTGGGGAAGCCGACCCTGACGGTGGCGCC
Organism: uncultured Myxococcales bacterium; assembly: GCA_903911905.1. GTDB lineage: Bacteria > Myxococcota > Myxococcia > Myxococcales > Myxococcaceae > Xiheilimnobacterium > Xiheilimnobacterium phototrophicum. The sequence goes on from CAIWFK010000741.1 coordinate 25,204, forward strand.
GAGCGTGCGCGTCGTGCGGCTGATGACGGCCCTGGTGGTGGCGGCGAGCGTGATGGTCACCAGCGCGGTGGTCACGGTGGCGGTGTGGCGCGACGTGCAGCACCAGTCGGCCCGGCGCTGAGCCGAGGAGCGCGCCGCCCGAGCCGCTCGACTGGTCTGCGAGGGCAGGTCACGGCACCGGGCAAGACGTTGCTGGCAACGGCGGGCCTCGGCGGGCGAACGAGCCCGGCACCGTCATCTGCTAGCGTCGTCTGCATGCTCACCAGACGCAGGACGCTGTGTTCAGTCGCGCTCGTTGGTGTGTTCCTGGGGTCGGTCGCTCCGGCACGCGCCGAGGCCCCCCCGCAGGACATCGCGGACATTCAGGCCAAGCTGGCCAACCGTGAACGGCTCACCGACGACGAGCAGCGCCGCCTCTTCATCTGGACGACGCGCAAGAGCAACCAGACCGACCGGGACCTCGGGCAGACGCCCACCGACGACCAGAACGGAGCGATGCCGAAGGACATTCAGGACATTCTGGCCCGCGCACGCGCCTCGGGAAGCATGAGCGCCGCCGACCAGGCACGCATCAAGGCGTGGGGCGCCTCGACGCAGCAGAACAAGCAGGGCCTCGAGAAGGACGCGCGCGACACCATTCAGCTGCTCAAGGACGCTCCGCCGCCGACCGGAGCGCCGCAACGACGAGAGCCCCCGACGCCGTCGGACAACACCATCACCGTCGAGATCAAGCAGCGCACGACCAGCCCCAGCGGCGACATCGAGACCACCGGCACCATCACCTTCCCGGTGACCATCACCGCCGACGACAACCCGAACGAGAACGCCTTTCACCTCAAGTTCATGCCCAACCCCCTGGGCAGCGCCCGTGGCTCGCTGCGTTCGGCCGGCTGGGGGCTGTCCCACGACGGCAAGGACGCCGCGGGCAATTCGTGCCCGGAGCACAAGGACACTTTCGACACCGGCGTTGCGGTGAACGGGTCGGGACAGGACCCGCGGGTGCGCTTCTCGGGAGAGGTGGTGGTGCCCGCGGGGCGCCGCCCGTACACGAACGCGACGCTGCTGCTCGCGCTCACCGGCCAGGGGCAGACGACCTGCGGGTGCAATTCGGCGAACAACACGCAGTCCACGCAAGCCGTCGCGCTGTCCCCCATCACCCTCGACGGCCTGCGCAGCGACGTGCCGTTCAGCTCGGCGGTCGGCGATTTGCCGGTGCTGGCTGCGGGGCAAGGGGTGGTGGAGCGATCGTCGCCCGATCTCAAGGAGGTGCTGGACCAGGCCTTCTTCAACTTCGACACCGCCGGGGCGCGACGGGCCCTCGACGAGGGCGGCGACTTTGCGACCTCGTCGACCTACCACTACAAGATGGTGAAGGGCGACGCGGTGTCGAGCTCGACGGTGACCTTCCGGTTCAAGCTCAAGTTCCCCAAGCGGGTGTGTGGCCCCGACATCACCGACGCGCTCAAGCGAACGGTGGCCAAGCTTGAGGCGAACTTCAACGCCCAGTCCAGCGCCGTGAAGGTCGCGGTGTGCCTGGAGTCGATCTCGCCCACCTCGGCGGTCACGTGGGACATTCTGGGCATTCGCGATCGCCACCAGTGGATCGAGCGAACGCGCCCGACCTGCGACGTCGGTGGGCCGAACCCGACCGTCGACGTGGGCGGCCAGTGTTTCTACACGGGGTCGGTGAACTACCTGCTGTGGGGCGTGATGTTCCGGCTCTGCGCCCAGGCCAACCCGAACGCCGCGTCGCTCGCGTTCAGCGAAGACCGAATGATCGAATACATCTCGATCTACAAGGGTGGCGTTCCCGGCGTGACGAACCAGTCGGGGAACTTCGGGCCGTCACAGTGGTGGTCGCGGGCCGGGTACGAGGGCTGGCCGGCCGCGCCCACGCCGCCGGGCGATCGACCCAAGCAGAAGTGCACCTGCCCCAAGGACCTGGGGCAGGACTTCCCGACCAACGACGGCAGCACCTTCCTGGTCGGCTGGGCTCCGGGGTTCAACACCGAGCTCAACGCCCCGCGACCGCCGGCGCCCTGAAGCGCGCGGCAGCCCCTGCCCTCACGGAGCCGGCGCGGCCATCGATTCGACGTGCGCGGTGGCCTCGGCCAGGTAGGCCAGGCGGCGCATGCGAACGTCGTCGGGCAGCTCGGCGTAGGCGCGGAACATGTCGCCCAGGCGCTCGCGCTGGCCGTTGGTGGCGACGTGCGCGAGGTCCTGCGAGGCTTCGGCCGACTCGACCGCTTCTTCCCAGTTGTTCTGGGGGTGAAGCCGGCCTCGAGCAGCGCGGTGAAGAGCTGGCAGGCCGCCAGGCGCATGCGCAGCTCACCGACCACCTCGAGCGCCTCGGCGGTGGCCTTGAGCTCGAGCAGCGCGTTGGTGATGCGGGGGTCGACGTCGGCGGTGGGGTCTTCCGACTCCATGCCGCGGTGGAGCAATTCGTTGAGCGAGTCGACCGAGGGCTCGGACGGGGTGACTTCTTCGGCGACCTCGCGCAGGTAGACGACCGCGAGCGAGACGTCGGCGCCGCCGTTGGCGACCAGGGTGCGGGCCTTCTGCACGCCGGCCATGTCGGGCACCGGGCGGCGACCTTCGAGGCGCGCCTTGACGGCCTCGCGGTACAGGTTCTCGAGGCCCACGCCGGTGGCCATGCGCACGGGCAGCGGCAGGCGCAGGTTGGGCACGTCGAGCACCCACACCGGCGGGTTCGACACGTGCTTGAGCCAGCGGAAGAGCATCTTGCCGGGCTCGTCGCTGGGGCGGAACGGAGGCAGCTCGTTCTCGGCGGGCTGCTGGGCGGCCATGGCGGCGGCGCGCTGCTCGCGGGTGAAGCTGGTGATGCCCACGGCCGGCGGCGGCGGCGGCGGCGGCGCGTCTTCACCGTCGAGGCCGACCACGCGGTCCATGTCGCAGTCGTCGAACTCGGCCTGCTCGATGCCCTGGGCGCCGGTGAAGTCGCAGCGCAGCAGCTTGAGCTTCTCGAAGGTCGCGCCCTCGAGGTTGCAGCCGCGGAAGTCGCAGTCCTGCAGGCGGCCACCGTGGAAGTACGCGTTCGAGAGGTCGGTCTCGCGGAAGCTGACCTTCGAGAGGTCGCACTTTTCCCACTCGGTGCCGATGAGGGTCAGCCCCGACAGGTCGGCGTTGGCCGAGAAGAGCTGGGGAAAGGTCGCGCCGGTGTGGTCGAGCGGAACCTTGTTGTCCTTGCGCAGCTGGTTCCACTGCTTCGAGCCGGCCTTCAGGAGTTCTTCGATGCTGAGCTGCTTCGCCATGGCGCGCCTTCTAGCGGCTCGCAGGCGAGGGTCCAACGAATAGAATGAAGACCGTGCTGACGGGGCAGCTTGACCGGAAGCGGGAATGTGCGGGCGGCTGGCGTGTAGGGTCTGCACCAGGCCATGGACAACCGCGCTCCCGAGACCAGCTTGAAGCCCGATCGAACGCCCCTCGTCCTCGGGGGCATGGTGGTGGTGGGGCTGTTGGCTGCCTTGGGTGGGTACCTGACGTGGCGCTCGAGCCAGCCGGTCGTCACCCCGGCGCCGGTGCCGGTCGCGCCGCAGCCCCCGGTGGCACCCCCGCCGGTCGACGCCGGGCCGACGCTGACGGTGGAGCAGGCCCAGACCTCGTTTTCCCGGCTGGCCAGCGGGTGGTCGACCGACCCCCAGTTCCAGCAGTGGCTGCAGGGCCCGGCGGTGCGTCAGGTGGCCGCAGCCGTGCAATTGGTGGCTGACGGGCAGAGCCCGGTGGCCGCGTTGCCGGGGTTCCGGCTGACGGGTCCCTACGAGGTGCGCGAGGTGACGGTGCCGGCGCCGAAGGGCAGGCCGCGGCCGCCTGCGCGGGTCTTCGTGTCACCGGCGTCGTACGAGCGGTACGCCGTGCTGGTGAAGGCCTTCGACAGCCTCGATACCGCTGCGGCCGGCGAGGCGTGGCAGGCGCTGCGGCCCGTCTTCGACGCGGCGTTCGGCGAAATCGGCAAGCCCGGCACGCGGTTCGACGACGTGCTGAAGCGGGCGCTGGGCCGGCTGACGAGCGTGACCTTTCCCGAGGGCGAGGTCGAGCTGAAGGCGAAGGGCGCGCTCTACGAATACGCCGACCCCACGCTCGAGGCGCTCAGCCCGGCCGAGAAGCAGCTCTTGCGTCTGGGGCCCACCCAGGGGCGGCTGGTGCAGGCCAGGCTGAAGGCGTTCGCGAAGCACGCCGGGCTGGAGTGAGCCGCTACTTCAGGTACTTCCCGACCAGGTTGTACAGGTCGCCGATGGACAGCGGCTTGGTCAGGTAGTCGGTCGCGCCGGCCTCGTCGGCGATGTCGTGCAGCCGCGAGCGGTCGACGGCCGAAGCGAAGATGACGGGAATGTCGGCCAGCTCGACGTCGGCGCGCATCGACTTGCAGATGTCGACGCCGTCCATGCCGGGCATGAGAATGTCGAGCAGCACCAGCGAGGGGCGCGACTCGCGAATGAGCGCCATCGCTTCCTTGCCCGCCGAGGCCTTGAGCACCTCGTAGCCGTGCTTCGAGAGCGCGCGAGAGAGGAACTCGCGAATCTCGGCCTCGTCGTCGGCGACCAGCACGTGCTGCCGCTGCTTGGGGGGCCGGGCGACCAGCCGCTCGAGCTGCGCGCGCAAGGGAGCCAGAGCGGCGCCGGGCTCGACGAAGCGCACGCCGGTGCAGGCCTCGTCGGGCTCGCGAATGACCTCGGCCGAGAGGGCGAGGACCGTGGCGTCGTCGAGCGTGAGGTCGAATTCGATGAACTGGCCCGGCTTGAGCGGGGCGGTGGTCTCGATGAGCGCTCCGGTCTCGGACAGGTTGCGCACCCGCGCGCCGTGCGGCAGCGCTGGGGTCGTGAGCGTCATCGGCAGCGAGCAGGGCTCGCGGTGCGAATGGCGACCGGCCGACACGCGCAGGGGCTCTTCGGCCAGCCCGAGGAAGCGGCGCACCTTGAGCACCTCGTCGTCGGCCAGCTTCACCCACACGCCAGGCTTGAAGCGCCCACCGTCGGTGCGCTGCCCCACGACCTCGGCGACCGCGACCAGAATCGACCCGCCGATGGCGAGTTCCAACGGCACCCGGGTGCCCAGCTTGACCAGGGACGTGGGCGCTTCGATGAACAAGCTGTCGGTGTTGGCCTTCACCAGCTCAGCCCACAGCCGGTACTTGTCTGAGAACTCCAGTCGAAGTCGCATGAGGGCTCTTTGGCACAGACCCGTCGGGCGGCTGAACGGTCACCTGAAGAGACCTCACCCCGCATGCTGCATCGCACTGACGGGCTCGAGCCGGGCGGCGATGAACGAGGGGAAGAGCGAGATGGCGGTGACCGCGGTGGTGATGAAGCCCACCGTCCACGCCACCCACTTGAGGCTGGGCAGCACGACCAGCGTGTCCGAGAGCAGCACGAACTGCACGCCCAGCGGCAGCGCGAGGTGGGCCTGGGTGAGCCCCACCGAGACCAGCACGCCCAGGGTGCCGCCCAGCACGGTCGAGAAGAGCCCCAGCAGGAAGCCCTCGGTGACGAACATGAGCAACACGCCGGTGCGCTGCATGCCGATGGCGCGCAGGGTGCCGATTTCGCGGGTGCGTTCTCGAATGCTGATCCACATCACGATGACGATGCCCACGCCGATGACCAGCAGCAACACCACGCCCAGCCCGAACGAGAGCGCGCTGACCAGGTCGACGGTCCACGCCACGAAGCTGACCTCGTCGTGCCAGTTGGTCAGGTCGAGCCGCTGCCCGACCCACGGTTCGCGGGTGACGTTCTCGAACTTGAAGAAGAAGGCGCGCGGGTCCTCGTCCATCAGGGCGAAGCCGGCGGCGGTGAGCGCGGTACGCAGCCGGGCCTCGACCCGCTTGACCTCGTCGAGGTTGCTGGAGGGCAGGTAGACCTGCAGGGCACCGGTGGTGTCGTCCTTGAGTTGGTAGAGCTGGCGCAGGGTCACCTCGTTCAGGAAGCAGGTGAACTGGCTGAGCATGCCCATGTTGCGCACCACCGCGACCACGGTGACGTCGACGGTGTTGTTCGAGCCGCGCAGGGTGGGCGCCGAGACGGTGAGCGCGTCGCCGACCCGCACGTCGAGCGTGGCGGCCTGGTCTTCGAAGAGCATGATGGTGCCGGGTCTGCCCAGCGCCTCGAGCGAGCCTTCCTTGAGCTTGAGCGCCTTCTGCAGGCCGACCTCGCGGCCGATGTCGATGCCGCTCAAGGGGCTCAACACCGAGCCGGTCTCGCTGATGACCTTGGCGAAGCCGCGGCCGCGTGAGGCCACGTAGATCAGCTCGGGCACGGCCTGGTGAATGGCGTCGTTGACCGCCGCGGCATGGGTGACGACGGGCGCCGCCTGCCCTGCGGTGACCTTGAAGAAGCCGGCGACGTTGACGTGCCCACTCATCAGCGTGGTCGACGATTCGACCAGCGCACGGTTCATGCCCTCGCCGATGCCGAGCATCACCACCATCAGCGCGGTGACCAGGGCCAGCGCGGTCATCAGCACGCCGGTGCGGCGACGGTGCTGCCACAGCGAGAGGAAGGCGATTCGCAGCAGCATGGCGTCAGCTCCGCCGGCCGGCGACGACGGGCACGTGCCAGACCGCGTAGCGCGAGGGGTCGCGAATGCAGGCCACCATCTCGTCGAAGTAGGCGCGCGCCTGGTCGCGGGTGAAGCGGGTGTGCTGGCCGATGGGGTCGACGTAGCCGTCGCGCCAGGCGACGAAGATGTCGGCGAAGGTCTGCCGAGGCACGCGCAGGGTGTCGACCACCACGTAGTCGAGCGTGAGGTCGGTGAAGCCCAGGTGCTGCATCAGCGGCACCACGTGGCGGCCGATGCGCAGGTCGGTGCCGGTGCTGCGGCCGAACTCGTCGGGCGCGGCGGGGAAGAACTGCGCCGGGTCGAGCGCGCCGGCGGCGAAGTGGATCATGCCGTAGTCCTCGGCGATGAGGTGCACCCACCCTCCCCGCTTCGTGACGCGCTTCAACTCTGCCAGGGCGCGGTCGGCGTGGGGAATGGACTGCAGCACGTGCCGGCACGCGGTGAGGTCGAAGGTCTCTTCGCCGAACTTCAGCTCGAAGAGGCTGCCTTGCTGGAACGAGAGTCGCGGCGCGAGTGCCGAATGTCGCGCCCGCGCCACGCGCAGCGGCTCTTCGAGAATGTCGACGCCGACGAGCGAGGCCTCTGGCAGCAGAGTCGCGACGCGCGAGGTGAATTCGCCGGTGCCGCAGCCCGCATCGAGCACCTTCGCGGTTTGAGCGAGGCCATACCGGGCGAGCAGGTGCTGCTCCTGCGGCCAGATGGCGCTGGCCTGGGCGGCCAGGGTGCGCACCATCGACTCATCGGCCATCTGCTGGGCCTGGGGGTTGAGCGCGTCGGTCATGGTCTACTCCGAGGCCTGCATGGCGGTGAGCGGCGAGACGCGGGTGGCGAGCACCAGCGGGAAGATGACGGCGAGCACGCTGGCGACGAGGGTGACGACCACCGCCAGCACCACGCCGCTGAAGGTCAGCTCGGGGCGAAGCACGGGGCCCGAGAAGAAGAAGTACAGCTCGTCGCGGAAGGCGGGAATGCCGCGCTCGTGCAGGTACGCCACGCCCAGGCTGCCGACCGCGGCGCCGACCACCCCGAAGGCCAGGCCCAGCAGCACGGTCTCGATGAGCACCATGGCCACCACGAAGGGCCGCTGCGCGCCGATGGCCCGCATGGTGCCGATGGTCGACGTGCGCTGCAACGTGCTGATGGTCATGCCGATGGTGACCACCAGCAGCGCGAAGAAGGCGAAGGCTCCGACGACCGCGACCAGCAGCAGGCGGAAGAAGTCGATGAACTTGCCCAGGAAGCCGGCGGCCTGGGTCCACCCCACGACCCAGGTGGGCGGGCGCGCGGCCTCGTACAGGTGCTCGATGGTCGCGATGGTCGGCGCCTCGAGGCCCGGGCGCTCGGCCTTGAGCGCTTCCTTGAGCGAGAGGAGCGCGGCGAAGCGCGGCTCGGGGTGGCCCTGCTGGCGTTTCGTCTCGAGCTCGATGACGCTCGAGAGCGCGCTCGAGAGCCCCAGTGGCAGCACGTGCTTCGCCGACAGGGCGCGGGCGGTGTCGAGCGTCGCCGCGTCGACGGGGGTGGAATCGGCGGACACCAGCTCCTCGATGGCGCGCTCGGCCCGGGTCTGGGCGAGCGGCGAACCGTCGACCAGCAGAATGGCTGCGTCGAGCACGACGCCGTCGGCGAGCTGCGCGACGTCGAAGGTCTCGGCGAGGCGACGCGAGCTGCCCGAGCCATGGTGCGCTTCGACCTCGGCCAGGGGCTGGGCCTTCACTTCCTCTACCACCGCTGCCTCGTCGCCAGAGAAGAGGTCGGCCTCGGCGTTCTCGCGCGAGATGTCCTTCGCGCCGGTCTGGGCCTTCATCGCGTCGAGCTCGGCCTTCTTCTCGGGCGTGAGGTAGCCGTAGAGCTCGCGGAAGGTGACGAGGTCGGTCAGCGCCTTGGCGCCGGCGAGCGGCGACTTCTCGAGCCCCTTGAACTCGAAGACCCCGGCCAGGCGCACCAGCGCGGTCTGCTGCCCTCCCGAGCGGCCCAGCGACTTGAGCGTGAGCGTGTCGCCGACCTTCACCCGGTACAGCGCAAGCTTCGGCGCGAGCTGCTCGTAGAAGAAGCGGTAGCGCTGGTCGAAGTTCGCGTCGGTGACGGTGAAGAAGGTGGTGAGCAGCGCGGCGAGGTCGGGCTCTTTCGAGTCGAGCAGGGTCTGCAGCTTGACGACCGCTTCCTGGGTCCCGATGGAATCGAGCTGGAGCACGATTTCGCGGGTCTGCGCCTGGTTTTCCTTCACGAAGCGCTGCAGTTCCTGGTCGGAGGTGTCCGAGAGCTTGCGGCCGGCGGCGCGCGCGTCGCGAATCTTGTCGAGGCGGCGGGCGTTCTTGAGCTTCAGGTTCTCTTCCATCACGAACCGGGGCAGCAGAATGCCGCGGTGCCCGGTGGCGACCTGCGCGCCCTCGACCACCACCAGGCGATCGAAGCTGCGCTGGTAGGCGTCGAGGTCGGTGCCCAACACGCCCACCGGCAGAATTTCGGCATCGCTGACCACGGGCGCGAGCTGGTTCTCGAGCCACTCGAGGTGGCCCAGGGTGTCGGCCTCGAAGCCGTTCCAGAACTCGTCGGACCCGGCCTTGGCGAGCACGGCGCGCGCCGAGACGTCGAGGTCCTTCTCGGCGGTCAGTTCCTTCTCGCGCTCGAGGTCCTTGGTGAGCACGGTGACCATGGTGCGCAGGTGGTCTTCCAGGCTGCGGCGGGCGCGCGCGTAGTCCTCGTCGCTGCGCTTCGTCGCGGGGTCGGTCTGTTCCTTGAGCAGGGTGCGCAGCTTCTCGATGGTGACGTCGACGATGTTGCCCGAGCTGATGAGCGCGGTGGTGCTGCCCATGGGCACCACCCGGGCCACGTTGGGCACGGCCAGCAGCTTCGCCTCGAGCGCCTTGAAGTCGTCGATGGGGGTCAGCTGCGAATCGCTGCCGTCGACCTTGCCGTAGAGCTCGAGCGGGTCCTTCGAGCGACCGCCGTACACCTGCAGGTGGCCGCTGATGGACCCCACGATGCTCTTGCTGAGCGCCTCGTCGAGCGTCCAGAAGATGGAGCCGCCGATGACCAGCATGGCCGCGCCGAACGCCAGCACCAGGCCCACGAAGAGGTTGAGCGCGCTCGCGAAGACGTTCGCGAGGGCGATGCGCACGAGCACGGTGAACTTCGAGAGCATGGCGGTGGAGTAGCAACTTTTCCGCGGCAGCGCCCTCGAATCACCGCTCGGGCAGCGGCGCGACCCAGCCCTTCGCGCGCTCGAGCAGGAAGTGGTCTGGAGCGCCGATGGTGGCGGCGTGGGCGAGCAGGCCCGCGATCCCCTCGCGCAACAGCGGCGCCGCAGCCACGGGCTTCTTCTGGGCGAGCAGGGTCGACCCCAGCACGCACTGCGCGAAGAATGCGCGCCAGTCCCGGGGCCGGGTCGCGCGCCAGGCGTCGACGGCTTCGCGAGCCAGCGACTCGCCCGTCGCGCCCCGCACCATGGCCAGCAGGGTGAGGGCCTCGAGCGTCAGCGGGTGGCGGTCACCGAGCCCACGACGGCTGGTGGCGAGGGCCTGGGTCAGCTCACCTTCGGCCTCGGCCAGCTTCCCCTCGAGCACCAGGGTGAGCGCGAAGTCCCTCCGATACTCGATCAGCTCGGCGCTCTCGGGCCAGCGCTGCGCGCGCGGCCTCGAGCACCGAGCGCCAGCCGGCCTCGGCTTCGGCGAGGCGCCCCTGCGTCCGCGCCACGAGCGCGCGGTCGGCCTGAACCTCGATGGCCTCGAGGCGGTCGGGCCCGAGCACCCGTCGCTCGGTGTCGAGCAGACCGCTCAGGGTGGCCTCGGCCGCGTCGAGCTGTCCGAGCGCGAGCTGGCCGTAGCGGGCGAGCGAGCCAGTGACGACCAGGGTGTCGAGGTGCTCGGCGCCCTGTTCGCGGGTGCGGGCCGCGACGAGCTCGGCAAACAGGCGCTGCGCCTCGGCGAAGCGCCCCTCTTCGGCGAGGGCCTGCGCGAGCAGCTGCCTGGTGTTCAACAGCTCGAGGACGCTGGCGTCTGGCGGCTGGTCCGCGCCCATGCGCAGGAACTCCGCCTCGGCCTCCTCGTACCGGCCTGCCAACACGAGCACCGAGCCGAGGACCTGCCGGCACACGCGCGTTTCCCGGTGGGTGGGCCCGTTGGACCTGGCGCTGGCCTCGAGCGTCGCGCGCGCCAGCGCTTCGGCGTCGTCGAACTTCCCCAACCTGGTGTCGGCTTCGACCAGGCTGACCGCCGCGCGCAGGGTGCGAGGGTGTTCGGGCCCCAACAACCGCCGCTCGATGGGGAGCAACTCTTCGAGCAGGGCCTTGGCTTCGGCGGGCTTGTTCCAATACGTGAGCACGCCCGCCAGTCGCGCCATGGTGCGCAAGGTCTGGGGGTGCTCGGGCCCCAGCACGCGGCGCTGGCGTTCGAGGGTGTCACGAAAGAGCACGACCGAGCGCTCGTGCTGGTCGCGCACCCACAGCGCTCCGGCCAGCCCTCCCATCGAGACCAGGGTCGCGGGCGCATCAGGGCCGAGCACGCGCTGCTGCGCGGCCAGCACCTCGGTGAAGGCGGCCTCGGCCTCGGCATAGGTCCCCGACTCGTAGGTGGCCTGGGCGAGGACGGCCTGGCTGGCGAGGGTGTCGACGTGTTCGGGCCCGAGCACTCGCTGACGGCGCTCGAAGAGGGCGCGGGCGCGGGTGACGGCGAGCTTCGGGTGGCCCTCGGCGAGCTCGACGCGCACCAGGCTGGCCTGGGCCTTGAGCGCCAACGGGTGGTCGTCGCCGAACGCGGTGGCGGCCAGGGTGGCGGCGCGGTCGAACTGGGCGCGGGCCTGGCTGGTCAAGCCCAGCCCGAGCCAGGCGTCGCCGATGGTGGTGCGCAGCGACGCCTCGACCGCGGGTTGGTCGGGGAACGCGCCGTCGATCTTCTGCGCCGCGCGCTCGAGCACCGTGCGCACCTTGAGGTCGGGGTCGGGAGTGCCGCCGACCTGGCTGGCGACGTCGGCCTGCCCGAGCAAATCTTTCTCGAGGAAGTCGTTGGTGACGCGGGCGACCGCGGCCTCGGCCTCGGCGCGACGTTCCGCTCGCAGGGCGCGCTGGGCCTGCCAGGTACTGACCACCACCCCGGCCACCAGGGCGACGAGCACCGAGCTCGCCCCAGCCACCAGGCCACGGTTGCGCTCGACGTACTTGCGCGCGCGGTACCAGGCGCTGTGGGGCTTGGCCAACACCGGCTCGCGGCGCAGGAAGCGCTGCACGTCTTCGGCGAGCGCCGAGGGGGTGTCGTAGCGGCGGCTGCGGTCGCGCTCGAGCGCCTTGAGCACGATGGCGTCGAGGTCGCCTTCGAGCTCGCGCCGCAAGGTGACGGGGTCGACCGACCGGGCACGCGCGGCCTCGGCGCTCTGGGCCGACACCCGGCTGGGGACCGGCGTCTGGTCGGGCACGGGCAAGGCCCCGGCGAGCAGCTCGAAGAGCACCACCCCCAGCGAGTACACGTCGGTGCGGGTGTCGATGTCGGCCGAGCCCTGGGCCTGTTCGGGGCTCATGTACCCGGCGGTGCCGACGGCAGCGCCCAGCGCGGTGTGGTGGCGCTCCTCGAGCTGCGGCCCGATGGCCTTGGCGATGCCGAAGTCGATGATCTTGGGCACCGCCACGCCGTCGACCAGCGCGACGAGCACGTTCGAGGGCTTCAGGTCGCGGTGGATGATGGCCTTCTGGTGCGCGTGCTGAACCCCCGCGCAGACGGCCACGAAGAGTTCGAGGCGCGCGCGCGTCGAACGCCGGGTCTGGTCGCAGTGGGTGGTGATGGGCAAGCCGTCGATGTGCTCCATCACGAAGTACGGGCGGCCCTCGGGCGTGCTGCCGCCGTCGAAGACCTGGGCGATGGCGGGGTGGTTCATCACCGCCAGGGCCTGCCGCTCGGCCTCGAAGCGGGCCACCACCCGGCGCGTGTCCATGCCAGTCTTGACGACCTTCACCGCGACCGCGCGGCGCACCGGCTCGAGCTGGTCGGCCAGCCACACCACGCCCATGCCGCCTTCGCCGATGCGGGTGTGCAGGCGGTAGGGGCCGATGGTGCGCGGCCCATCGGGGTCGGCGCGCGCCTGCGGTTCCTGCGAATCGGTCTGGGTTGGCGACCCCACTGCTGGCGACTGTAGACGGCTTCTTCCAACCTCGCCGACTACTTCGGCCGGGCCGGGTCGATGCCGTAGCGCTGCACCCACCGCACGACCTGGTTGCGCGCCTTGCCGAGCAACCGGGCCACGGCGCTGACGTTGCCGTCGTTTTCCACCAGCAGCGCCACCAGCCGGGCGCGGAAGGCCTGCTCGTCGTCGGGCAGCTCGGAGGCGACGACGACGCGGCGACCTTCACCGCGCACCTCGGGTGGCAGGTGGGCCAGTTCGATGACCTGGCCCTTCGAGAGCAGCAGCGCCGACGCGAGCGCCTGGTCGAGCTCGCGCACGTTGAGCGGCCACTTCCAGCGGGCCAGGGCGCGCATGGCCTGGGGTTCGAAGCGGACCTCGGCGTTGGCGGCGCGTGCCGCTGCAGCAGGGTCGCGACCAGCAGGCCGAGGTCAGCCTGTCGTTCGCGCAACGGCGGCAGCTCGAGCGTGAAGCCCTGCAGGCGCGCGAGCAGGTCGGCGCGGAAGGTGCCGGCCTCGACCATCGCAGGCAGAGAGCGGTTGGTGGCGCAGACCACGCGCAAGTCGACCGCCACGGTCTGGGTGCCGCCGACCGGCAACACCACCCCCTGGGCGAGCACGCGAAGCAGCGCGGCCTGGGCGGTCAGCGAGAGCTCGCCCACCTCGTCCAGGAAGAGCGTGCCGCGGTCCGACGCGCGCACCAGGCCCGGCGCGTCGTCGTCGGCGCCCGAGAAGGCGCCCTTCTTGTGGCCGAAGAGCTGGGCCTCGAGCAGGGTCGGAGCGATGGCGGCGCAGTTGACGGCCACCAGCGCGCCCTTGCGGCCCGAGCGGGCGTGCAGGGCGTTGGCGGCGAGCTCCTTGCCGGTGCCAGATTCGCCGGTCACCAGCACCGAGAGCTTCGAGGGCGCGACGGCCTCGAGCTGGGCGAGCACTTCGGCATATGAGGGGTCGAGCGTGAGCAGGCCAGGCTCGAGCGCTCCCTTCACGCTCGAGGCCTCGAACTGCACGGACACCTCGCGTGGCGCCGGCAGCGACTCACGAAAGAGGAAGAGCGTGTGGCCGACCTCGAACAGGTCACCGTCCGAGAGCAGGCGCTTCTCGATGACGGCGCCTCCGACGAAGGTACCGTTCTTCGAGCCGAGGTCGGTCAGACACCAACCACGGTCGGTGCGGGTGAGCGAGGCGTGCTTCGAGCTCAGGAAGCGATCGGGCAGCCCCAGCGCCAGGGTGCGGCCGTCGAGGGTGGCGCGGTGCGCGTCGCTGCGGCCCAGGGTGATTTCGTCGAGCCCCCGCAGGCAGGTGCGGCCGGGCAGCGAACGCGGCGCTTCCCCTTCGATGAGCCGGAAGAGCCAGGGCGGCGAGTTCTCGGGGCCGGCGCGTTGACGACCGACGCGATCGTCTTCGGCTGTGGTGCCTCCGAGTTGGTGAGACATGGGTCCAGTGTAGGCTGCGACGGGTCGGAAGGGCCGGATTGTTGGCGCGCGATCGTTCGCAGCGGCTGACGTGGCCGGGGCGATGGCGGTGAAGGTCGAGGTGTCGTTCGAACGGCCGACAGCGGCGGCCTGGTTCACTGCTACCCGAACGTTCAGGGTTGCAGCAGGCACGGCCCCAGGGAGCGCCTCGAGCAACCATGAACGCATGAATACGTGCGCAACCCGGTGTGGAACGAAGGGCCGACGGGTGAAGCCAGCCCCCCCTTTGACACTCCGTTCAGTGCCCCATTCACGGTCAAAAAACCTGCCTCGAGGGTGAGCGGTCGATCGGGGTCCCCTCGCAGTGCTCCTTGCGGGGTTGCCTCTCGACCTCGAAGCGAAGTCCGCGCACTTCAACACCTCCTGAACGTTCATGGCTGCTTTAGGCTCGCCCTGGGGTGCCTATTGCAACCATGAATGATGAAAAGGCAGTACGTGCGCATCTTCCCGTCGGACGAGGGGCTGATCAGCGAAGCCAGCAGGACCTGCACGCCATCGGACACCACCCGCCCTTGAGGCGCCTTCCGACGACCTGCCTCGAGGGTGAGCGGTCGATCGGGGTCCCCTCGCAGTGCTCCTTGCGGGGTTGCCTCTCGACCTCGAAGCGAAGTCCGCGCACTTCAACACCTCCTGAAC
>CAIWFK010000742.1 GCA_903911905.1 uncultured Myxococcales bacterium
GCTTCACGTGCAGTGGCGCGGTGACGGTGCAACTGCAGGACGCCGGCGGCAACGTGGTGACGGCCCCGGTCGGGGGTGGCGGCGTGCCGGTCACCATCACTTCGAGCAGCGCCAGCCCCGAAGTGTCGTTCTTCTCCGATGCGTCGTGCACCACCACGGTGAGCAGCGCCAGCATTCCCGAGGGCGCTTCCGAGGTGACGCTGTACGTGTCGGTCGCCGGCAGCGGCAGCACCACCCTGCAGGCCACCAGCACCGGGCTGACCTCGAGCGCGACCCAGAGTCTGGCCGTGGCCGGCGCCCAGGGCAGCCTGACGCTCACCGCCGCGACCTCGCCCCTCGACCTCGAGGCCGGCAGCTGCGTCGCGCTGACCGCCACGAGGAAGGACCAGAGCGGCACCGTCACCACCATGGGCTCGTCGGCGCTCACCTTCACCGTCACCAACGCCGCAGTGACCCTGCACGCGGCCAGCGACTGCAGCGGGCCCGGCACCACCACCGCCACCATTCCCAACGGCAGCAGCACGGCCGTGGTCTACGCGCACGGGCGCTCGGCGGCGGCGAACCTGGTGCTGACCATCACCGCGAGCGGGACCAACGGCGGCCTGACGCCTTCGAGCGGGCTGAGCGCCACCGCCTACCCGCTGGTGCGCAGCGGCAGTTGCACCATCAACAACAACAACAACGTCTGCCAGACCGCCCCCACCATCGCCCTGCCTGCGGGCAACGACGCCAGCCGCACGTTCCTGGTCTTCCAGGCGCGCCCCAATGCGGGGAACAACGCGCGCGATTCCTTCACCCAGTGCTCGTTGACCGGCAACACCATCAACTGCTCGCGACGCACCAGCCCCAACAATTCCATCGTGGTGCAGTGGCAGACGGTGTCGTTCGGGCGCACCGCGGCCAACGGCGGGGCTTCGGTCGAACAGTTGACGGGCACCGTCGCGGCGGCGGGCGCGGCCACCCGGGCGCTCCCCCTGACCCGCTCGGTCGACGTGACGCGCAGCTTCGTGCTGCTCAGTTACACCTCGGCGTCGGGCAGCGGCGCGACCAACGTCGACTTCATCACCGCCAGGCTGACCGCCGCCAACACCGTCACCCTGGCCACCAGCGGCGCGTCGATGCCCGCGCTCGACTACGTGGTGCAGGTGGTGGAAATGGCCGGCGCCCGCGTCGACCGCAGCGCCCCTGCGGCCGCGTCAGGCTCGCAGACGGTGACCCAGGCCATCGGCTTGAGCAGCCCGGTCACCACCCGCATGTCGCCGCTGTTCTCGGTGCGCACCAGCGCCTCGGCGTCGACGGCCGACTGCCGCTACCATTTCCGCGGCGTCATCACCGGCACCAACTTCGTGGCCAGCCGCGCGGTCGACGGCACGCAGCCCAACACGTGCCTCAGCAACGCCATCGACGAGGTGGCCACCGAGCTCATCGAATGGCCGAGCGGTACGGTGGTCGAGACGCCTGCCACCCAGGCGCTGGCCAACGGCGCCGGGTCCACCACCTGGTCGCCCACCACCGCCACCGTGCCCGACCGCACCCTGGTCTACTTCGCGGGCCAAGGCCCGACGGGTCAGTCGTCTGGCGAGACCACTTCGACCGGGAGCAACCTGGGAGACGTTCGCGCCACCATCACCGCGGTGCCCGCCACCACCACCCAGCGGGCCACCACGGGCGGCGCCGCCAGCTTCTCGCCCTATGCCGTGTTGTTCGCTCCGTGACGAACCCGGGCGAGGCGGTTACAAGGTTGCGTCATGAGCGGCGAGCAGGCGACGCAGAGCGCGGGTGACCTCGAGGCAGTCAACGAGCTGGCGCGGGCGAGAGCCGCGGTGCTCGAGCAGATCGACAAGCGGGTGGTGGGCCAGCGCGACGTGGTCGACGCCCTGCTCATCTCACTCTTCTCGCGCGGGCACTGCCTGTTCGTCGGCGTGCCGGGCCTGGCCAAGACGCTGCTCATCAGCACCCTGGCCGAGGTGCTGAACCTCTCGTTCAACCGCGTGCAGTTCACGCCCGACCTGATGCCCAGCGACATCACGGGCACCGACATTCTCGAAGAAGACCGCGCCACCGGCCGCCGCGAGCTGCGCTTCATGAAGGGCCCGCTCTTCGCCAACATCGTGCTGGCCGACGAGGTCAACCGCACGCCGCCCAAGACCCAGGCCGCCCTGCTGCAGGCCATGCAGGAATACCGCGTCACCGCCTCGGGCCGCACCTGGCCGCTCGAGCCGCCCTTCCTGGTCTTCGCCACCCAGAACCCCATCGAGCAGGAAGGCACCTACCCGCTGCCCGAAGCGCAGCTCGACCGCTTCATGTTCCTGGTCGACGTCGGCTACCCCACGGCCGAAGAAGAAGTGCGCATCGTCAAGCAGACCACCTCGGGGGCGCTCGCGCCGTTGAGCAAGGTGCTCTCGCCCGAGCAGATTCTGAAGCTGCAGGACCTGGTGCGCCGGGTGCCGGTGCCCGACCACGTGGTGAAGTACGCGGTCGACCTGGTGCGCGCGACCCGCCCCAAGGAACCCGGGGCCTTCGACTTCGTGGCCCGCAACGTCTCGTGGGGCGCCGGCCCCCGCGCCAGCCAGTACCTGGTGGTGGGCGCAAAGGCCCGGGCGGTGCTCTCGGGCCGCTTCGCCGCCACCGTCGACGACGTGAAGGCGCTGGCCCGCCCGGTGCTTCGCCACCGCGTGTTGCCCAACTTCACCGCCGAAAGCGAAGGGCTCACCAGCGTCAAGCTCATCGACCTCATCGTCGAGCGCGTCACCGCCTGAAACACACCCCGCCACGGCGGGAACACCCCGGAGTGCCCTTCCATGACCGTCGCCCCGCTGCCTGACGCCGACCTGAAGACCTGGCTTGGCACCCACCCCGGCTGGGCGCTCGAAGGCCCGATGCTGGTGCGCACCTTCGAAGCCACCACCTTCCTGGCGGCCATCGACTTCGTCTCGCGGGTGGGCAAGGCCGCCGAAGCCGCCGACCACCACCCCGACATCGACGTGCGCTGGCGCAAGGTGACGCTGCGCTGGGTGACGCACGACGCCGGCAACCGCGTCAGCGCGCTCGACGTGAAGCTGGCCGCCGAATGCGACGCGCTGTTTGCTTCACGCTGAAGGGCGCTGGGGCAGCGGCGTGGCCGGCCGGCGCGTGCGCTCGAGCATCTCGACCAGCGCGGCGAAAGTGACGGGCTTGGCCAGCCAGTCGTTCATGCCCACCTTGCGACAGGCCTCGAGGTCTTCCTGCCGGGCCGAGGCGGTGAGCGCGACGATGGGGGTCTGGCCCGCATCGCCGCCGAGGGCGCGAATGCGCGCGGTGGCCTCGAAGCCGTCCATGGTGGGCATGTGGCAGTCCATCAGCACCAGCGCGTAGTGCTGCACCTGTACGGCCTCGAGCGCCTTCGCACCGTCGACCGCAGTGTCGACCAGGAAGCCGGCCTTCTCGACCAGCGCCTGGGCCACGCGGAGGTTGATGGGGTTGTCGTCGACCACCAGCACCCGTGCCCCGCCGAACGCGGGCACCGGCAACCCGTCGGGCATCGAGGTGGTGCGCGCCTGGCCGATGGGCAACTGCAGCTCGAACCAGAAGCGGGTGCCCTGCCCCACCTCGCTCTCGACCTCGATGCGCCCGCCCATGAAGCCCACCAACTGCTGACACAGCGAGAGCCCCAGCCCGGTACCGCCGTAGCGCCGGGTGGTCGACGAGTCGCCCTGCACGAAGGCCGTGAAGAGCCGGGGCAACACGTCGGGCGCGATGCCCACGCCGGTGTCACAGACCTCGAAGCGCAGCCGCGCCTGCCCGTCGGTCGGGCAGGGCTGCCGGCTGACCCGCAGGGACACCGTGCCGCGCTCGGTGAACTTCATGGCGTTGTTGAGCAGGTTGCCCAGCACCTGGCTGAGTCGACTCGCATCTCCCACCACCACCGGCGGCACGTCGGGCCCCACCGACGATTCGAGCGACACCGCCGACTGGCCAGCCAGCGAGGCATGGAGCGAGCACACGTCGGCCAGCACCGGCGCGAGCGCGAAGTCGGTGGCGCTCAACGAGAGCCGGCCCGCTTCGATTTTCGTGAAGTCGAGCACGTCGTTGATGAGCGAGACCAGCAGTCGCCCCGAGCGCGCGATGACGTCGAGCCGCTCGCGCTGCGAGGCCGTCAACGGCTCGCGCAGCAGCACCTCGGTCATGCCCAGCACGCCATTCATGGGGGTTCGAATCTCGTGGCTCACCGTGGCCAGGAAGGCGCTCTTGGCCCGGTCGGCCTGGGCCACGCGGTGGTGCGAGCGCATGCGCTGCTCGTCGTAGCTGCGCGCGAAGACCCAGGTCAGCACCATCGAGAACACCCAGTTGGTGGCGTGCGAGAGGAAGGGCGCCTCGTCGCGAAACGGCATCACCACGCCCCGCTCGAGCAACCCCAGCACCACCAGGCCCCACACCAGCGGCACCACGAACCACACCACGCCGCCGCGCGGCCCCAGCACGAAGCTGCCCAGCAGCGGCATGACGATGAGGAAGCCCAGGCTGGTGTAGTCACCCGGCGCCTGCGCCACGGCCGCGGTGCCGAAGGCCAGCGTCACCAGGCCCAGCGAGGCATGGGTCAGCGCCTCGAAGCGGCCGGTGCGCGAGAGCCGCCAGAGCATCAGCGGGCCCGCCACCAGCACCGGCACCACCAGCGCCACCTGCGACCACATGTGGCTCGAGGCCGAAATCAGCAGTGAGACGAACGAGAACGGAATCGAGACCAGCCAGCCGCGCACGAAGACCCGCGCCCGGACGACCTCGTCTTCCTCCACGACGGAAGGCGGTACCAACCCGTTCGCCCACGCCGCGAAGCGCCGCATCGACCCCTCCGCCAGAAGCCCCCCCCTCGTCTTAGCCCTGCCCGGGGCGAGCGCGACTTCCCGACCCGTCGCAAACCATACGTCGGCCTCGCTTCCTTCGCAGGGCCGACGAGCGTAAGACGCGCGCCGCCATGCCTCGTCGCCCTGAAATCAAGAAGGTCTTCCTCATCGGCTCGGGTCCCATTGTCATCGGTCAAGCCTGCGAGTTCGATTACTCGGGCACCCAGGCCATCAAGGCGCTGAAGGAAGAAGGCGTCGAGGTGGTGCTGCTCAACTCGAACCCGGCGACCATCATGACCGACCCGGACTTCGCCGACCGGACCTACCTCGAGCCCATCACCGTCGAGGCCGCCGAACGCATCATCGCCCAGGAACGACCCGACTCGCTGTTGCCCACCATGGGCGGGCAGACCGCGCTCAACCTGGCCAAGGCGCTGGCCGAGCAGGGCATTCTGGCGAAGTACGGCGTGAAGCTCATCGGCGCGTCGCTCGAGGCCATCAACAAGGCCGAGGACCGCAAGCTCTTCAAGCAGGCGATGGAAAAGATTGGGCTCGAATTGCCCCGCGCCGGCATCGCCACCACGATGGACGAGGCGCGCGCGCTGGTGCGGACCACCGGCTACCCGGCCATCATTCGCCCCTCGTTCACCCTCGGTGGTACCGGCGGCGGCATCGCGTACGACGAGGCGCAGTTCGAGCAGATGGCGCCCGCGGCCCTGGCCGCCAGCCCGGTCACCAGCATTCAAATCGACGAGTCGGTCCTGGGCTGGAAGGAGTACGAGCTCGAGGTGGTGCGCGACTCGAAGGACAACTGCATCATCGTCTGCTCCATCGAGAACCTGGACCCCATGGGGGTGCACACCGGTGACTCCATCACGGTGGCGCCGGCCCAGACGCTGACCGACAAGGAATACGAGCGCATGCGCGACGCGTCGCTCGCCATCATGCGGGAAATCGGCGTCGACACCGGCGGCAGCAACGTGCAGTTCGGCATCGACCCGAAGGACGGCCGCATGGTCGTCATCGAGATGAACCCGCGCGTGTCACGCAGCTCGGCGCTGGCCAGCAAGGCCACCGGCTACCCCATCGCCAAGGTCGCCGCGAAGCTGGCCCTCGGGTACACGCTCGACGAGCTCAAGAACGACATCACCCGCGACACGCCGGCCTCGTTCGAGCCGGCCATCGACTACGTGGTGGTGAAGGTGCCGAAGTTCAACTTCGAGAAGTTCCCCGGCGCCTCTCGCACCCTGGGCACCATGATGCGCTCGGTGGGCGAGGTGATGGCCATCGGCCGCACCTTCCGCGAGTCGTACTTGAAGGCGCTGCGCTCGCTCGAGCAGGGTCGCCTGCCCATTCCCTCGAAGGCCGACGCGCTCAAGCGCCCCGCCGCCGAGCGCGAAGAACTGCTGCGCGTGCCCACGCCCGACCGGCCCATGGTGATGTTCGAGGCCTTCCGCGCGGGCATGACGGTCGAAGCGGTGCAGGCGCTGACCAACGTCGACCCGTGGTTCCTGCGGCAGTTGAAGGCGCTGGTCGACGAGCTCGAGCAGGTGAAGACGCTCGAGAACCTGTCGGCCGCCGAGCTCAAGGGGCTCAAGTCGCGCGGCTTCTCGGACGCCCAGTTGGCCTCGCAGGTCGGGTGGACCGAGGCGAAGGTGCGCGAGCTGCGGTGGAAGCTGAACGTGCGGCCCGTCTACAAGCGCGTCGACACCTGCGCGGCCGAGTTCGAGGCCTACACGCCCTACCTGTACTCGACGTACGAGGAAGAAGACGAAGCGCCGCCTTCCGACCGCAAGAAGATCGTCATTCTCGGGTCGGGGCCCATTCGCATCGGCCAGGGCATCGA
>CAIWFK010000743.1 GCA_903911905.1 uncultured Myxococcales bacterium
AACCCTTCGCGGCCCAGGCCCGTGTCGAGGTGCACGTGCACGCGCAGCGTCACCTGGTGCGCGGCGAGCGCCGGCGGCACGTGCGCGAACTCCACGCTGGCGGCGACCACTTCCACCTCGTGGCGAGCGAGCTCGACACATTCCCCCGGCGTGACCGCGCCGATGACCAGCACGTCGCGCTTCGGGGCGCCCTGGTCCCGTTCCCACGCGCGAATGGCGAGCGCCTCGCTGGGGCGAATGACGTAGAGCACGTCGACCAGCGGGTGCACCACCGAGAGGGTCGGGGTCAGGCCGTGGCCGTACGCATTGCCCTTGAGCACCGCGCCCACCCGACGGCCGCTGCCCGCGACGGCGCGAAAGCTGGCGACGTTGGTGACCCAGGCGGTCTTCGACAGTTCGAGCCACGAGGCGAGGGTCGGGGTCACGAGATCGGGTGCTAGCACTGGCCGTGCGGTCGCGCGACGCCCGTGCTTTTGTTCGCCGCCATGTTCCTCTCGTTGCTGGCGCTGACCTTGAGCGCAGACCCGGTGTTGACCGTCAATCATCACGCGCTCGACGTGAAGGAGCCGTGACGTGCGGCTGAGCGTGCTCGAGCTGCCCGCGCGGTGGAATTCGGTCGCGGCCCAGGTGGGGTTGGTGAAGCGCCTGGTCGAGCCGGGCAGCACCGACCTGGTGCTGCTGCCCGAGACCACCTTCACCGGCTACGTCTCGCCCGAGATGGACTTCGACCTCACGCCCTTCGCCGAGACGGTGGCGCAGGGAGCGGCCCGGCTGCACGAGCTCGCGCGCGCCTGCGGCTGCGACGTGGCGGGACCGGTCATCGAACGGGTCGGCGAGCAGTGCTTCAACACGCTGCTCGGCGTGGCGCCCGATGGGTCGACCTGGCTGCACTACCGCAAGCGCCACCCCTGGTACCCCGAGACCTGGGCCACGCCGGGCGACCGGCCCTTCCCGCTCGTCGAACGTCACGGACTGCGCCTGAGCGCCGCCATCTGCTTCGACCTCCACTTCGTCGCCGAGGAAGCGCACGACGTGTTGCAGGCCTGCGACCTGCTGCTCTTTCCCAGCGCGTGGGTCAGCGACCGGCTCGACACGCGCGAAGAGCAACTGCTCGAGCTGGCGGCGACCTTCGAGCTGACCGTGGCCAACGCGAACTGGGGTTCCGGCGCGCCGCGGCTTCCAGGTCAGGGGCGGTCGATGGTGGTGCAGGCCGACCAGGACGTGCAGGTGGTGGCCGCGCTCGCGCATCGCCTCGACGTCGAGGTGTGAATCGTTGGTTCCGGTGACGGTTTGGCTACGCTGCCCTTCATGCGCACGGCACGGGTGGGCTGACGATGTTCAAGACGCGACCGATGCGACTGGCGCTGGGCGTGACGCTGGCGCTCGCGCTGGGAATTCCGGCCGGCCTGGCGTGGCTCTTTCGCACCCGTATCTTCCTGGGGGACACCGCGCTCGACCACCTGACCTTCGCGGCGCCCTCGCACATTCCCGGCGCGGGTGACGGGCTGTTCGCGGCCGAAGACCTCAAGCGCGGGCAGATCTTCGCCGAGATGGGCGGGCTGCTGGTGCTGCAGCGCCAGGTGAAACACCGCGGCTACCTCTTCGCGGTGCCGGCGTGCGGCGCCAGCGACCTCTGGCCGTACGACGCCCTCGACGGCACGGTGTACGGCGGCCACGCCAGCAAGACCAACTTCGCGCCCCGGCGCATCAACGGCGTCGAGACCACGTTCCAGAACGCGCAGGGGCTCTTCGCCTGTCACCGGCCGTACGTGGTGTTCCAGGCCACCCGCGACATTCCGAAGGGCAGCGAAATCTTCATCAGCTACGGCGTCGAGTACGACTACGACTTCATGCAGTTCGACGCGGTGAAGACGTATTTCTGCGAGACGGCGCACGTCGACTGCAGCGCGAAGTTCGACTGGGAACCCTGAGTCAGGCCGACTCGGGGGTCAGGCTCTTGACCCGCTCGGCGCCGACCTCTCGCCACCACGGCGTGACGCCCTCGAGCGTGCGCGGCTCGACCGGCAGGCCCAATCGCGGCGTGATGATGCGGCGCGAGCCCTGGTTGGCGAGCAGCGTCTCGGCCGGCTCGTCCCACGCGTGGAGCGCGAGGTTGAAGGTGCCCCAGTGCACGGGGAACAAGGTGCCACCGCCCAGCATGTCGAAGGCCTGAAGCGCGTTCTTCGGGCCCAGGTGAATGTCGCCCCAGGCCTCGTTCCATGCGCCGACCTCGAGCATCACCAGGTCGAAGGGGCCGTGCGCCTTGCCGATGTCGCGGAACTCTTCGGTCAGCCCCGTGTCTCCGCTGAAGAAGACCTTGTGCTGGTTGGTCTGAATGACCCACGAGGCCCAGAGGGTGGAGTTGCGATCGTGCAGGCCGCGCCCCGAGAAGTGCTGCGCCGGCTGCGCGGTGAAGCGAACGCCGCCCAGTTCGTGAGACTGGTGCCAGTCGAGCTCGGTGATTCGCTTCGCGGCGATGCCGAACCGCTCGAGGTGCGCGCCGACGCCGAGCGCGGTGACGATGGGGACCTCCATCGAGGCCAGTTCCTTCATCGTGTCGCGGCAGAGGTGATCGTAATGGTCGTGGCTGAGCAGCACCGCGTCCAGCCTGGGCAACTGGGCGATGGTGACCGGCACCGGGTGGAAGCGCTTGGGGCCGGCGAAGCGCATCGGCGAGGCGCGAAGGCCGAACACCGGGTCGGTCAGCACCTTCAGGCCGTCGAGCTCGAGCAGCACCGTGCTGTGGCCAAGCCACGTCATGCGAAAGCCGGTGTCCACGCGGCGGGCCCAGCCTTCACGCGGGTCGATGACCGGCAACGACGCTTTGGGCACGCGTACCTCGGTGCCGAAGAAGTACTCGCCCATGATGGGCAGCGGGTTGCCCTTGAGGCCGGGGCCCACGGGCGCGGTGTTGCGGAAGGCCCCGTCGCGAAAGCGGGGAGACGAGGTGATTCGCTCGAGGCGGGCGCCGGTGATGGCTGACATGGAACGAACATCTAACCACGAGGCGGAAAACGTGCCGTCACCGGCAACAGCGAAAGCCGATGTCGCCTGGGTTGCTCGCAGGGACGTCGAAGCCGGTCGTGCAGTCCAACCCCCCGTCGGCCGTGGTCAGGTAGGAACCTCCGTGAACGCGGCAGGTTCCGCCGTCGCACGTCGAAGTCCGTTCCGCGAGGTTTCCGCTCAGGTCGAAGAGCCCCGGGTAGCCCCCGACGCAGTTCGTGAATTGACCGCTCAAGGAAGGGCCATGAACCAGCGCGTCCAGCCCGTTGCAGGCGGTGGACGAGGAGGTGTTCCCATACGGGTACCGGAAACCTGAGGGGCCTTCGCACGCGCTGACCCACTCGGCCTCGGTGCAAACATGTTTACCCATGAGCGCGCAGGCGGCTTGCTCCTCGGCGCTCGTCAAGAAGTTCGCCGGGAAGACACCTGCTCGCGAAAACGTCCCCTCCGAAGTGATGAACGCTTCGTAGCGGTCGATACACCCACCATCATGGGTCGTGACCATTTCGGCTGGGCACCCTGCGTCAACGACGCCGCCCCCGCCTGCGCCGCCACCGCTCGATGCACCTCCGCCAATGGAGGAGCCACCGCCACCCGCCACACCACCTCCGTTCGCCGAGCCGCCACCGCTGGGTGCGCCGCCGCCACTCGCCACACCACCTCCGCTCGCAGAGCCGCCACCGCTGGGTGCGCCGCCACCGCTCGATGCACCTCCGCCACTGGCCGCGCCACCACCGCTCGAGATTCCGCCACCGGTACCTGACCCGCCTCCTGTCGAGACGCCACCGCCAGCCGCGGCCCCACCATCGGTGGAGAGATCTCCAGCATCAAAGTGACCAGCGTCGACCCCCGCGTCCGCGAGCCGCAACATCTCGAGCTGCTCGAGGAGATCGAAATCGATGCAACCGGAGACAGCCACGCAGACGAGCAAGAAGGTCAGAACTCGGGGCACTTCAGAACTCTACGACATGAGGCCCACGTCACTCGAACGAGGAGTGCACGCCCGGATCGAGATTTTTGAGAAGGCGCGGAGAAGACCCACATCGATGGTGCGGGTTTGAGCGAGGGGCTTGCCGCCGAGGGCGACGAATGAGCGCTCAGCGGGATGGCACGCAAGAAAGCGCTGAAGGAAGCGCCTGACGCCGAGCTGTTCCGCGAACTCGCCCGCCGCCACGGCGAGAAGACGGTGGGCTGGGGACGGCTGGAAACGCCTGAGGGGCAGGCGGTCTGCTTTGGGGCGCGCCTCCCTGCGCGTCGCGTGCGTGCCCTCGACCTCGAAGCGAAGTCCGGACCCTTCGGTTGGATTCTGGTCGACGGGGCGGACCACAACTCAGCCAAAGTGCCTCGTTTCGGCGACGTCACTCCGATGACCCTGGTGACCCCAGTGATCGTCGAGGACGGGCTGGCAGGCAGCGCCAGCACGGCGCGGTCATCACGCCGTCGCCGCCAACCCCGGAGGCGTCTTCACGTCGAGCCCCACCGCATCATTCGGCTCAATCGTGCACGCTCGAAGAGAGACCTCGACCGCGCCGAATCTACGCCGCACCACGTCGTAAACGCCGACGCCCCTTCCTTGTCTCCCTCTGGAGAGCGGAGCAGAGTCCTCGTCGTCATGAGCACCCCCGTTCGCTGGAGCGAAGACCTCGCCCGCGCCCGAATCTCGGCCGAGCTTGCAGCCCGTCAGGCCTTTCTTCCCCCGGGCGCTCCAGCCGCCAGCGCCTTGCTGCCGCTGCTGCACGACCTGCAGCACTGCTTCGGCTACGTGCACGAAGACGCGGTGCCGATGCTCGCGCACGCGCTCAACCTGTCGAAGGCCGAAGTTCGCGGAGTCATCAGCTTCTATTCGGACTTCCGCACCACTCCGCCGGCAGCGCCGAGCCTCAAGCTCTGTCGCGCCGAGGCGTGCCAGGCCGTGGGCAGCGAGCGCATCGCCGCGCACCTCCAGTCCAAACACCCGCACGTCTGCGTCGAAGAGGTCTTCTGTCTGGGCAACTGCGCACTCGGGCCGGCTGCGCTGGTGGGCGACGAACTCATCGGCCGACTCGACGAGCCGCGCGCCGACGCGCTGGTGAAACGCCTGGAGCCCGCGTCATGAAGGTCTTCGTGCCTGCCGACGCTGCGGCCTGCTCCGTCGGTGCGGATGACGTGGCGAGCGCCATCGTGAAGGAAGCGGCTGCGCGTGGCGTGCCCGTGGAAGTGGTGCGCACCGGCACTCGCGGCCTGCTCTGGCTCGAGCCAATGGTCGAGGTCGAGACGCAAGAGGGCCGCGTCGCGTACGGCCCGGTGCGTGTCGATGAGGTGAGCTCCCTCTTCGAGGCGAGGTTCTTCGAAGGCGGCGCACACCCGCGTTCGCTGGGAGTGACGACCGAACTCCCTCTCTTCGCAAAGCAGCACCGGCTCACCTTCTCGCGCGTCGGCCTCATCGACCCGCTCTCGCTGACCGACTTCCGCACCAACGGCGGACTCGAGGGGCTGGCCCGCGCTCGCGAGCTGGGTTCGAGCGCGGTGCTCGACGAGGTCCTGGCCTCGGGCCTGCGCGGTCGAGGCGGCGCCGGGTTTCCCGCAGGCATCAAGTGGCGCACGGTCGCGCAGGCCACCGCTCCACAGAAATACGTGGTCTGCAACGCCGACGAAGGCGACAGCGGTACCTTCGCCGATCGCATGTTGATGGAAGGCGACCCCTTCGTGTTGCTCGAGGGCATGGCCATCGCCGCACTGACGGTGGGGGCCAGCCGCGGCTTCGTCTACGTGCGCTCCGAATATCCCCGGGCGGTGTCGGTGCTCCGTCGGGCCATCGAGCTGTGGCGGGCGGAAAGACTCCTCGGCCCGGCCTTCGACGTCGAGGTGCGGGTGGGCGCCGGCGCCTACGTGTGCGGTGAAGAGACGTCGCTGCTCGAGAGCCTCGAGGGCAAGCGGGGAGAAGTTCGCGCCAAGCCTCCCCTGCCCGCGCACGCCGGGCTCTTCGGCGCGCCGACGTTGGTGAACAACGTGCTGACGCTCGCGGCCGTTCCCTTCATCGTGGCCGAGGGCGCAGCGGCGTACCAGGCCCAGGGCGTGGCGAAATCGCGCGGTACCATGCCGGTGCAGGTGGGCGGCAACGTGAAGCGCGGTGGCCTCTTCGAAGTGCCCTTCGGCGTGACGCTGCGCGAGCTGGTGATGGACTGGGGTGGAGGCACCGCCAGTGGTCGGCCCGTGCACGCGGTGCAGGTCGGCGGCCCGCTGGGCGCGTACTTCCCGGTGAAGCTGCTCGACACCCCGCTCGACTACGAGGCGATGGCCTCGGCGGGTGGGCTGGTCGGTCACGCCGGCATCGTGGTCTTCGACGACACGGTCGACATGGCGCGGCAGGCCGCGTTCGCCTTCGAGTTCTGCGCGAAGGAGAGCTGCGGCAAGTGCACGCCCTGCCGCATCGGCAGCACCCGCGGCGCCGAGACGCTGGCCCAGGTCGCGCGCGGCCTCGAGCCCGAGAAGAACCTCGCGCTGGTGAAGGAACTGTGCACCGTGCTCACCGACGCCTCGCTCTGCGCGCTGGGAGGGCTGACGCCCATGCCGGTGATGAGTGCGCTGACCCACTTCCCTGCCGCCTTTGCGCCGAGGTCCACCTCATGACGCTCGAGAAAGAACCCGACTTCGGGACGCCGGTGCGAAGCAGCACCGAGACGGTCACCCTGACCATCGACGGGGTGAAGGTCACCGCCGCGAAGGGCACCTCGCTGATGGCCGCCGCCGCCAACGTGGGCACGGCGATTCCGAAGCTGTGCGCCACCGACTCGCTCGAGGCCTTCGGCAGTTGCCGGCTGTGTCTGGTGGAAATCGATGGTCGACGCGGCACGCCCGCCTCGTGCACCACGCTGGTCGAAGAGGGCCTCGTCGTGCACACCCAGACGCCGCGACTGGCTGCGCTCCGCCGTGGCGTGATGGAGCTGTACGTCTCGGACCACCCGCTCGATTGCCTGACCTGTTCGGCCAACGGCGACTGCGAACTGCAGGACATGGCCGGCGCGGTCGGCTTGCGCGAGGTCCGCTACCCCCAGGGCGGCGAAAAGCACCGCACCGAACCCACAGACCAGAGCAACCCGTACTTCACCTTCGATTCGTCGAAGTGCATCGTGTGCTCGCGCTGCGTGCGGGCCTGTGAAGAGGTGCAGGGCACGTTCGCGCTCACCATCGACGGGCGCGGTTTGAATTCGAAGGTGGCCACCGGCACGGAGGACTTCCTGTCGAGTGAGTGCGTCTCGTGCGGCGCCTGCGTGCAGGCCTGCCCCACCGCCACGCTCAACGAGAAGTCGGTCATCGAGCAGGGCACGCCCACCAATTCGGTGCTCACCACCTGTGCCTATTGCGGCGTCGGCTGTGGCTTCCGCGCCGAGACGCACGGCGACCGCGTGGTGCGCATGGTGCCCTCGAAGGCCGGCAAGGCCAACGAAGGCCACTCGTGCGTGAAGGGCCGCTTCGCCTGGGGCTACGCCACGCACCACGAGCGCATCACCAGGCCCATGATTCGCGCGCGCATCACCGACCCCTGGCGCGAGGTCAGTTGGGAAGAAGCCTTCGCCCACGCGGCCAGTGAGTTCCGCCGGCTGCAGCAGACGTATGGGGTGAACTCGGTGGGCGGCATCACCAGCTCGCGGTGCACCAACGAAGAGACCTTCCTGGTGCAGAAGCTGATTCGCGCGGGCTTCGGCAACAACAACGTCGACACCTGCGCGCGCGTCTGCCACTCGCCGACCGGCTACGGGCTCAAGCAGACCTACGGCACCTCGGCCGGCACGCAGGACTTCAAATCGGTGGCGAAGGCCGACGTGGTGCTGCTGATTGGTGCCAACCCCACCGACGCGCACCCGGTGTTCGCCTCGCGCCTCAAGCGCCGCCTGCGTTCCCAAGCGAAGCTCATCGTCGCCGACCCGCGCCGCATCGACCTGGTGAAGGGACCGCACGTCGAGGCGGCCTTCCACCTGGCGCTCACGCCCGGCACCAACGTGGCGTTGGTCAACGCGCTGGCCCACGTGGTGGTGACCGAGGGCCTGGTGAAGGAGGCCTTCGTGAAGGAGCGCTGCGACCTGGGCGAGTTCGAGCGCTGGGCGCGCTTCATCGCCGAGACCCGCCATGCGCCCGAGGCAGTCGAGGCCATCACCGGCGTGCCGGCCAGGGACGTGCGCGCGGCGGCGCGGCTGTATGCCACTGCCGACAACGCGGCCATCTACTACGGCCTGGGCGTCACCGAGCACAGCCAGGGCTCGACCATGGTGATGGGCATGGCCAACCTGGCGATGGCCACCGGCAACATCGGTCGCGACGGCGTGGGCGTGAACCCGCTGCGCGGGCAGAACAACGTGCAGGGTGCCTGTGACATGGGCTCGTTCCCCCACGAGTTCGCCGGCTACCGTCACGTGAGCGACGAGGCCACCCGCTCGCTCTTCGAGAGCCTGTGGGGCGTGCCGCTGTCGGGTCAGCCGGGCCTGCGCATTCCCAACATGCTCGACGAAGCGGTCAGCGGCACCTTCAAGGGCCTCTACGTGCAGGGCGAAGACATCGCGCAGAGCGACCCCAACACCGCGCACGTGACGGCGGGGCTCGAGGCGATGGAATGCGTGGTGGTGCACGACCTCTTCCTCAACGAGACCGCGAAGTACGCGCACGTCTTCTTCCCCGGCTCGTCGTTCCTCGAGAAGGACGGCACCTTCACCAACGCCGAGCGCCGCATCTCGCGGGTGCGCGAGGTGATGAAGCCGCTGGCGGGGCTGGCCGACTGGCAGGTGACGCAGCGCTTCGCGCAGGCCCTGGGCGTGCCGATGGCGTACACCCACCCGTCTCAGGTGATGGATGAGATTGCC
>CAIWFK010000744.1 GCA_903911905.1 uncultured Myxococcales bacterium
CGCCGCCAGGTGCACGGGCAGATCGTCGAAGCGAAGACCCGCCAGGTAGGCCACCCGCTCGCTCGCTGACAGGCGTTGAAAGTGGGCGGAATACGCACCCGCGTTTCGCGCTGCCAGGGCCGGGGTCAGGAGGGCTCGCACCTGCCCTCACCCTACCCGAAGCACATGAAACGGCTCATGAATTCAACTCCACAGAGATGTCACAGGCGGCGATGTGACGAGCTGCTGGGGCCATGTTACGACTGTGGTGGGTGCCGGCCCGTTTGCCGTCCTCCCGACACAAGATCCGTGGCTGTCCGACGCTGGACCCCGGGGGCGTGCTCGCGAGAGGAAAGCTGAACAGGCCGGCACCCGTTTTTTCCCCGCTTCCCCACCCAACGAGCCGCATAGATTGCCGCTGCATGAGGCCGCTCTGGGGGGTGCTGGTGGTGCTGGCGGGCTGCGCCTCGGTGAGGGTGCAGACCCATCGACCGAAGACGCCACTGAACGCCGCGGCGATCGTCGTCTACCCGGTGAAGCTGACCGGCTGGGCGCCCCCTGACTGGCGCACCTTCGAGGTTGGCCAGCGCGCGGTCTCCGCGGTGCTGGGTGAAGCGTCGAGCCGCCTGCAGATCGTCGGGCCGACCGAGTTCCAGGTCATGAAGTGGGAAGAGGACTCGTGGGTGGGGTGCACGGCCCTGCCGCAGCTGATCAAGTCGGGCGTGCTGCCGGCCCGGTCGGTCATCTTGCGCATTCAGGTCGAGAAGCGGGTCGCCAGTTCGACCCAGGAAGCCCGCGATGCGAAGGGCCGGGCCCGGGCCGCCAGCGCACTCGAAGAGACTACCTGGGTGGGGCACGCCGAGGTGCTCGCTCCAGCCGATCGCCAGGTGCTGGTCGAGGTCGACGGCGAGACCCACACCGACCCATTTCAGGAAGCGCCGCCCGAGGCCGAGTTCGACCCGGCACCCGCCCTCACCTCGTTGGTCGAACGGCTGGCGGTCGAGGCCACGCGACGGGTGCTCGCGACGGCCGGCGATCAGGTGGGCCCCCCCGAGGCGGTGGTGCTGGCCGAGAGCCCCGCGCTGACCGCCGGCTTCCCCGACCGCGAGGTGGCCTCGTTCGATGCGTTGACCGCCGAGCTCTGGCTGCAGAACCGCGCGCGCTACCTGACGCCGTGGCTGACCGACACCCAGGCCGCGAAGGTGGCGAAGCAGCCGCCGGGGCTGTGGGTGGTGAAGGCGCCGACCGCGCCCAGCATCGAGAGCGGCGACCTGATCATCACCGTCGACGGCGTGCCCGCCAGCCGGTCGCTGCTGGCCCGCAAGCGCCTGCAGGCCACGCCCGTGCCCGTGCGGGTTCGACGGGGCGCGCAGGAGTTCGACACGACCATTCCGTGAGGCGCTCGCCACGGCTACAGTCCGGCCACCATGGTCGAGACCACGGAGTCCGTGACGATTCCCGGAGACACGATCTCCCGGGTGCCCATTCGCGAGTGGACCGTCGAGGTGGTCGGCGGCCCTGACAAGGGCAAGAAGGTCTCGGCACTGCAGGGCCTGGTGCGCATCGGGTCTGACGCGAGCAACGACCTGGTCTTGAGCGACAACACCGTCAGCCGGCGCCACCTCGAGATCGAACGCACCCCGCGGGGGCTGTTGCTGCGCGATCTGACCAGCCGCAACGGCACCTTCCTCGCCGGCCGGCTGGTGCTGCAGGCCTACCTCGAGCCCGGCGACCGCATCGACCTGGGCAAGACCCGGCTGACGTTGAAGCAGAAGACCACCGAGACCGAGGTCGAGCTCGACGGCGGTGAGACCTACGGCGACCTGGTCGGCGTGTCGGAATCGATGCGCATCGTCTTCGCCGAGCTGCGCCG
>CAIWFK010000745.1 GCA_903911905.1 uncultured Myxococcales bacterium
CATGCCCTTCGTGGCGGTCAACTGCGGTGCCTTCCCTGCCGGGCTCATCGAGAGCGAGCTGTTCGGTCACGCGCGAGGCGCCTTCACCGACGCGCGGGTGGCCAAGCGCGGCATGTTCAGCGACGCCGACGGCGGCACGTTGTTCCTCGACGAAATCGGCGAGCTGCCGATGGCGGCGCAGGTGAAGCTGCTGCGCTTCCTGCAGGAAGGCGAAATTCGCCCGGTGGGTGAGAACCGCGCCGAGAAGGTCGACGTGCGCGTGGTGGCTGCCTCGCTGCGTGACCTGGGCAAGCAGGTCGAGAAGGGCGAGTTCCGCGAAGACCTCTACTTCCGCTTGAACGTGGTGCAGTTGAAGGTGCCGCCGCTGCGAGAGCGCAAGGGCGACGTGCTGGCGCTGGCGCGCGTGTTCCTCGAGCGCTTCAACCGCGCCTTCAACCGCGAGCCGGCCGTGACGGCCTTCTCGGCCGAGGCGCAGGAACTGCTGGCGTCGTACGCGTGGCCGGGCAACGTGCGCGAACTCGAGAACGCCGTCGAGCGCGCGGTGTTGCTGACCGACGAGACGGTGCTCACGCCGCAGTGTCTGCCCGAGAAGATCTGGTCGGCGTCGCAGAGCGCGCCCGAGGTGACCACGCCCGCGGCGCTCGAGCTGCCCACGCCCGAGCAGATGCAGTTCTCGCTCAAGCGGGCCGTCGACACGGTGGAAGAGCGCTTCATTCGCGCGGCGCTGCAGAAGACGCGCGGCAATCGCACCCGAGCCGCCGAGCTGCTCGAAATTTCGCACCGCGCGCTGCTCTACAAGCTCAAGGACTACGGCATCGACGCCGACGCCGAAGGCGAAAAAGGCCGCTGAAGCGGCGTCTCGCCAAAAAGAAAAAGCCGAAAAAAGCGCGCCGCGGCTCCACCATTCGTGGTGGTGCGATGATTCGTACCCACAGTCAGTCGCATACCTACATATCTTTGACGCATAATTATAGGGTCAAAGAGTGATCACTCGAGTTGACTTGGAGGTTCAGGCGATCCAGCATCGCGTCTCGATGAGCGGCGATGACGACCAGAAGAAGACGAACCGCGTGCAGACCCTGCGTGAGGACCGGCTGCTGTCGAAGGCCGAACTCGCCCGCCGATCGGGGTTGTCGGTGTTGACCATCGACCGCGTCGAGAAGGGGGCGCCCTGTCGCCTCGACACGAAGCGGAAGATCATTCTCGCGTTGGGCCTGAAGGTGACCGATCGCGAGCAGGTGTTCACCGACGACGACGAGGGCTGAAGCGAGTTTCGCCGTTTTTTTCGCAGTTCACCGGAAGGGCCGTAGGCTCAGGTCCACTCGAGCAAGAAGGAGCAGCACTCCATGGCGAAGGGCAAACTGGCACTGGGCCTCGACATCGGAAGTTCCGGTGTGAAGCTCATCCAGCTCAAAGAGCAGCGTCGGCGGGGCGAGGTCGTCTACGCGCTGCAGAGCTTCGGCATGAAGCCGCTGCCCCCCGAAGCGATCGTCGACGGCGCGTTGATGAACTCGACCGCCATCGTGCAGGCGATTCAGGAACTGCTCGGCGAGCTGAAGGTCAAGCAGAAGGAAGTGGCGATCGGCGTCAGCGGCCACTCGGTGATCATCAAGAAGATCTCGATGCCGCGCATGTCGCAGGAAGAGCTCGAAGAGGCCATTCAGTGGGAGGCCGAACAGCACATTCCCTTCGACATCAAGGACGTCAACCTCGACACCCAGATTCTGCGCCCTGACGCCAACGACGCCACCGGCCAGATGGACGTGCTGCTGGTCGCCGCCAAGAAGGACATGATCAACGACTACACGTCGGTCGTGTCGGAAGCGGGGCTGATGCCGGTGGTCGTCGACGTCGACGCCTTCGCGGTGCAGAACTGCTTCTCGGCGAACTACGAGATTCCGCAGAACGAGACGGTGGTGCTGATCAACGCCGGGGCGGCGGTGGTCAACATCAACATCGTGTCGGGTGGCGTCACCACCTTCACCCGCGACGTCACCATCGGTGGCAACCAGTTCACCGAAGAAATTCAGAAGCAGCTCAACGTCTCGTACGAAGAGGCCGAGGCGCTGAAGGTCGGTGGTGGTCGCGCCGACGCCGACGCGGTCGTGCCCCAGGAAGTCGAGAAGGTCATGGGCCAGGTCGCCGAGCAGGTGGCCGGCGAAATTCAGCGCTCGCTCGACTTCTACGCCGGCACGGCGGCCGATTCGAACTTCGCCCGCGTCTACCTGTCGGGCGGCACGGCGAAGGTGCCGGCGCTCTTCAAGACGATCGAGTCGCGCGTGGGCGTGCCGGTCGAGATCATGAACCCCTTCAAGAAGATCGAGATCGACAACCGCAAGTTCGACCCGGCCTTCATCATGGACGTCGCTCCCCAGGCCGCGGTGGCCGTCGGACTGGCGCTGCGCAAGCCCGGCGACAAGCTGGACTGATCAGGAGACACACGCGATGGCGATGATTCGCATCAACCTCCTGCCAGTCCGGCAGGTGCAGAAACGGGTGGCCGGCCGCCAGTACGTGGTCGTCGTCGTGGGGCTCGCGCTCATCACGATGATCGGCAACGGGTACTGGTACGTGACCATGCAGAACACGAAGGACTTGAACCAGCGCAAGCTGGACGAGACCAACGCGCGCATCGGTCAGCTCGAGAAGGTGATCGGCGAGGTGAACAACCTCAACAAGCGCAAGAAGGAGGTCGAGGACAAGCTCAAGGTGCTCGACGACTTGCGCAAGAAGCGCGGCGGCCCGGTCAAGCTGCTCGACGCGTTGGCCACCGCGATCCCCAAGAAGGTGTGGGTGTCGGACTTCGACGAGAAGGCGTTGGCGCTCAAGCTGCTGGGCCAGGCCGAGAGCCTCGAAGACGTGTCGGACTTCATGCGCGCGCTCAACGCCGTCTGCTGGACGCCCAAGGGCATGGGGCGCGTGGTCGAGAAGAAGAAGGACGGCGGGGCTCGCGTCGAGCTGGTCAACGGCAACGCGATCGAAGACTTCGAAGGCACCCAGGTCGGCTACTTCTTCAACAACATCGAACTCAAGACGTCGGCCGCGGAAATGGGGCCGGCGAGTCAGTCGACGCGCATCGGCAGCTCGCAGCGCAACGTCAGGTTCGAGCTGGCCATCAACGTGAATTACGCGATCTGAAGGAAGCGCCATGGAACAGCTGATCGAACGCATCAACAAGCTCGCGCTCCCCGTGAAGATCGGCCTGGTCGCCGGTCTGATCATCGTCATCACCGCCGGCTGCTTCTTCGGGCTCATTCAGCCCATCGCCGACCAGATCACCATGCTCCAGTCGCAGCAGCAGGCGGCTGATCGCACCTTGGCCGAGAAGCAGGCCTTCGCCGACAACCTGATGGAGCGCCGCAAGGAAATGGACGCGCTCGACCAGCGGCTGCAGGAAGCCCTCACCCAGTTGCCCGAACGCAAGGACCTGGAAGAGCTGATCGCCCAGCTCAACGACGTGGGCAAGAAGTCGGGCCTCGAGATCGCCAAGGTGGTGCCCGGCAACGAGAGCAACAAGAGCTTCTACGCCGAGATTCCCATCAACATCGCGGTGCAGGGCAACTACCACGAGATCGCCAGCTTCCTGCAGGAGATCGCGGGGCTCCGCCGCATCGTCAACGTGTCCGACCTCAAGCTGTCGACGCCAAAGTTGAACAACGACAAGGTCGTGCTCAACTCCGAGTTCCTCGCGACGACCTTCCGGTTCAGCGAGACCAAGGGAGCCAAGAAGTGAACCCCATGTTCATGCTCAGAACCGGAAGCATCGCGCTCGGGCTGGCCGTCGTGGTCAGTGCGTGCGGCTCGGACGCTCCGCCTCCTCCGCCGCCCGTCGCCGCCACCGCTCCCAAGAAGAAGGTCGAGGCGGCGGCCCCCACCATCGTGGCCAGCGTGGACTATTCGTACAACCCGGTCGGCAAGCGCGACCCGTTCCGCAGCAGCGCGCTCGACTTCCGCGTTGGCCAGGCCGAGCAGGGCGAGACGGTCGTCTGCAACGAGCCGCTGTGCCAGTACGACCTCAACGACCTCAACGTGGTCGCGGTGGTCAGCGGCGACTCGAACCCCATGGGCATGCTCGAAGACAAGTCGGGCGTCGGCCACATCATTCACCGCAACTCGAAGGTGGGGCGGCAGGGCGGCAAGGTCACCCAGATTCTTCGCGACTGTGTCGTCATCACGTCATTCATCACCGGCGCCGACGGCAAGGCGCAGCCCAACAAGACCCAGATGTGCGTTCGACAGGACAAGGCCAGTGACCCGGTCCTCGACCTGCTCGACGGAAAGCTTCGCCAATGATTCGCGCGACAGAGGGAGCAATGAGCCAGATCACCAAGTGGAAGACCACCCTGTTGCTGGGCGTCCTCGCCGGGGTGGCGCACGCCGCTGCCGGCAACGAGCTGAAGGCGGTGAAGGTCTCGCCGTCGGGCTCGGGCGTCGAGGTATCGGTCGCCTGTTCACAGGCGCCGATCTTCAACGTGTTCCGCCTGAAGGACCCTGACCGCCTGGTGGTCGACGTGTCGAACGCGTCGGTGGCCGGCATCAAGGGTCACCATGACGGCGCCGGCCCGGTCACGGGCATCGTCGCCTCGCAGTTCACCGACGCGAAGGCCGACGTGGGCCGGCTGCTCTTCGGCCTCGACGGCGCTCGGCACTACGACGTGAAGGCGGTCGACTCGACGCTGGTGGTGTCGATCGAAGGCGCCGCGACGGCCCCGACGGCCGTCTCGTCGGCCAACCCGCCGGCGAACGCCACCCCCGTGGAAGCTGCGGCCGCCGAGCCTGCGCACGGCACGGGTGAGACCGTCATCGCGAGCCGCGTCGACGAGAAGGCGGTGGCCTCGCCCGCCACCACCGTCAAGTCGGTGACCGGCAACGCGGCGGGCCTGCGCGTGCTGACCAACGGCGAGATCGCCCGGTTCGAGGTGATCGAACTGGCCGACCCTCCGCGCCTGGCGCTCGACCTCTTCGCGGTCGGCGGCAAGGTGAAGGCCCCGCGCGTGCACGACGGCAACGTGCGTGACGTGCGCGTCGGTGCCCACGACGGCAAGACCCGCATCGTGGTCGAGTTCGCCAACCGGGCGACCTTCGACGTGCGCCGCAAGGCCGACGGCGTGGCCGTCAGCTTCAAGGCGGTGAAGAACGAGCCGACCGCGCAGGCCGCGCCCGCGGCCGACGACGCCGATGCGGTGGTCGAGATCGACGGCCAGCGCGTGGCGACCGAAGCACCCGTGGCCACCACTGCCGTGGCCGCTCAGGCCGGCGCAGTCGAAGTGGTCGACGTGAAGTTCGTCGAATCGGCCGAGGGCGGCGCGCTGCAGCTCAAGCTCAAGGGTGGGGCGGCGAAGTGGACCGTCGAGCGCCCCGACGCGAAGAGCGCGGTGCTCAACCTGGACAACGCGAAGCTGGCCCACCAACTCGAGCGCAGCCTCGACACCAGCGCCCTCGACACCCCGGTGAAGATGGTCAGCGTGTTCGCGGTGCCCGGCGCGGCCCAGCGCGTGCGCGTGGTGGTCGCGGCCGGTCAGCAGCTCGACCAGGTCGTGACCGAGCGGCCGAACCTGCTGCAGTGGAAGTTCAGCAACCGCGCGTCGATGGAAGAGGCGGTCTCGCAGACCGACTCGGCTGGCTTCAGCACCGAGGCCACCACGCTAGCCGAGGAAGGCGCCCCCCAGCAGCGTCGCGGTTACGTGGGCAAGCGCGTGTCCTTCGAGTTCAAGGACATCGACATTCACAACCTGCTGCGCATCATCGCCGAGATCTCGAAGAAGAACATCGTGGTCTCGGACGACGTGTCGGGCAAGGTCACCGTGCGCCTGCGCAACGTGCCGTGGGACCAGGCGCTCGACCTGGTGCTGCGCAGCAAGGGCCTGGGCAAGGAGGAGTTCGGCAACATCATTCGCGTCGCTCCGCTCGAGAAGCTCGAGAACGAATCGAAGTCGCGCGCCGAGCGCCGCAAGAACGAGCGGCTCTCGCGTGAACTGTCGGTGGCCCTGGTGCCCGTCAACTACGCCTCGGCTTCGGAAATGGCGGCTCGCGTGAAGGAAGTGCTCTCGGAGCGCGGCGTGGTGACCATCGACTCGCGCACCAACACGCTCATCGTGCGCGACCTGCCCGAGAACATGGGCAAGGTGAAGAGCCTGGTCTCGAGCCTCGACCTGCAGACCCCGCAGGTGCTGATCGAGAGCCGCATCGTCGAAGCCTCGACCCGGTTCGCGCGTGAAGTCGGCGTGCAGTGGGGCGGGCAGGGTGCGCTGTCTCCCGGAACCGGCAACGCCACGGGCCTGGCCTTCCCGAACACGGTGGTGGCCACGGGCGCGGTGCCCGGCGGCAACGCGACGGGCGTCTCGGCCATTCCGAACTACGCGGTCAGCTTGCCGGTCGGCGCCGGCGACGGCAACGGTGGCGCGCTCGGCCTGGTGTTCGGCTCGGCGGGTGGCGCGGCGCTGCTCAACCTGCGGTTGACCGCCCTCGAGTCGAACGGGTCGATCAAGACCATTTCGGCGCCGAAGGTCGCCACGCTCGACAACGTCTCGGCGAAGATCAGCCAGGGCGTGTCGATTCCCTTCAGCCAGGTGTCGGCGGCCGGTGCGAACACGGCCTTCATCGAAGCGCGCCTCTCGCTCGACGTGAAGCCGCACATCACCCAGGACGCCTCGGTGCTGATGGACATTCAGGCCGAGAACGACCAGCCCGACCCGTCGAACAGCGGCGCGAACGGCCAGCCCGGCATCTCGCGCAAGCAGGCCAAGACCACCGTGCTCGTGAAGGACGGCGAGACCACGGTCATCGGCGGCATCTACGTGCGCGCCGGGTCGATCACCAAGGCCGGCCTGCCGATTCTCTCGCAGTTGCCCGTCATCGGCTTCTTCTTCCGCAACACGCGTGAGTCCGAGACCAAGAACGAGCTGCTGATCTTCGTCACTCCCCGCATTCTGAACCGCGCCCAGGTTGCGCAGAACCAGTGAGGCCTTCCATGACCTTCCGAATGTCGTTGCTGTTGGCTGTCGGTCTGTTCGCCGCCGGGTGTGCGCCTGGCGGTACCCTGGTCATCAACGGAATCATTCCGTCTGACGGTACCTGCGTCATTCCCAAGTCCGACCCGCAGTTGGGTGGGTA
Source organism: uncultured Myxococcales bacterium (assembly GCA_903911905.1). Lineage (GTDB taxonomy): Bacteria > Myxococcota > Myxococcia > Myxococcales > Myxococcaceae > Xiheilimnobacterium > Xiheilimnobacterium phototrophicum. Next base: position 7,114 of record CAIWFK010000745.1, read on the forward strand.
CCTCGACGTGTCGCCAGGCGGCGCCGAATTCTGGGGCTCGCCGCGCATCTATTCGCTGCTCGCCGGCACGGGGAACACGGGCGACATCATCGTGGGTGGCACGACGGTGATGGACAAGGGCAACGATCGACCGATCGTCGACTCGTTCGTCTTCACCTACACCTCGCAGCCGAAGATCGGCAAGCTGAGCACCTTCACCATGCCCATCGCTGTGGTTCTGGACACCACCCAGGGCTCGGCGGCGATCACCACCATCGGTCCGGTCAACTTCCTGTCGACCCAGGTGGCCTCGGCGCTCGATTCCATCGACAGCGCGGGCGGGCTGCTCACGGTGAGCATCACCGCGAAGGGGCACATGGCCCTGAGCAACGCCCCGATGGACTCCGAGCCCATCAACTTCCCCATCACCCTGGTCAACACCCGCTCGGTGACCGGGGCGTGCACCACCCTGCGCAAGGGCTACCAGTGCCTCTACCCGGGGCAGGGGCAGAGCATCGCCGACCAGGGCGCGACGTCGTCGACGGTGTGCTGCGACGGCATGGCTGGCGCGCCCGGCTGCAACTGAGCGCTCGATGTTCTCCGACCACCTCAAGAAGATCGTCTCTTCGGTCGACGGCGCCATCGCCTGCAGCGTGATGGGGTTCGATGGCATCGCGGTCGAGACGCACCAGGCCGAAGCAGGGGCCGCAGCCGCTGCCGACCTGGACCTCGCCACGGCGTGGGTCGAGTTCGCCAACGTGCTCAGCCAGCTCAAGCAGGTCGCCGGTACGCTGAAGACCGGCGCGGTCGCCGAACTGTCGGTGAACACCGAGAAGTGCATCACCCTGATGCGAATGGTGAACGCCGACTACTTCCTGGTGCTCGGCATGTCGCCCCAGGCCAACTACGGCAAGGGCCGGTACGTGCTGCGCGTCACCGCGCCGCTGATCGCCAAAGAGTTGTAACCCCCACGACCGCGCGGGTTCGACACGCCGGGTGCTTCCCACGGGGAGCCCCGGCGTCGTCATGTTCCGGCAGGTTGCACCGGGCATCGAGCAGTCGGTGCTTGTCATGATGGTGGCCGGCAGGTAGACAGCCGCCACCTTTTCCCTTTGAGGACATCATGGCCGGCGTCATCGACACTTCTGAATTCCGCAAGGGCATCAAGATCGAGATCGACGGCGAGCCGTTCGAGGTGCTCGATTTCCAGCACGTCAAGCCGGGCAAGGGCTCGGCCTTCACCCGCACCACCATCAAGAGCCTGACCACGGGGCGGCAGCTGCAGCCGACCTTCAAGAGCGGCGAGAAGGTGGGCCGGCCCGACATCGAAGAGAAGGACATGCAGTATCTCTACGCCCAGGGCGACGAGTTCCACTTCATGGAGCAGAAGACCTTCGAGCAGACCTTCATCACCGCGGCGATCCTCGGTGACTCGAAGTTCTTCCTGAAGGAAAACATCAACTGCTCGGTGCTCTTCTTCAACGGCAAGGCGCTGGGCATCACGCTGCCGAACTCGGTCGAGCTCAAGGTCACCAAGTGCGACCCCGGCGTGCGTGGCGACACCGTGTCGGGCGCGCAGAAGCCGGCGACGCTCGAGACCGGTTACCAGGTCAACGTGCCCCTGTTCGTCAACGAGGGTGACGTGCTGAAGATCGACACGCGCGACGGCAAGTACCTGACCCGCGTTTCCGTGGCCTCCTGAAGAGAGCTCCACCACCATGGCAACCAAGAAGCCCGCGACCGCTGGAAGTGGCGCTGCCCCCACCTCGCTCGACGTCGAGGCGTTGCGGCAGATCGTCGAGATTCTCGAGTCGAGCGAAGTGACCCGGCTGGTGTGGACCAACGGCAAGGAAAAGGTCTCGATTCGTCGAGGCACGCCCCCGGTCACCCAGGTGGTTCAGCACGTCGCGGCGGCTGCGCCTTCGCCGGCCGTCTCGGTGATGACGCCGGTGCACCACTCGCCTTCGACGGGCCTCGCGCCGCGTTCGTCGGCGCCGGTGCGTGCCCCGGTCGCCGAGGCTGGCGAGAAGAAGGGGCACCTCATCACCAGCCCCTTCGTCGGCACCTTCTACCGGTCGCCCGCGCCCGATCAGCCGTCGTTCTGCGAGGTGGGCAGCCAGGTCAAGAAGGGCCAGGTGCTCTGCATCGTCGAGGCGATGAAGCTGATGAACGAGATCGAGTCGGAGATCGCCGGCAAGGTCACCGAGTGCCTCGTGCAGAACGCGCAGCCGGTCGAGTTCGGCCAGCCGCTGTTCCGCATCGAGCCCTGATGTGGCCCCACCAGTGCTGGGTCTGGTGACCCACGCACCGAGGTGGGCGAACAAACAGTCGCCCCGGCCGTCGCAGGGGCCTGCCTGCTGAGGTCCGATTCATGTTCAAGAAGGTCCTGATCGCCAACCGCGGCGAAATCGCCCTCCGCGTCATTCGCGCCTGCAAGGAACTGGGCATCGCCACGGTGGCGGTGCACTCGACCGCCGACGCCAACGCGCTGCACGTGCGCTTCGCCGACGAGTCGGTGTGCATCGGCCCGCCGCCGTCGAAGGAAAGCTACCTCAACGTGCCGGCGCTCTTGTCGGCCGCCGAGATCACCCGCGCCGACGCGATTCACCCTGGCTACGGCTTCTTGAGCGAGAACGCCGAGTTCGCCGAGGTGTGCGCGAAGTGCAAGATCACCTTCATCGGCCCGCGCGCCGACCTGATTCGGTTGATGGGCAACAAGGTTCGCGCCCGCGAAGCGGCCAAGGCCGCGGGCCTGCCCCTGCTGCCCGGCAGCCCCGGCGTGCTCAAGAGCGCCGAGGAGGCCGAGGCCTTCGCCAAGGAAATCGGCTACCCGGTCATTCTCAAGGCCGCGGCGGGTGGTGGTGGCCGCGGCATGAAGATCGTGCGCGAGCCCCGCGCGCTGGCCGCGGCGTTCGCCACCGCGTCGGCCGAAGCGGTCAACGCCTTCAGCAACGGCGACATGTACATCGAGCGGTACGTCGAGAAGCCGCGCCACATCGAAATTCAGATCGTCGCCGACACGCACGGCAACGTGGTGCACCTGGGCGAGCGCGAGTGCTCGGTGCAGCGCCGCCACCAGAAGCTGATCGAAGAGAGCCCCTCACCGGGGGTGAGCCCCGAGCTGCGCGCCGAAATGGGCCGGGTCTCGGTCAAGGCGATGCAGGAAATCGGCTACACCAACCTCGGCACCATCGAATACCTGATGGACGAGCAGGGCCGGTTCTACTTCATGGAAATGAACACCCGCGTGCAGGTCGAGCACCCGGTGACCGAGCAGGTGACGGGCGTCGACCTGTTGCGCACCCAGTTGTTGCTGGCTGCCGGCGAGAAGCTGCCCTTCTCGCAGAAGGACGTCACCATGCGCGGCGCGGCGATCGAGTGCCGCGTCAACGCCGAAGACCCGGTGACTTTCGCGCCCTGGCCCGGGAAGATCACCGCCTACAGCGCTCCCGGCGGGCTGGGCGTGCGGGTCGATTCGGCGGCGTACGAGGGGTACACCATTCCCTCGTTCTACGACTCGCTGGTGGCCAAGCTCATCGTCACCGCCGAGACCCGCGAAATGGCGATCAAGCGCATGCAGCGGGCGCTGGGCGAATACGTGGTGCAGGGCATTCGCACCAACATTCCCTTCCACCGGGCGGCGATGCAGGAAGACGCCTTCATCGAAGGGCAGTACGACACCCGCTTCGTCGAGCGCATGCACGCCTCGGAAACGGGCACCCAGCGGCTGAAGAAGGCGGTCGAAGAGACCCCCTGAGGTCGTTGCCACCCGACTGGAACGCGGGAACCGGGCGTGCGGAGGGCGGGAAGCTTCTTTGCCCGTTCCGCGTGGTCTGGTAGCGTCGCACGGCTGCCTTCAGCCGTTTTCCTTGGAATTCTCGACCCCTTTCGCGCCCCTTCGCTGCCGCCTTGGACAAGAACAAGATCATCGAGGCTGCTGCGAAGCTCGTCGCCAAGGGGGCGTACGACAAGGCGATCAAGGAGTACCAGAAGGTCCTGGAGGCCGATCCGAAGGACGTGCGGATCCTCCAGAAGATGGGCGAGCTGTACCAGAAGAAGAACGACAACGCCCAGGCGGCCGTCTACTTCACCCGCGTCGCCGAGAGCTACACCAACGACGGCTTCTTCCTGAAGGCGGTCGCGCTCTACAAGCAGGTCCTCAAGCTCGACCCGACGCTGCTCGAGATCAACGTCAAGCTGGCCGAACTGCACCAGCAGTTGCAGCTGCTCGGCGAGGCGATGGCGTACTACCAGATCGTCGCCAACCACTACGACAAGTCGGGCGACACCCGGAAGAGCCTCGAGGTGCTGCGCAAGATGGTCGAGCTGGACCCCGACAACGTCGCGTCGCGGGTGAAGCTGGCCGATCTGTTCGTGCGTGAAGGGCTCACGGCCGAAGCGGCTGCCGAGTTCAAGCGCGCGGCCGAACACCTCAAGCGCAGCAACCGGGTCGACGACTACCTGCGGGTGGCCGAGCGCCTGAGCACGCTCGAGCCCAACGACCTGCAGCTCGCGCGCGAACTCGCCGAGATGTACCTGCAGCGCAACGATCAGAAGCGCGCGCTGGCCAAGCTGCAGATCTGCTTCAAGGCCGACAACCGCGACATCGACACCCTGCGGTTGTTGGGCGTCGCCTTCCAGGGGCTGGGCCAGACCTCGAAGACCATCAGCGTCTACAAGGAACTCGCGCGCGCCTACGAAGAGAAGGGCCAGGGCGACGAGGCCGAGCAGGTCTGGCAACAGGTCGAGCAGCTCGACCCCAACGACGGTGACGTGGCGGCGCGCCGGGGCCCGGTCGCGGAAAGCGAGCCTCCGCCCCAATTCGCCGCGCCCATGCCGACCATGCAGGCGCCGGCCTACGTGCCCCAGACGGCGCGTCGCACGGGCGTCACCGAAGCGCACGCCCCGCAGGCCACCGCCGTGCAGACCGCGCACGTGCCGGCCGCGGCGAAGAAGCCCGACAACATCGGCAAGCTGCTCACCGAGACCGACGTCTACGTGAAGTACGGGCTGCACGACAAAGCGCTCGAGCACCTGCGCAAGGTCTTCGCCAGCGAGCCCGAGAACATCGACGCGCACGAGAAGGCCTACGCGATCTACGTCGCGTCGAACAACCACGCCCAGGCCTTCGAGCAGTTGCTCAACGTGTTGCGGCTGCACACGCGCACCGCCGACGCGCCGCGAGCGCAGCAGTACCTTCAGGCGATTCTCGAGCAGAACCCCGGGCACCCCGAGGTGCCGATCTTCCTCCAGGCGCTGCGCATGGCGGGCACGGCGCCCATGCAGGCACCCGACCCCGACGCGCACCAGCATTCCCACGACGACGCGATTCTGGTCGACTCGAGCGACGACGAAGTGATCGTGCCCGACGAGTCGCAGGACGAGGTCATCTCGGCCGAGGTCGCGCTCTCGCACGAAGAGGCCTTCGATGCGCCCGAGGTCCTGGCCGACGACGTGGGCCTGACGCCCGACGATGCCTGGGCCGCCTCGCAGGTGCCGGTCGACCCGCCACCGGTGGCCGACGACGTCGACGAGCAGCCCTGGAACGCCGAGCCCGAGCTTGTTTCGCCCTCGCACACGCAGGACGAAGGGGTCGACGAGCCGAACACCGGAGAGTACTCGCTGGCCGAAGACGCCGACGAGCTCGACACCGGTGCGATGGGCATTCCCGTGTCCTCGGTCTCGGGGCAGCGACCGCTCGACGGCCCGCCGGTGCCCGAGTCGTTCGACGAGCCTCCCGCGATGGGGCTGGGCGAAGAAGAGCACCAGGCGCCCACGCGCATGGTGCCGGCCTTCGACCCGCGGGGGTTGCAGACCACCACGGTCGCTCCGGTCTACACGCCCACCACGCGGCCGGCGCCCACGTATTCGCCTGCGGCCACCATGGCCGACGACGACTTCTCTGACGTCGAGCCGGCCGCGCCAGCCTACGAGCCCGAGCCCGTCGCCGCACCGGCACCCGAGGTCGACGAGGTCGACTATCAGACCCAGGCCACGCCCATGCCCGAGGAGGAAGCCGTCGAGGCGCCTCCCGAGGAAGAGCCGGCGAGCGAAGAGGTCGACGAGGCCACCTTCTTCATCGACCAGGGCCTGTACGACGAGGCCCGCGAGATTCTCGAGACGGTGCTCATCGCCTACCCCGAGCACCAACGCGCCGCGCAGTTGCTGGCCCAGGTCGACGCGGCGCAGAACGGCGGCGGGGCAGCGGTACCCAGCGACGAGCTGTCGGCGCCGCCGATGAACACGGGCGAGCGTGACGCGTTCAACCTGGCCGCCGAGCTGGCCAACGAGCTGGGCGAGCTCGAGCAGCAATCGCCCGAACCGCCGGCGGGCGACGACTACCAGGTGTCGGTCGACGAGGTCTTCGCCGAGTTCAAGAAGGGGCTCGAGAAGGTCGTCAAACCGGAAGACGTCGAGACCCACTACGACCTGGGCGTGGCCTACAAGGAAATGGGCCTGATGGAGGACGCGGTCAGCGAGTTCACCATCGCCCGCAAGGGCTGCGTGGGGAAGCGCAAGGAAGTCGACTGCCTGTCGATGATCGGCATGTTGCAGGTGATGCGCGGCGACTTCGCCGGCGCCATCGACGCCTTCCTGCAGGCGCTGACCAGCGAGCACGCCCGCGACGACGTCGAGAAGTCGCTGCGCTTCGACCTGGGTGGTGCCTACGAGGCGGCCGGCCAGCAG